>JBBPZC010000177.1:0-7458 GCA_038199275.1 Actinomycetales bacterium
CCGCCGCACCGCTGGCGCCCCTTTTGCCGGGGCCCGGTGCATGTTAGGAGAGCAACACCTATGGCACGCAACGCCTCCTTGTCAGGTTTTCCCGAGTGGCTTCCCGAGGAGCGGCTGGTGGAGGCGCATGTGCTTGACACCCTGCGGCGCACCTTTGAGCTGCACGGCTTCTCCTCGATCGAGACCCGCGCGGTGGAAACCGTGGGACATTTGCTGCGCAAGGGTGAGATTGACAAGGAAGTCTACGGACTCTCCCGCCTGCAGGACGACGACGGCAACACCGCCACCGCTGCCAAGGACGACCCCAACGCGCTGGCCCTGCACTTCGATTTGACGGTGCCCTTTGCCCGTTATGTGGTGGAAAACGCCGGCTACCTCTCCTTCCCGTTCCGCCGCTACCAGATCCAGAAGGTCTGGCGCGGCGAGCGTCCCCAGGAGGGCCGTTACCGCGAGTTCACCCAGGCGGACATCGATGTGGTGGCCGACGGCGTACTGCCGTTCCGCTATGACGTGGAACTTGCGCTGGTGATTGCCGAGGCGCTGTCCGCCCTGCCCCTTCCCGCCTTCAAGCTGCGCATCAACAACCGCAAGCTCGCCGAGGGCTTTTATCGCGGCATCGGTCTGGCCGACACCGCCGGGGTGCTGCGCAGCATCGACAAGCTGGAAAAGATTGGACCTGGGAAGGTTGCGGAGCTGCTCAAGAGTGAGCTCGGAGCAACTGACGAGCAGGCGGCCAAGGCCCTGGCCCTGGCCTCGATCCGCACCGAAGACACCTCCTTCGTTGATCAGGTGCGTGCCTTGGGCGTCACGGATGAGCTCATGGAGGAGGGCCTGAACGAGCTCGAGCAGGTCATTTCTGCGGCGGTCAAGAGCGCGCCCGGCTCCGTTGTGGCGGATCTCTCCATTGCCCGCGGCCTGGACTACTACACCGGCACCGTCTACGAAACGGTTTTGGTGGGCCACGAACAACTCGGCTCCATCTGCTCCGGCGGACGTTACGACGCACTGGCCTCCAAGGGCAACCGCAAGTTCCCCGGCGTCGGACTGTCCATTGGTGTCACGCGCCTGGTGGCGCGCATCCTGAGCCAGGAATTTGCCAAGGCCTCCCGCTCGGTCCCTACCGCCGTGCTGGTGACCCTGGCCGATGAAGACTCCTGGTCCGAGGCGCAAGATGTGGCCTCCGCCCTGCGCGCCCGCGGCATTTCCAGCGAGGTTGCGGCCAAGGCGGACAAGTTCGGCAAGAAGATCAAGTATGCGGACAAGCGCGGCATCCCCTACGTCTGGTTCACCGACGAGGACGGCGCCCACCAGGTCAAGGACATCCGCTCCGGGGACCAGGTCACAGCCAACCCCACCACATGGATGCCCCCAGCCGTTGACCTGCGCCCGCAAATCATTAAGGCGTAACCGGGCATTTCGCGGTTGGAGGTGGCACCCTGTCGGGCGCTCTCGCGAGGTAGGGGCTGGTGCCCGCACCGCGCCGCACACGACTTCGTCGGTGCGTCCGCGGTGGCGCCCACCACACCGCCAGCCCCTACGCTCGCTGCGCGCCCGAGCGGTCGGCAGTCCACGGTAAACTTCTAGACAAACCATTTTTGCGGCCCCGGAACGCGGCCGTTCACCACCATTGAAAGGAATGCTGTGCTGCGCACACATGACCTGGGCTCCTTGCGGGCTGAACACATTGGCCAAACCGTCACCCTCGCGGGGTGGGTTGCCCGCCGCCGCGATCATGGCGGAGTGGCATTTTTGGATCTGCGCGACGCCTCGGGCGTGGCGCAGGTTGTTGTCCGCGAGGAAGAAGTGTTCCACGCGCTGCGCAACGAATACGTCCTGCAGATCACCGGCACCGTCTCCGGCCGCCCCGAGGGCAACGAGAACCCGGCCCTCGCCACAGGTGAGATCGAAGTCATGGCCGATAGCGTCGTCGTACTTAACGAAGCGGCGCCCCTGCCGTTCCAGGTGGACGAGCACGTGGAGGTCGGTGAGGAAGCGCGTCTGAAGCACCGCTACCTGGACCTGCGCCGCCCCGGCATGCAGCGCAACCTGCGCCTGCGCTCGGAGGCCAACCGCGTGGCGCGCAACCTGCTGCACGAGCAGGGCTACACGGAGATCGAGACTCCTACGCTGACCCGCTCAACCCCGGAAGGCGCCCGCGACTTTGTGGTGCCGGCACGTCTGGCCCCCGGCTCCTGGTACGCGCTGCCGCAGTCCCCGCAGTTGTTCAAGCAGTTGCTGCAGGTGGGCGGTTTTGAGAAGTACTACCAGATCGCCCGCTGCTACCGCGATGAGGACTTCCGTGCGGACCGCCAGCCGGAATTCACACAGTTGGACATTGAGGCCAGCTTCGTTGACCAGGAAGACATCATCGCCCTCGGCGAGAAGATTGTCTCCGCCCTGTGGAAGCTGATCGACGTCCAGATCCCGCTGCCCATCCAGCGCATGACCTACCGCGACGCCATGGCCCGTTACGGTTCCGACAAGCCTGACCTGCGTTTCGGCCTGGAGCTGAGCGATCTGACCGAGTTCTTCAAGGACACCGAGTTCGGCGTGTTCAAGGCTCCCTACGTGGGCGCCGTGGTCATGCCCGGCGGGGCCTCACAGCCCCGCCGCCAGCTCGATGCCTGGCAGGAATGGGCCAAGCAGCGCGGCGCCAAGGGCCTGGCCTATGTCCTGTTCAAGGAAGAGGGCGAGCTCACCGGCCCCGTTGCCAAGAACCTGACCGACACCGAGCGTGCCGGCCTGGCCGACGCCGTCGGCGCGAAGCCAGGGGACTGCATCTTCTTCGCAGCCGGCGAAGTTGCCCCATCCCGCGCCCTGCTCGGTGCTGCCCGTGATGAGATCGGCCACCGCACCGGCCTGATCGACCCCAAGGACTGGGCGTTCGTGTGGATTGTCGACGCACCCAGGGTCGAGCCCGCCTCCGACGCGGTCGCGTCCGGTGACGTTGCTGTTGGCGCCGGGAAATGGACCGCCGTGCACCACGCGTTCACCTCGCCCAAGCCCGAGTTCATGGACACCTTCGACACCGACCCCGAGTCGGCACTGGCCTACGCCTACGACATCGTGTGCAACGGCAACGAAATTGGTGGCGGTTCCATCCGTATCCACCAGAGCGATGTACAGGAGCGGGTGTTCGAGGTCATGGGCCTCTCCCGCGAGGACGCGCAGGAGAAGTTCGGTTTCCTGCTCGAAGGGTTCAAGTACGGCGCCCCGCCGCATGGCGGAATTGCCATTGGCTGGGACCGTGCCGTGTCCCTGCTGGCAGGAGTTGATTCCATCCGCGACGTCATCGCCTTCCCGAAGTCCGGCGGCGGTTACGATCCCCTGACGCAGGCTCCTGCCCCGATCACGGCGCAGCAGCGCAAGGAGGCCGGCGTGGACTTCAAGCCCGAAGCCAAGCCTGACGCAGGCGAGAAGTAGCAACTGATCCGAAAAGGGCCGGTCTCCCCGTTCGGGAGGCCGGCCTTTTGCGTGCCCGCAATCAGCTGGGCGTGCCGCGTTAGGATTATTCGATGCTGATTCCGGAAACCGTATCCGTCCCGCTTGACACGCTTGAACGCTTCATGGCCGAGGCCTGGCCCGCACTGGAAAGCTCGACGGCGGATGGCTGGGTCTTGCGGTCGAGCGGCGGCGTCACGCAGCGGGCCAACTCGATCTGGCCCGTGCGTGATGCCGGGGATGCAGGTGTCGGGGACAATTCCGCCGGGAACCCCACCGTCGCCTTGCGTATGGCCGAGAACTGGTACGCCGCCCGTCGCCAGCCGGTCATCTTCCAGCTCACCCGCCGGCCGGAGAATGCCGCGCTGGAGGAGTTCCTCGGTGCCCAGGGTTACTCCCGGCAGTCCGAGACCATCATCATGACCGCAGCGGCCCAGTCGGATGTGCCCGTTCCATCCACCTCGGCTCCGTCCATGGACTTCAACGTGAGCTGCGCCGATGCCCCGGATGAAGAATGGCTCGACTCATGGTGGTCCGTGGACGGCCGGGGCGGTGCGGCGGAGAAACAGTTGGGCCAAGGCATCTTGACTGCAGCCCCGTCCATTTACGCGGCCGCCCGCAACAGCGCGGGGGACGTGATCGGCACCGGGCGGCTCACGATGTTGGACGGCTGGGGCGGCGTGTACTGCATGGGCACGCACCCGGACTTCCGCCGCCAAGGTGTCGCGGCGGCAATTCTGCAAGAACTCAAAAAAGCGGCATCTGCGGCAGGTGCGGGCCGTTTGTGGCTCATGGTGACGGCCGCGAATGTCGGCGCCCAAGAATTGTATGCAGCGGCCGGGTTTGCGGAGGAAGCACGCTACCACTATCGGCAAGCCCCGCTGCGGCGGGCGTTCGGCGCCTGCTGACTGCCCATCCCCAACGCCGCAGCACCTATAGGGCATTTTCCCCCAACGCCGCAGCACTTAAAGGGCATTTTTGGCCATCGCTTCCGCAATGCCTGGGACTGTCGCCCATGATGTGCTGCAGGGTTCAGGGTGGTGGGTCGGGGAGAGCTACTCCGTAATCTGCACCCGCACGGCGGCGAAGTCCGCGGCGGCCTTTTGCAGGACCGCCATTTTGGGGTCCGTCACGGTCAAGGGCGCCAGTCGCGGCCGCCCGGCAACGAACCGTAGGGAGGCGGCACCCAGTACGCTTTCGACCAGTTGCTTGTCGCCCCCGGTGGCCAGATATTCAAAACCCTGGCCGGCGAAGACTTTCGCGGCTTCGGACGCGGCCCGCTCCACCACGACAGCACCCTGATCGCCGCCGCGGGACCGTGCGGACGCGGTCCCCACCTTGGAGGCCACGAGCTTCCCGGCGACGGCCACCCCCACACCGTATCCGCCCCGGCGCACCAAAATCAGCCCTAGCCGGCGCTCCTGCGAGGCCAATGACGCGAGCCGTTCCACCAGCCCCGCGCCCCGGCCGGGACGGCCGTCGTCGGGCCAAGGTGGGGTGAGCAACGCAGTGGCGCCGTCCCGCATGGCCAGCTGCACGCCGTCGTCCGTGTCAGTGGTGGAGGCGAGGCCCTGGTGGGCTGCGGCGAAGCGCTCCGCCCAACCGGTCAAACGCTGGGCGGGAACAAAGGCGGTGCGGCCGGTGGTATTCACCCCGCCAGCCTACCGGGCCAACAGTGTCGGCTGGTGGCGATAGCCTAGAGGGGTGAGTGACCTTTTTAGCGCCCTGCGCGGCGACGATGACACGGGCGACGACGGCCCCCGCACCTCGGGCGGTTCGGCGCAGGTGACGCGTCCGCGCAGTCCGTTGGCCGTGCGTATGCGCCCGCGCAGCCTCGATGAAGTGGTGGGCCAGCAACACCTGCTCGGACCGGGATCGCCGCTGGCGATGCTCGCCGCCGGGGCCGGTTCCGGGGGAGCAGCCGGGCCATCGTCGGTCATGCTGTGGGGGCCTCCCGGAACAGGAAAGACCACCCTGGCCCACGTGATCGCCCGTGGGCCGGGACGCAAATTCGTTGAACTTTCCGCCATCACAGCCGGTGTGAAGGATGTGCGCCGGGTCATGGATCAGGCGCTGACCGACCGGGACCTGCACGGTCGCACCACCGTTTTGTTCCTGGATGAAATCCACCGTTTCAACAAGGCCCAGCAGGATGCATTGCTGCCCGGTGTGGAAAACGGGTGGGTGGTGCTGATCGCGGCGACCACGGAAAACCCGTCGTTCTCGGTGGTGGCCCCACTGCTTTCCCGGTCCATCCTGTTGACCCTGCAGCCGCTCACGAATGCGGATATTCAGGGACTGCTGGAGCGTGCCATCACGGATCCGCGGGGACTGGACGGGCTCGTCACGGTCACGGACGATGCACTCGACCACCTGGTCCGGCTCGCGTCGGGGGATGCGCGCCGTGCACTGACCACCCTGGAAGCGGCTGCCGGGGTGGCCCTCTCCGAGCTGCCGCTCGGCGATGTCGGGGCCCGTGATGTGGGGCCCGGCGATGTGGGGCCCAGCGATGCGGCTGCCGCCGGCGAGGAGGCAGAAGAGGCCGAGGGTGATGATGCTGTGCTGGCCGACGACCCTGTGGTGATCGACCTGGGCATTGCCGAACGGGCCATCGACGCCGCAGCCGTGCGCTATGACCGCGCCGGTGACCAGCACTATGACATCATCAGCGCCTTCATCAAGTCCGTGCGTGGCTCCGACGTGGACGCCGCCCTGCACTACCTGGCGCGCATGCTGGAGGCGGGGGAGGACCCGCGATTCATCAGTCGGCGAGTCATGATTTCCGCCGCCGAGGACGTGGGCATGGCCGACCCCACAGCATTACAAACTGCCGTTGCCGCCGCCCAAGCGGTGGCCCTGATCGGCATGCCGGAGGCCCGGATCATCCTGGCCGAGGCTGTGGTGCATGTAGCCACGGCGCCCAAATCCAACGCCGCGTACAACGGCATCAATGCCGCCATTGCCGACGTCCGCGCCGGGAAGGGAACCACGGTTCCGGCACCGCTGCGCGACGCCCATTACGCAGGGTCTGCAGGTCTGGGCCACGGCAAGGGCTACATTTACTCCCACGATTCCCCGCACTCCATTGCCACCCAACAGTATCCGCCGGACGATCTGGTGGGACGGAACTATTACACGCCCACCGCCAATGGCCATGAGCGTGACCTGGGCCCGCGACTGTCGCGCCTGCGTGAAATCATTCGCGGCACCGGACCGAAGAAATAACAGCGGATCAGCCATAGGGCTTGGCGCCGGGGCAGCTCGGGGCTGGGAGCCACGTGGGCGCAGCGCCTTCCCGGCGTCCGTTGGCGGCGGCCAGGCGCCGATGCATGCTCCGGTTATGGCGTCGCGAGGTGGTAGAGTTGATGGCGCACTGGCAAGCTCTGGCTCCATGCGCACCATCCAAGTACGGCTCATACGGCTTTTGCCGCGTGATTGCCGTGCTGTCAACGGATTTGGTGCCCATGCCCAGGTGCTGCAGCGATGGGTTGCAATAGCCCCAGCTCTCCACAATGGAGGCCAGAGAACAGTCTTATTGCACATATTGGAAGGACACAAGTGGCTAACAACACACGTGCCCGCCGTCAGGCCCGCCTTTCGCGGTCCCTCGGTATTGCCCTGACCCCCAAGGCCGCCAAGTACCTCGAGCGCCGTCCGTACGGCCCCGGTGAGCATGGTCGCGCCCGCAAGAAGCAGGACAGTGACTACGCTGTACGTCTGCGCGAAAAGCAGCGTCTGCGTGCCCAGTACGGCATCCGCGAAGCACAGATGACCCGTGCCTTCGAAGAAGCCAAGCACACCAAGGGCATGACCGGTGAAAACCTGGTTGAAATCTTGGAAACCCGTTTGGACGCCCTGGTTCTGCGTGCAGGCTTCGCCCGCACCACCGCCCAGGCACGCCAGCTGGTTGTGCACCGCCACATCATGGTTGACGGCGCCCGCGTGGACCGCCCGTCCTTCCGCGTGGCCGAGGGTCAGCTGATCCACGTTCACCCGCGCAGCCAGACCATGGTTCCG
>JBBPZC010000178.1:0-15701 GCA_038199275.1 Actinomycetales bacterium
CATGTGCGTAGTTTTGAATCCGGTGGCCGCTCGGTTTATAACAACCTTGAGCATCTTTGCGCTCACCACCACTTGGTCAAGCACTCCAAGGACGATAAGAACCGCAGTGGGCACAAGCGGTGCATCGAGGAGCCCGGGCGGCAGAGCCTGCGACTGCGTGGCTGGACGCCGCAACGAGAAGCCGACGGCAGGATTGCCTGGACTTCCCCCGCGGGCCGGTACTGCCCGCCAGAACGTCTCGAAGACCATGCCCCTGCCTACCCGGGCTGGCTCAGAGACGTCATCAACGCCGCCACGGCCGGGGACGCAACTGATGATGACACTGACGAGGAATCACTCGAGGATCAGGACCAGCTCGACGGTACAGAAGTGCTCGACGGGAGAGAAAAGCTCGATGGCCAGGGCTACCTCGAGGGCCAGGAAGTGTTCGAGGGCCAAAATCCGCCCGAATGGGACGATGAGGACGAGGCCATCCTGACGCAACTCGCCATGCGCCGGGCACTCAAACGCCCCTGGCTCGGAAACGCCGACGCACAAGGAAACCGCGACTGGCCAGGACACGCCGACGCCGCCTGACACCCGCCTGACAACGCCGCCGCCGGCTCACCGACGCTGCTACGGATTGAACCTCCCCGTTGCCGGCTCCAAATATCACGGCACAGGTCTGCAAATGGCTCCATCCCAAAGACGGTGGTTACCCCAGTGTCGAAGGGGCCGCCGCGAGCAGGGAGCGGGTGTACTCATGTTGGGGCGCAGTAAACACGGACTCAGTTGGGCCGGCTTCCACGACTTCCCCGCCACGCATGACCAGTACGTCATCGCTCATGTGCCGTATCACCGCAAGGTCGTGGGAGATGAACAAATAGCCCAGTCCGAGGCGCTGCTGCAGCTCATCAAGTAGATCGAGCACCTGGGCCTGGATCGAGACGTCCAACGCGGACACCGGTTCGTCGCAAATCAACACCTTCGGCTTCGGTGCCAGGGCACGTGCAATGGCCAAGCGCTGGCGTTGCCCACCCGAAAGTGTCGCTGGGTTGCGCTCGGCTACATCCCGGTCCAGCCCCACCATGGCCAGCAGGTCCGAAATTTCAGCGGAGTAGTTGCGCGGTTTACGGGTGGCCCCACCACTCAACGCATCCGCCAGTAAGGACTCCGTGGAAAGCCTGGGGTCGAACGACGACACCGGATCCTGATAAATCGCGCCGAGCAACGGCCGGCGGCTTCTTCGTGCGGACTCCGGCGCAGGGTTCCACGGCCCACCGAGGAACTCGACGGTTCCGACGTCGGGGGTAGCCAGACCCATCACCATACGTGCCGTAGTTGTCTTGCCGGAACCCGACTCGCCAACAACGCCGAGAGTCCGTCCTGGCAACAATTCCAACTCCACCTCGGACACTGCCCGGAAGTCGTCTGAGCCAGAGACGGGAAAGGACTTCGACAGCCCGCGGGCACGCAGTAGAGGCTTTGGATAAGTCGAAATGGATGCAGGCGCCCCGGCAGCGGGAGTCGCAACCGGCAGCGCATCACCGGGGGACAGCCGGCTGAATCGCGGCTTTCCCGCCGGAACGGCTGCCAATAGTGCCCGGGTGTATGCGTGCTGGGGATCCTCGAGGACCTGCTGCCGCGGTCCCTGTTCCACAATCCGACCGTTCTGCATGACGGCAATGGAGTCCGCGGTGGTGGAAACGGCAGCCAAGTCGTGACTGATCAGGAGCATCCCCGCCCCGTCGCGGCGCAACCCGCCGAGCAGCCGAAGTACGGATGCGGCGATGGTTGCATCGAGGGCCGTGGTTGGTTCGTCGGCAATGATCAACGCCGGATCCATGGCAATGGCTGAGGCAATAAGTGCACGCTGCCGCATGCCGCCGGACAGTTCCCCCGAGCGCTGCGCTGCCCGGCGCACCGGCTCGTCAAGTCCCACTGCTGTCAGCAACTCAATGACCCGCGCGGCCCGCTCGGAGCCGGAGAGTGCCGAGTGCAGACGCAGCACGTCGTCGATCTCCTTCCCTACGGTGCGCAGTGGATCAAGTGAGGTGAGCGCATCCTGCAGGATGAAACCTACCTGGCTGCCCCGCACCTTGCGCCAGCCCCGTTGGGACAGGTCACGGACCTCACGCCCGGCAATGGTCAGAGTCTCCGACTGCACCCGAGAACCGCGCCCGGCCAGACCGACGAGAGACCTTGCCGTGACAGACTTGCCGGACCCGGATTCGCCCACGAGAGCCAGGCATTCGCCCGGGTTGACGGTGAAGGAAATGCCATCCACCACGGTGTTGGCGCCAAACGAAACCCGCAGATCGCTAACCTGCAGGACCGGCTCGCCAGCCGGAGCAGTCGGAGGGGTCGGAGAAGTCGGAGGGGTCGAAGCAGTCGCGGCGGATGGAGCAGTCTGAGTAGTTCTGACAGGACGGACCGGTTTCATCGCACACCTGCACTTTTCATGGATCGGGAAAGCACCGTGGCGGAGGCAGCCAGCAGCACAATGGCCAGCCCGGGGAAGAACGTCATCCACCACGCCAGCGACAGGTACGTGCGCCCTGCCGAGAGCATCGTGCCCCACTCAGGCGCCGGTGGCGGCGATCCCAGCCCCAGGAAGCTCAGCGATGCTGCCCACAGAACAGCCTGCCCAAGTCCCAACGTCGCTAGAACGGCAATGGGCGCCAGCGCGTTGGGAAGAATGTGGACCCGAAGAATCTGCCACCGGCTCCGGCCCAACACCGTGACGGCTTCCACCATGGGAGAGGTCCGCAAGGCAATGATCTGGGCACGGATAATCCGCGCGTACCCCGGCGCCGTCGTCAGCCCCACCGCCAACACCGTGGTGGTCACACCGGGCCCGGCAAAGGCGATGAACACCAGCGCCAGCAGCAGTCCGGGCAGGGCAAAAAGCACCTCCAGGATGCGCCCTACACCAAAGTCCAGCCACCGCCCGCCGAACCCCGCGAGCGTGCCCAACACCAGCGCCAGGCCGAGCCCGATCGCCGTCGCCGCCGCGCCAATGAGCAGCGAGGGGCGCGCGCCGTGGATGATGCGCGAGTAAATGTCCCGACCCGATTCATCAGTGCCCAGCAGGTGCCCGGGCCCGGGCGGTGAGAAGGCGTCCGCCGGGTTGATGGCCAGCGGGTCCACCGGCGCAAAAACCGTTGGTGCAATCGCTGCCAGTACAAAGAAGAGAAGTACGACGGCGGCCAGCACCATGGGTGCCCTACCCGCCAGCCGCTTCGCCAGGCTTGTGCCGGTGCCAGTGCCGGTGCCGGTTCCAATGCGGGGACCCCGGGTGCCGCCGCCGGGGCCGTTTTCCCGGTTGCCGTTTTCCCCGTTGCCGGGGCCAAGACCGGTTCCTCGGCTGGTGTGCCCGGCCAGTACGGGGTCCGTCACGGGAAGTTCGGGGCTGTGATGACTCATGCCGCACTGATCCTTGGGTCGACCAAACGTTCGGCCACTTCCGACAGCGCCATGATGACCACGTATGCCGCCGCCGAGACCAGCGCGACTCCTGTCACGAGGGGGATGTCCCGCGCGGTGACAGCGGAGAGCAACGCCCTCCCCAGTCCCGGGCGGGCAAAAATGGATTCAACCACCACGGCACCGGAGAGCAGCGAACCCAGGGCCCAGCCGGACAGTGAAATACCGGGAAGTGCGGCGTGCCGCAGTGAATGGCGCAGAAGGACGCCGATTTCGGATTCTCCACGTGCCCGGGCAGACAGTGCAAACGCCGAGCGCTGGGCCTTCTCGAGGCTGTCGCGCATGACCTGGCCAAGGAATCCGGCCAGTGGCAGGGCCAAGGTGACCACGGGCAGCACCAGCCCGCCCGCAGTGTCGGTGCTGACGGGCGGGAACCAGCCCAACGCCGTCGAAAATACCATGATGAGCACGCTGGCCAACCAAAAATGCGGAACGGCAGCCGAGATGATCTCAACGGCCGATCCGACTGCCGCAATACGTGTGGAGAGCACCGCAAGAACCAGCGCCATCAGCCATGCCACAACCAGGGAAAGCCCGGCCAGCAGCAGCGTGGGCGGCACAATCTCGGCCAGCACCGAAACCACCGGGCTCTTGAGGGAATATGAGGTGCCTAGATCGCCGGTGGCCAACCGGCCAAACTGGCGAATGTACTGCACCAGCAGCGGTTGGTCCAGGCCATACTCCAGCCGTGCAGCTGCCAGGGCCTCGGCGGAAGCCTGGGAGCCGGGGCCGCCCATGATGGCTTCCGCCGGGTCACCCGGAATCATCCGGATGCCAAAGAAGATCGCCGTCGCCACCGCCCAGAGCACAAAGATGCCTCCGGCCAGCTTGCCCAGCAGCCAGCGCGGTGCCGACCTGAGGGCTCCGGCCGGCCGCGAAACGGTGGTTGCTGAGGCGTTCATCGACGGGGCTTAGTTCGCCAGCCAGGTGTCAAAGAAGATCGGTGAGGCCACGGCCGTGGTGGCACCGACGTTCTTCAGCTTCTCCGAGTACAAAAAGTGGTTTTGCTGATCGTAGAGCGGCAGCAGGTAGTAGCCCTCCAGCACCTTCTTCTGTGCCTGGGCGTAGAGGTCCTTGCGTTCGGCCTCGTCCTTGGTGGTGCCGGCCTGCACCAACAAAGTGTCCAGTGCGGGGTCCTTGACCTGGGACAGGTTGGCGAAGTAGCCCGACGGTGCAGGAATGGTGGAGTCGGAGTGGAACAGGATAGACAGCACGCTGGGGCCCACCTTGGTGTACGGGGCGGACACCAGGTTGTAGTCGTTTTTGGCCAGGTCGCCGTACCAGCTGGAGAGGTCCAGCAACTTGATCTTGATCTCGAAGCCGGAGTCCTTCGCCGTGGCCTGCATCTGCTCAAACAAGGACTGCTCAGCCGGGATGGACTGGCTGGTGCTGACCGGGAACTCAAGGCTCAGGCGCTTGCCGTCCTTGACGCGGTAACCGTCGGAGTCCCGCTCCTTCCAACCTGCGCCATCCAAGAGCTCGCCAGCCTTGGCCGGGTCGTAGGCGAAGAGTGACTTCTCGGAGTAGGCCAGCGGCTCAACGCTGGACAACGGTGAGTACGACCTCGTGGCGGTTCCAAAGAACAACGAGTCAATGCCGGCGTCCACGTTGACGGCGTGGATGAAGGCCTCCCGGACCTTCTCGTCATCGAACGGTGCCTTGGAGGAATTCAGCTCAACCCGGTTGGCGGCTCCCGGGCGGGGCGCATCCAGGTGCTTGATGTTCTTGCCCTTGGTGGCGGCGGCAATGGCATCCGGCTGGGCATTGTCAATGATCTGCACCTGCCCGGACTGCAACGCGGCGAAGCGGGTGGCTGCCTCGGGGATGAAACGCCAGGTGATGCCGTCCAGGTATGCGGGGCCCTCGTGCCCGGCGGCGGGGACGGGGGAGACGTAGCCGGCGTTGCGGACCAGGTTCACCGCATCCTGCTTCTTCCAGGACTCAACCTTGAACGGGCCGGTGCCCACGGGCGACTCGCAGTTTTCCGCCTTGGAACGCTTGAGCGCGGTGGCGGATTCAATGGCCACCCAAGGCATGGAGAACGACTCGAGCAGTGAATTGTCTGGAGACTTGAGCTTGAGCTCCAGCGTGGAAGCGTCCACGGCAGTCATGGTTTCGATCTTGCCCAGCGCCAGGTAACCGGTGGAGGACGCCGTTTCAGGGTTCAGGAGGTGCTCAAAATTGGCCTTCACGGCTTCGGCATCCAAGGCCGTGCCATCCGTGAACGTGATGCCCGGACGGATCTTCACGGTCCGGAGAAGACCATCATCGCTGACGGTGGAATCTTCCGCCAACCAGGGGATGAGCTTGCCGTCGGCGTCCTTGGTGTACAGCGTCTCCAGGTACTGGGAAGCGACCAATGCCTGTGGGTAGTTGCCGCCAACATGCGGATCCAGGCACGACGGTTCGGCGTCTCCGGACGCGTAGACCAGTGTGCCGCCGGAGACGGGGGTGCCAGCACTGGCATCCGGTGAGGCTGTGCCGGAGTTGCAGCCGGACAGAATCAAGGCAGCAGCAAGGGCTGTTGCGGCTGGGACGAGCTTGCGGGCCTGAGGGTGGGCGAAAGTCATGAACTTCTTCCTGCTGCCAGTGAAATGGGGTGGTGCCTGATGCTGGTTCCCAGCGACTGTGCTTCATGTCGAATTGACGCGTCAGCGCGCACGTGAGGGCGCACCAGCGGGTACCGCCATCAACCTTATCGGTTGGGCCGAAACGCGATGTCCGCATGTGCTGTACATCATAGGTTTGTGGCAGTATGTGTCGCTGGTGGTCAAGCATGCGGGGTGTGGGCCATTGGTGGCTGGGCGGGCGCGTCAGTCAGGGAACCATGTGCAGGAGCTCTTCCCCTCGTGCCATGCGGCCCACCTGCTCCACTGTCAGTTCCGTTGCGAGCCGAATGAATTCCCGGGTATTGCCGGCAATGTGTGGGGTGATCAAGCAGCCGGGAGCCGACCACAGGGGATGGCCCGGTGGCAGTGGTTCGGGATCGGTGACATCCAGGGCCGCCCGGAGCCTGCCGCCGTGGAGTTCCGCCAGCAATGCAGTGGTGTCCACGACAGGTCCGCGACCCACATTGACCAACAGCGCGCCGTCCTTCATGCGGGCAAGGAAGGCCGCGTCCACGAACTGGGCCGTGGCGTCGGTATGGGGCAAAGTGACCACCACGACGTCCGCGGCCGGAAGCAGGTCGGGCAGTTCCGCAGTGGAGTGGATTCGTCGTCCGTCTGCCAAAATGCGGTCGCGGCTGGCGACGGGGATGACGGCGGCAGGGCGGAACGGAGCCAGCCTGGCCGTCAGTTCCTTTCCGACACCGCCGTGACCCAGCACCACGACCACGGAGCCCAGCAGCGAGGTGGTCCACATCGGCGCCCACTCCTGACGTTGCTGCAGTTCGGCAGATTCCGGCAGCCCCCGAAGTGCGGCAAGAATCAACGCCATCGCGTGTTCGGCGGTGGAGTCCTCCACGGCACCGCGCGAATTGCTGAGGGTTGCCGCCGGCGGCAGATGGTCCAGGACCCACTCGTAGCCAATGGACAGCAAGTGCACGTGCGCCAACCCCTGGATCCGGGAAACCCTCGATCGGCGGGCAGCCTCGCGGGGCCGTTCGGTCACCAGCAGGTCGGCGGGAGGTGCATCGTGCGGGTCGTCGTTGATGTGCCACAGCACCGGTTCAACGCCAAGTCCGCGGATCGCATCTGCCAGTTGGGTGGAAGGGACGAGAACGCGCAAAGCCACAATGATTCCAATCCGGGCCGGCCATCAAGGCGCGGCCTCTGCTGCTGTTCGTTATGCCGGGGGCCGGTTTCGTTATGCCGTGGGCCGGTGAGGACGCCGTGTGGCTGGGTTAGGTTACTGTGCCAAACGGGCGGGCCAGGCTACTTGACCTACTTGCCCGAATTCTTGCCCTTCGGCTTCACGGTGTCCATGACCTGGGTGCTGTCGCTGGAGGTTTTATCAGCGTCCGCAGCGGTCTTGTTTCCGTCCATGATCGCCTGGAGGCCGGATCCGCCCGCCTGCGGCTCCTTGGCCGGACCCTCAACGGCGGGACCCTCAACGGCGGGACCCGCAACGGCGGGACCCGCAACGGCGGACGCCGCGACGGAATCACCCGCAGAGGCAGCCGCCACATCCACCTGTCCGGTCCCATTCTCCAGCGCCGCGGCCAAGCGGGAGCTGCGGTGGCGCCGGGCGTCGGCCAAGCCGAACAGTCGTTCAGCGCCGGCGTGGTTGCCTTCATTCTCAAGGAGTGAACCGGCCGCCATGAGTGCCTCGGCCGCAACCGCATTTTCGCGATAGTCCACGTACGCCTGCGCCGCAGGATCCGCACAAAGCTTGTTGATCTGGCCGCTGACCCGCGCCGCATCCGCGAGGGAATATCCATGTCCCAGCTGGTAAACCTCGTGATAAAGGGCCCCGTAATTGTCCTCGCGGAAGTCCATTGACTCATCCAGGCGCTTCTTCAACTCGGTCTGCTCGGCGGCGGAGAGATCATCAACCTCCAGGCCCAGCCGCTGGGCAAATTGGCGCAGATATGTGGGTCCGGCCAGTGGCATCCCGTCTGCCGCCGTTCGCTCCCCGTCCGCTTCGGGATGTTCGGTGGGCGCTGAAAAGAGGGCAAGGAATCGTTGGAAAAAGGTGCTCATGGGGGTCTCCGTATGTTGGTGCTGCCCCTCAATCTTCCCAGCCCCAGCCGCGGATGCCACCCTCGGCGCCACGTGATACTTCACGCACCCACGTTAATTGGACTTACGACGGCGGACCCTCCCGCTGCTTTCACCGGCAGCCGGGTGCCTCCAGAGTTCCGGACGGCGCTACTTCGATTCCCCAAATTGCGACTCGTACTTTTCCCGCGAGCCATGGTCCGCGTTCTTGACCTGGTCGGGGACCAGCTGGCGCATCACGAAATCACGCACCGGCACCGGCAGAACATTCACGATTCGAGCAATCGGGCCAACGTAGCCGGGAATCGTCACCTCAAACCGTGGTTGCTTAATGGTGCGCAGCACCACCTCGGCAACGTCCGCGGGTTGCAGCAGCTTCGCCGCTCCCGTGCCGGTGCCTGCCGCCAGCTCGGTGTCCACGACGGCGGGCATGATGACGGAAAGTTTCACCGCCGAGCCGCGCAGTTCCGCACGCACGGCCTTGAAGTAGCCGAGGACGCCGTGCTTGCTGGCGGCATAACTCGCCTCGCCGGGTGTGGTGAGCAGAGACGCTGCGGAGGCAATGGCAATGATGTGCCCGCTTCCCCTCGCCACCATCGACGGGGCCACGAGTTTCACCCCACGGATGACGCCCAGCAGGTTGACGGCAATCTGCCTCTCCGCCGCCGCGTCCGGTTCCTCATCGAAACTGCCCACCCACATGACGCCGGCGTTGTTGACCAGAATGTCCACCGCACCCCATTCCGCCTGCACAGTGGCGAGGAACGCGGAATATGATTTTGGCTCCGTAACATCAAGGTCGACGCCGAGCAGGGTTCCGGTTAGCTGTTGGGCGGCGGTTCGGGCGGCCTCTCCATCCCGGTCGCCAATGGCCACCTTGGCTCCGGCACCTGCCAGCGCACGCGCAATTTCGCGGCCAATCCCATTGGCCCCGCCGGTGACGACGGCGACTTTCCCGGTGAGGTCCACGGTGGTGCTCATTCCGGGCTCCGATCGTCGTGGGGGTGTTCGTCTCTGGTTTGTTCGTCTCTGGCTTGTTTGTCTCTGGGGTGTTCGTCGCGTGGGCGGGGGAAGCCGGTGGCGCCGCGGGCGGCGCGCTGTTGGCCCCGGCGTCGTTCACGGTCCAGGTCCCACAAGTAGTGGTCAAAATCCACTTCCATGGTGTGCCGCGGCGAGGCGTAGAACTGGCGCTTGTTGTGCGCGTGGTCCTTGGCCATCTGGGCGCGCACCTCCTGGTTCGGTGGCGGGACGTACTCCCCGGCGAGGGTCTGCGCGACCCAGTTGCTCTGCGCCTCGGCCAATGGCATGACGGCGCCCACCGGTTGCAGAAGTCCGATGAAGAACAGGCCGGGCAGGTCCGGGTGGACGGTGCGTTTCCAGAGCGGGAGGTCGTTGTTGGCCGCTGAGATCAATGCAGGGTCCAGAAAGGGGAAGGAAACCTTGTAGCCGGTGGCCCACACGATCAGGTCCGCTCTTACGCGGGCGCCGTTGACGAAGACGACGGAGTCCCCGTCAAAACGCTCGATTCCGGGCCGCACCGTGATCTTGCCGGCGGCGATTCGCTTCCGAATCTCCTCTGACTGGACGGGGTGTGACTGGCCCGGGGTATGCGATGGTTTGGGCAGTCCGTACTTGCGCAGGCTGCCAGAGGTGAGCGCGCCGATGCGCAGGCGCGCCCCCGTGACCCACCACGGAGCCCAGCCGGGAAGGGCAATTTGATCGCTCGGCTTCCCGAACAGGAATTTGCGCAAAACCCACTGGCCACGGCGGATGGAAAGGTTGACACTCTTGGCGCGGTACGAGCCTTCCACCGCGATGTCCATGGCGGAATTTCCGGCACCGACCACCAGCACCTCGCGGCCTGCCAATTGGTCGCCGGAACGATAGTCGTGGGCGTGCATCTGCACGCCGCTGAACGTGCCTGGGTATGTTGGAGCAGGCCAGCTGGGGTCCCAGTGGTGGCCGTTGGCGACCATGACGGCGTCGTACTTCTCTGTACGCCCCCCCTCGGGACCGGTGACGCGGACCAGCCAACCGCCGTCGGAATCCTGGCTCACTTCCTCAACGGTGGTGTTGAAGGTGATGGTGTCGCGGAAGCCGAAGTGGTCCACGTACTTCTCGAAGTAGGCGTGGATCAGCTCATGCCGCGGGTAGGGCGGGTAATCCTGCGGCATGGGGAAATTGGAAAAGGCCATGCGCGCGCCGGAGGTGTTGATCTCCAAGGTTTCGTAGCAGGCGGAGTAGCCGTTGGGGTTCTCGAAGAGCCAGTTCCCGCCAATCCTGCTGCCCCGTTCGAAGCAGTCGAAAGGTATGCCGGCCAGGTACAGGGCTTTCGCCGCGGCCAAGCCAGAGGAGCCGGCGCCAATGACGCAGGTACGCGGGAGTGAATCGTTGACCGGGATGGGCTCGGTCACCGCATCAGCCAGATGTTCCGGCTTCACTAGATATGCCATGTGAGCAGTATTACACTGAAAATACTCATTTTCAATGGATTGGGGTGGAAGCGATGGCGGCGGATTTCCAAGTTGAACTGCCGGCTGGCTCGAGACCAGTGACGTGGCACGGGACGGTTCGGGGAGCGCGGGACCGGGAACGGCGGCAGCGGCTGTTCGAGGCGGCATTGGAACTGTACGGCACCGCTGGATATCGGGCTACGACGGTTCAGGCTGTGTGCCGTCTTGCGAAGGTCTCAACCCGTTCATTCTATGAGCTGTATACCGACCACGAGCAACTGCTGACCGAGCTGTATCTTGACCTCAACGAGGAGGTGCTTGCCGCGATTGCCGACGCGGGCGGGACTCCCGGGCCGGATGCGTTTGCCGCAGTGCAGCAACTTGTGGCTGCCGCCCTTGGTCCCATGCTGGCGGACGAGCGGAAGGCGCGGGTCATGGAAGTGGAGGTGGTGGGCATCTCCGCTGCACTTGAACAGCAGCGCCGGCGGACCATTTGCAGGCTTGCCGATGCCGTGGATGCGGGTCTGGACACCTTCGTTCAACGCGGGCTGCTCAGCCTTGCACCCAAGGGTCTGAGCAGCCTGATTCTCATTGGTGGCATTACGGAGGCTCTTGTGCAACGAGTGCAGACCGAGCCGGCGCGCCGTGAACCAACGGCGCAATTCATTGCGGAAATTGCCCGGGTGACGGTCCGGCTGACAGGCGGAGACCAGGCGGTGTCCCAGAGCGCTTTGTCTTCGGGTGACTGAATTTGTCTCCGGGTGCCCGAAAGTGGACGTCCTAGGTGCCCCGACGCAGCTGCTCCAGAACCACGGCAAGCGCTGGCCAGTCGCCCCTGCCCTGCCGGATTCTGGCGAAGGCGCGCAACTGCACGCCGGGATTATTCAGCGGCAGGATGCTCAAACCGTGACGGGCCGGCCGATCCATGGGGAGCAGTCCCACACCGAGTCCGGCCAAAATAAGGTCTTCGACGAGCTCGAGACTGTCGGATTCGTGCCGCAGCGCCGGTTGGAAGTTCGCCATCGAGGCGATGGTGCGAAGCACCACCTCGTCCGCCTGGTTACGTGAATTGCCAATCCAGTTGTAGTTGCTGAATTCGGCGAAGATGGCCGGTGAGTCTGTGGTCGATTTGACCGCCACCAAATCGGCGTCGGCATTGGGTACGCCAAGCCCCCATGGGATGCTCCACAACGGCATAGTTTCGATGCCGGGACCCGGATTGTCGGGGGCCAGGTTGTAGTCATAGGTCAAGGCAAGGTCGATCCCGTCCGCGGCCAGCTGTTTGTAGGCCTCGGCGGGCTCGTGCTCCTTGACGACGATCTCCAGCGTGGGGTGCTGCAGCGCAAGATCCCGGATGATGGGCATGAGGGTGCGCCGGATGGCGGTGGCGAAACCCGAAACCCGCAATGTGCCAGTTGGTTCCGCCTGCGGGTTCAAGTCCGCCCGGGCGCTATCAACGGCTGAAAGGATGACGGCGGCGTGCTCGGCAAGGCGCCGACCGGCTGGGGTGAGCCGGACGCCGCGCCCGTCGGGCTCCAGCAAGCGGGCACCCGTTTCCTGGGCGAGTAGGGAGATTTGCTGTGACACCGTGGAGGTGGTGGCGCCCAGCACGTCGGCCACGGCCCGCATGGAGCCAAGGCGTGAGAGTTCAAGGAGGTAGCGCAGCCGTCGGGTGTCCATGAAACCCATTGTTCATGAATCATGAACAAACTGCTTGATTTTCTCGCGTGGACATGAATGGGCCATCCCGGCTGTACTTGAACCATGAGTTATACCTCCTCCCCGTTACGGCCCGGCCCGCTGAACAGCACTGCTGGCACGGGCACAATGATGGCCTTCGCCGCCATGTGCTGTGTTCAACTGGGCCTGGCAGCATCCGTCGGCCTGACCGACAGGCTCAGCGCCGAAGGTGTGGGATGGCTGCGGCTGGCTTGGTCCGCCATCATTATTCTCGCAATCGCCCGGCCCTGGAAAGTGAAGTTCTCGCGCCGGACAGTGTGGATGTGTGCACTGCTCGGAGTGGCGACGGCGGGCATGACGCTGTGCTTCATGCTTGCGGTGGAGCGCATCCCGCTGGGAACTGCGAGCGCATTGGAGTTTTTGGGTCCGTTGTCCATCGCCGTCATTCAGGGAAGGGGGCTGGCTCGCTGGTGGGCGCTCGTTGCGGCGGCCGGTGTTGTTGCCCTGACAGAGCCGTGGCATGGTGCCACCGATCCGGTCGGTGTTCTGTTTGCTCTGGGCGCGGCGCTGTGTTGGGCAACGTATGTGCTGTTGACCCAGCGAGCAGGGGATGCCGTTTCCGGTATTAGTGCCCTGGCCATTTCGCTGCCCGTGGCTGCCATTGCCGCCACAGTGGTGGTTGGCCCCGCGACCATCGCCCAGCTTGACTGGCAGCTGCTGGCCATCGGCTTTGGCTTGGCGCTGCTTCTGCCGGTTATCCCGTTCAGTCTGGAACTGCTGGCGCTGCGCCGTCTGACGACGGCGGCATTCGGCACGTTGATGTGTTTGGAACCGGCCATTGCCTTGGTGGTTGGACTGCTGATTTTGGGGCAGGTGCCCAGCCTGTTCGCATTGGTGGGACTCTTTTTGGTCATTGCGGCAGGCATTGGCGCCACCCGCACCGGCGGGCGGGCGTCCAAGACGGGCCAATCGGAATCAACGGGAGCAGTCCTTCAGGCGTGAACATCCACAAGTGCTGCGAAGGGCCAGCCCTGCGCCGCTGGCAAGTCAATGGGAAAGCGCCTCGAAACGCGGAGTAACAACGCGGAGTAACACTGTTGGTCATTTGTGCGTAACGTTATTTAATATCCTTATGGTAAGTAATAACAGGGCTGTGGAGATTGCTGACATTCTCAAGCGTCAGGCTGCCCTGATGCGTGTGGGTGAGAAGCTGCCTTCGGTTCGGGATTTGTCCAAGACTTACGGGGCGAGCCCGGTGACAATTTCCCAGGCCATCACCGCGTTGTCCGCCCTGGGTGTGGTGCGTGCAGAGCCTGGCCGTGGCACTTTTGTGGCTGGCAGGGACGTTGCTGCCGCGGACAAGGGCGCCGAGCCGGACTATGCCTGGCAGTCCTCAGCGTTGGGACGTACGCGGGTGGACCCGGCCAGGGCTGGTCGGCTGGGTAGTCACGGCGCAGGAACTCAAGCCGCAGGTGCAACAGCAGTTGGTGCGCGCACGAAGGGGGTGCTGGCAACCGGTTCTCAGGGAGCCGGCGACCATGTCCAGCTGTCCTGGGGTTACCTGGCCCCCGAGCTGCAACCCTTCGATGAACTGCGTACGTTGGGCGCACGCAGTGCCAGGAGCCACCGGGCGTGGACCATGGCACCGCCCATGGGTCTGCCGGAGTTGCGTCGGCTCTTTGCCGCGCCGCTCAACGCCGAACCGGAGGAGGTGCTGATCATGCCAGGTGGACAGCAGTCATTGGTCTTTGCGATGAGGACGCTGGCTGATCCGGGCTCAACGCTCATTACGGAAAGCCCCAGCTATCCTGGGGCAACGATTGCAGCCCAGTCGGCCGGGCTCAATCTCGCGGCGGTCCCGGCCGACGCCGACGGCATCATCCCCGAGAAGCTGGCCGAAGCCCTGGAACGCACCCACGCCAAGCTGATTTATCTCCAGCCCTGTTACGCCAACCCCACGGGCTCCATCTTGAGTGCGCAGCGCCGCGAGCAGGTTCTGGTCCTTGCCAAGCAGCATGGCGCCTTCATTATTGAAGACGACTGGGCCCGCAACCTCTCGCTGGATGGCAGCGCTCCGCCGCCACTGTTCACACAGGATCCGGACGGTCACGTGGTCTCCATTGCCACCTTGACGAAGCCTGCCGCGCCCGGCCTGCGGGTGGGTGCCATTGCTGCGAGGGGACCGGCTGGCGAAAGGCTGCGCACAGCACGGATTGCCGACGATATGTGCGTGCCGCCGCTGACACAGGAAATTGCGCTGGGTCTGCTTTCCTCCAGTGCCTGGCCGCGACACCTGAAGAGGCTGCGGGCCGGGCTGGTGGAGCGCCGTGATGCGATGGTGGTCCAGGTGTGCGCCACAATGCCGGAGGCACGGGTGGAGAAGGTGCCCACCGGTGGAATTCATCTATGGGTCAGGCTGCCGGAGGGCGCCGACTCGACCGCTGTTACGACAGCAGCCCACACTGCCGGGGTGCTCGTTGGTGATGGTCGGCAGTTCTACGTGGACGAACCGTCCGCTCCGCATATCCGGTTGTCCTTCAGTGCCGCCTCCATCCCGCAGATCCGGGCTGGCGTGCAGCTGCTCGCGGGAGTGATGTAGCTGCCGTGCGGCAGCGGCCAGTTCCGCACGACGCGCCGCGATTTTGTCCAGCTGCTGCTGTGTCTGTCCCGGTGCAACCGTCGACTCCGTCGCCGCGCCATTGGACATGGCCAGGGAAACCTCCATCCAGCGCCACCATAACCCTAATGCAACGCCCGTCAGCCGCCCTGCGGCACCTCTTTGACCATCAGGCGCAAATATAACGCCCCCGTGCAGACAGCAGCACCGAGAGTTGTCTGGAGCTGCGAGTTGCACGCATAACAGCATGCACCTCGCAGCTCCAGGCAACTCTCAGCACGGGTGGGCGGACAGAGTGGGTTCTGTGGGGTCAATGGGGGCCAGCCAGCCAGCCTGCCAGCCAGGTCACGGCACAGCGCATTCACTCGGCCCGGTACGGCGGGCGCCAGAGGGTGTGCGGATCGAAGTGCAGGTGCACCACACACCATAAACACCATAAATAGAACATACGTTCTAGCTGTTTCGCGCCACTCCTGCAGAAGACCGCGCTCCGAGGCCGACGTGCGGTTGCCCTAGCGTCAAAGCACAGAGGACGTAGGCACCGGTTGCATCACCGTCAGGGAATCGGCACCAAACGGCGCGGTGGCCATGCATCAAGGCCGGAAATGGCCGCCGCGGAATGTCGGATACCTGACTCAATGAACAATCCGAACAATCCGAACAAGCCGGTAGGACGCGCGCTCGCAGGCCGGCTGTGCCGCCCCTGGAGCTCATACCGGCCTTGGCTGACGTTGCTGTTTGTGCCGCTGCAGGCGCTCGCGGTCAAGGCTGTGCTGCTGTTCCCGCGGGGTCCCCGGGTGGCTGGCCGCCTGAGTCGAGCGCAGA
>JBBPZC010000179.1:0-4009 GCA_038199275.1 Actinomycetales bacterium
GACATTGGATCGGCCGGAGCCGCCGAGCTTGAAGAACTTTTTGCAGGGCATGACGCCGTCATCTGGTCCGCTGGTGCCGGCGGCGGACGTCCCGAGCGCACCTACGCCATCGATAGGGATGCCGCCATTGCCACCATCGACGCGGCCGCCGCTGCCAACGTGCCGCGTTACTTGATGGTGTCCTACCTCGGTGCCGACCCGGACCACGGCGTTCCCAAGGAAAACAGCTTCTTTGCCTACGCCGAGGCCAAGTCTGCTGCGGATGCGCACCTGCGCTCCAGCACCCTGGCCTGGACCATCCTGGGACCGGGCCCGTTGACGCTTGAAGATCCCACCCGATTGATCAATCCAACCCCGGCGGCGGAACGGGCCGAGGGGGAGTCCGGAAACACCTCCCGGGCGAATGTTGCCCTTGTGATCGCCGCAGCGCTGAACCACCCTGAAGCAGCCATGCGCACCATTGAATTCAGTGACGGGCATGTGCCCATCGAGCAGGCGCTAGTCCCGTAAAATAGAGCCCGTGGAACAGCTAATACTGATTATCGGGCTCCTTTTCGCCACCGTGGTTGCAGTGGGTTTGGGTGACCGGCTCAAGCTGCCCTATCCGGTGCTCATGCTCATCATGGCGGGCGCGCTGACGTTCATCCCGGGCTTCCCTGACCTGCGGATCGATCCCGAACTAATCCTGCCCATTTTCCTACCCCCGCTGCTCTTTGCCACGGCGCAGAAGAGCTCCTGGGCCGTGTTCCGAATCCGGTGGCGAACCATCCTCCTGCTGGCGGTGGCGCTGGTGGCGGTCTCCACAGCCGCCGTCGCCGGGGCCGCCTGGCTGCTGATTCCCAGCATCGGCATCCCTGCCGCCGTCGCCCTCGGAGCCATGTGCGCGCCGCCGGATCCGGTGGCTGTGGACTCCGTGGCGGGCCGCGTGCACATGCCGCGCCGGCTCATCACCGTCCTGCAAAGTGAGGGCCTGTTCAACGACGCCGCCGCCATTGTCATCTTCCAGGCGGCGGTGGCCAGCACCATGGACGGGCAACCGTTCGGCTTGAGCATTATCGGAGAATTTCTGCTCGGCGCCGCGATCGCCATCGTGGTCGGCATGCTCATGGGTTGGCTGACCGGCATTATCACCAAGCTCATCTCCTCCTCCGTGGCCCGCAGCGCCGTCACCCTGGTCGTGCCGTTCGCCGCCTACATCCTGGCCGAGGAGGTGCACGCCTCAGGTGTCATCGCCGTCGTCGTCACCGCGCTGGAGATTAAACGTCACGCCCGCGCCGAGGATGCCACCGAACGCATCACCCGCGCCGCGTTCTGGGACGTGGTGGAACTGCTGGTCACCGGCCTCGCCTTCGGGTTGGTGGGGCTGGAAGTGCGCGAGGTCATCCGGGTTGAAGGCTCGGCGATCTGGGGGATGCTGCCCCTGGCGATCACCATCAGCGTCCTGGTGATTGTGGTCAGGTTCCTCTGGTTTGGCCTGCTTGCCCTGCTGTCGAAGAAAAACGACGGTGAGTTGCCGCCCACGAGCCTCAAGGATGTCGTGATCCTCACCTGGTGCGGCATGCGCGGCCTGGCCACCTTGGCCCTCGCCCTCGCGCTCCCTGTCACGCTCCCTGGCGGCGGAGACTTCCCGGGCCGGCATGAAATCATCGTGGTGGCCTGTGCCGTCCTGCTCACCACTTTGGTGTTGCCGGGCCTGACCCTGCCGTGGCTCATGCGCGTCCTCAAGGCAACGGACGACGGCGCCGAGGAGCGTGAGGCTGCCAAGGTCCTGGCCCTGCGTGCCCAGGAGGCAGCCGTGGCCGCCTTGCGTGACAACGAACGCATCCAAAGCCTGCCCCCCGAGAAGGTGGCCCTGATCAAGTCAAAGATGAAACTCCTGCACGAGGAACTCCTTGACGGCAGTCTCAAGGACGAGGGCCAGGACGATCGCCGCCGGCGCGGAAGGGAACTGGCCATCGCGGTCCAGACCATTGCCCTCGACGCCGCCCGGTCCGAGGTCCTGAACGCCCGGAATGAGGCCGACGCAGATCCGGAAGTCGTGGACAGGGTGCTGCGGCAGCTGGACCTGCGCACCATGGCCATGCCGGAGAATTAATCGGCTAGCATTCCAGCATGGAACCCTTGCGCAGCGCGGCGGCAGGAGAATGGCTCAAGCCGCTCATTGAGACACCGTGGCGGAACATGCATGCGGTGGTGCCCCGCGGGTTCGCCGCGTATGTCCGGATATTCCACCCGGCGTGGCGGGACCACCCGGAGGACACGGGAACATGGCACGGGCACGAGCTGCCCGCCCAAGGTGCCATTGAGAGCCACAAGGTGGGCTGGTCCGACGTCGCACGTGCCTTTGGCAAACACATGCACGCCCTGGCCCAATTCCACCGGCTCAAGGGGGCCGAGACGCCCAGATTGGGGCCGCTGGATGCCGCCGGCTGGCGCTACTCGGATCCCGACACGGGCAATCTCGCCCCCGAAGTCCTGGCAGCGGTCGCGGCCCACCTGTGCGCGCACACCGCCACACCTGGGGAGGGTGTCACGGGAATTTGGGAAGGATACGGCGGGCTGGTGAGTTCGGCCGGGTACGCGGAATTGACGTTCACGGACGACGGCGTGTGGCAAGACTCCAGCGGCGACGGTGCGCAGAGCGCGGAACCGGGCACGGGCCTGCTCCCCGCTGACGTGGTTGGCGCCGGAACGTTGGATCTGCCGGACCGCAGCTACTACCTTTTCGACACGGCACCGCAGATTTATGCCGGCACGGACTGGGTCAATCATGCCCCGTGGCATCATTCGCCCACGTGGCCACAGTCGCCAAACCTGCTGTGGCCGGCGGACCATGGCTGGGTGCTGGTCACGGAGATTGATTTCGATTCCACCGTGGTGGGCGGTAGCGCGGAGTTGATCGCCGCCATTGCCCAGGACCCGAGCATTGAGGCCCTGGTGCTGCGGGCGGGCGCGGACCTGACCTGGGACGCGGACCAACCCAATCGACCAGCGGTCTAGACCAGCAGCGAAAAATCTGGTGCAATCCGCCAGACTATCCGGCGCGGCTTTGTAGCTCGGCACAGCTCATGGGAATGATTTGCCGTATACGGTAGATGTATGACCAGCACCGTCGGCAACGAAGCCACCTCCACACCTGTCCGCACCCGCAACATCCCGGCTGAAATCGCCCGCTCGTGGCTTCTTGTACCTGCCACCCGGCCGGAGATTTTTGACGAGGCCGCCGCCTCCCGCGCGGACGCCGTCGTGCTTGATATTGAAGATGCCGTGGACCCGAAGAAGAAGGACGCGGCGCGTGCCGACGTCATCAACTGGCTGCGCAATGGCGGTCAGGCGTGGGTGCGCATCAACGACGTCCACTCGGCCTTCTGGGCTGACGACGTCGCCAACCTGCGCAACGTTCCCGGACTTCTCGGCGTCATGCTGGCCAAGACCGAAAACGCTGAGCAGGTCAAGGAAACGTATCACCGCCTGGACGGCAAAACCCGTGTCCTGGCCCTCGTCGAATCGGCGCTCGGCATCGAGGAAGCCAACAACATCGCCCGCGCCGAAGGTGCGTTCCGCCTCGCATTCGGTTCCGGCGACTTCCGCCGCGACACCGGCATGTCCGCCGACCGCGAGGCCATGGCCTACCCGCGCGCCAAGCTCGTCGTCGCCAGCCGCGTCGGCAACCTGCCAGGCCCCATCGACGGCCCCACGGTCGGCACCAACCACCCGATCCTGCGCGAACAGTCGGCCATCACGGTCTCGATGGGCATGACCGGAACACTCTGCCTGGCCACGGATCAAACCACCATCATCAACGAGGTCATCAGCCCCGCCCCGTCCGACGTCGCCTGGGCCACGGACTTCATGAACGATTTCGACGCCCGCGGCGGTGTCATCCGCGACGGCTCCGACCTGCCGCGCCTGGGCCGTGCCGAGAAGATCATGAAGTTGGCCATTGCATACGGCGTCCAGCCCGCACTGTAGCTGCGCCGATGACCGAGCCGGACCCGCTGGCCACGCC
>JBBPZC010000180.1:0-6992 GCA_038199275.1 Actinomycetales bacterium
AGCCCTGTCCGGGCCAATCCACTTCTCTACTCTTTCATACTAGGCACGTTAGCCATCGAGCATGTCAAAAGTGACGCTTGACTCAGTGCCTGGAATGCCGAGATCCTTGGCTTTTTTATCTGCCATGGCCAGCAGCCGGCGGATGCGCCCGGCAATCGCGTCCTTGGTCAGGGGCGGATCGGCCAGCCGGCCCAGCTCGTCCAGGGACGCTTGTTTGTGCGCAACCCGCAACGCACCGGCGTACTGCAGGTGGTCGGGCACGTCCTCGCCCAGAATTTCCAGCGCACGCTCAACTCTTGCCCCGGCCGCCACGGCCGCCTGGGCCGAACGGCGCAGGTTGGCGTCGTCAAAGTTCGCCAGGCGGTTCGCCGTTGCGCGGACTTCCTTGCGCATGCGTCGCTCCTCCCACACCAGGAACGTGTCGTGGGCGCCCATGCGGACCAGCAGCGCGGCAATGGTGTCACCGTCGCGAATGACCACGCGGTCCACACCGCGCACGTCCCGGGCCTTGGCGGCAATGTCCAGCCTGCGGGCAGCGCCCACCAGCGCCAATGCCGCCTCCGGGCCTGGGCAGGTCACTTCCAGCGCCGAGGACCGGCCGGGTTCAGTCAGTGAACCGTGGGCCAGGAACGCCCCGCGCCATACGGCTTCGGCGTCTGCCGTTGAACCGTTGACGACGGCGGACGGCAGCCCGCGCACCGGGCGTCCCCTGCCGTCGAGGAGGCCGCTCTGACGAGCCAAGGCTTCCCCGTCGCGGACAACCCGGACCACATACCTGCTCCCGCGGCGCAGCCCGCCGCCGGAGACGACGACGATTTCGCTCTGGTGCCCGTACATTTCGGCGATGGCCGCGCGCAGGCGCCTGGCTGTTGCCGCGGTGTCCACCTCGGCCTCTATTACGATGCGTCCCGAGATGATGTGCAATCCACCGGCAAAACGCAGGAGTGCAGAAACTTCGGCCTTCCGTACGGAGGACTTCTTGATCTCCAGTCGGGACAGTTCTTCTTTTACTGCCGCTGTCAAAGCCATGTCTCAGCCTTCACTTTCACATTCAATGGTGGTCCCCAAAAATATCCCGGTATGCCGCAGCCAACCTCAATGGGTCGTGGATGGCATCACCTGCTGAACTCTCCACCTTACCGAACACCACTTCCGCACCAATCATTGCCGCCGCCGCTGTGAACTCGGCAACATCGGCGATCGAATCCGGATCAGCCAGTACGACGTCGATCGTGAAGTCGGGTGCGTACCGGGAGATGACGTGCAAATGGTCCGCGGCGTTCATGCCCGCAGCCTCGGCGTCGTTGACGTCCAGGTTCATTGTCAATAGGCGCTTGGCTTTCGTGGTGCACAGCGCCTCACGCATCTCCGGCAGCAACAGGTGCGGCAGCACGGAGGTGTACCAGGAGCCGGGGCCCAGCACCACCCAGTCGGCGTTGTGAATGGCCTCCACGGCCTCAGTGCACGCAGGTGCATCCTGCGGCACAAGGCGCACGTTGTCCACTTCCCCGGCCTTGGCCAGGCGTGACTGGCCCGAAATCAGCGGCCCGGGGGTTCCGTTGTTGCGGATCTGCCCCTCAATGGTCAGCGGGACACTGGCCATGGGCAGCACCTCTCCCCTGGCTCCGAGCAACGCACCGGCCCAGCGCAGGCCGGCCACAGGATCGCCCAGCAGTTCCCACAGCGTGACAATGAGCAGGTTCCCGAGGGCGTGGTTGTCGAGGGAACCGCTGACGCCTTCCCTGGACGTGAAGCGGTGCTGCATGACATCACGCCAGGTCCGTCCCCAGTCGGTATCGTCACAGAGTGCTGACAGGGCCATGCGCAAATCCCCTGGCGGGAGAACACCCAACTCCTGGCGGAGACGGCCGGAGGAGCCGCCGTCGTCCGCCACTGTCACGACGGCGGTGATGTTCCCCGTCACAAGGCGCAGGGCAGACAGGGATGCGGCCAAGCCGTGACCGCCGCCAAGTGCGGCCACGCGCACGTCCGATTCCGGGCTCGGCAATTTAGTGGCCGACGGAATGATCGGCAGGATTCCGGTGTACACGCCTACTCCCGGCCCAGATCCCGGTGGCGGATGCTGGTGGTGACGCGGGGCAGCTGGCTCAGGCGCTTGGCCAGTTCGATGGCGACGGCGACGGAGCGGTGCTTGCCTCCGGTGCAGCCGATGGCAATGGTGGCGTAGTGCTTGTTCTCGCGGCGGTAGCCTTCGAAAACGGGTTCCAGGGCGTGCACGTACCGGTCCACGAAATCTGCGGCGCCGTTGTCCTTCAGCACGAAGTCGCTGACGGCGCTGTCCTGGCCCGTGAGGGGGCGAAGCGCGGGGATCCAGTGCGGGTTGGGAATGAATCGGACGTCGGCAACATAGTTGGCGTCCACGGGCAGGCCGTATTTGAAACCAAAGCTCATGATGGTCAGGGTGAGCACAACGGGTCCGGATTCGGAGAACAGCTCCGTGACGGCCGAGCCCAGCTGGTGGACGTTGAGGTCGGTCGTTTCCAAGACCATTTCGGCCTGAGCCTTCATTTCGGCCAGCAGCGCCCGTTCCGCCGTGATGCCATCGAGGATGCGCCCGTCGTTTTGCAGCGGGTGTGGCCGGCGGCCCTGTTCGAAGCGGCGTACCAGGGTCTCGTCGGCTGCGTCAAGAAAGAGTACGCGGTAAGCAACCCCGGCTGCCGAGAGCGCGTTCAGTGACTCCCTGATGTCTGCGAACAGGCCCTTGCTGCGCACATCGACGACGACGGCGAGCTTCGGCAGTGCCGCGGGCATGCGGGAGACAAGTTCCACCAAGGTGCCGAGCATTTGCGGTGGCAGGTTCTCAATGACGTACCAACCGTGGTCTTCCAGTGCGTTGGCTGCCGTGCTGCGCCCCGCCCCTGACATGCCGGTCACCACCAGCAGTTCCGATTCGGCCGGTTTGATGCTGGTCATCGCGTCACTATCGGTGGTGGTGGGGCCTTGCTGCTCTGTCATTGATCTTCCCTTACCTAGTAGCCAATCCCTCTTATGACTAAGCCTAGCGGCTGGGGAGACAGACCAGAATTTCGACAGTGCCAATCCGCGCTGACAAGCGGGACCTCCCGCCTTCGTTGGATATGCGTCTGGTTGGCGGCCAGCGTTGCGCATGGCGGAGTTCACTTCCGCCATGCGCCTCGCTGGGTGCTTCGTCTGCGCCACTGGCCTACTGACGCATGGTTAGGGTGCTGGCAGTGCGCATGTTGAAAGTCCACTTCCGCCATGCGCCCGGCTGGCGGCTGGCGTTGCGCATGGTGGAGGTGACTGCCGTCATGCACTTGGTTGGGTGCAAGCGTTGCGCATGCGAGACCCGTCGTTGAATCGGCAACCAACAACTGCGTTGCGGCGACCGGCGAATTCGCTCCACTCCCGCAAAAGGCGACCTCTCGCCGTCGTACGTTCGGAGCGGGAGGCCGGTGGGCGGCACGTCACACTTTCGCGACAGATTCTGTCGGACGGGAATTTCCCAAGATTTGGTCCGGCAACCTGGCCCGTTTGACTGGTTGGTCGGGACCGGTGGGTCCGTAGCTGTCCATGATGGCGATGCGCAGCCCGGCCCGTGCCAGCGACGGCGCTAGTCGAGGATTTCGCCGGTGGTCATGTTGATGGCGGGTGCCGCTTCACTGCCGTCTTCGCGCGCGGCGTTGAGCGTGCTGAACACTACATCCGCCAGGACGGGGCCAATACCCTTGGCCTCCGCGAGGTCTTCCACGGTGGCGGCCCGGATCTTCTTGAGCGAGCCGAAGTGCGCCAAGAGTGCCTTCTGCTTGGCCGGCCCCAGTCCGGGGACGGTGTCCAGAACGGATGCCGTCATGGCCTTGCCGCGTTTGGCACGGTGGAACGTGATCGCAAAACGGTGGGCCTCGTCGCGGATGCGCTGCAGCAGATACAGTCCCTCGGAGGAGCGGGGCAGGATCACGGGGAAGTCGCTGTCCGGCACCCAGACCTCCTCAAGTCGCTTGGCCAGTCCAATCACGGACACGTCGTCGATGCCGAGGTCGGCGAGTGCGCGCGAGGCGGCATTGACCTGGGGCACACCGCCGTCGACCACCACCAGGTTGGGCGGGTAGGCAAACTTGCTGCGGACGGGCTCAACGGCGTCGGCGTCCACGCCCACTTCGCCGCTGGTCGCCACCGCGTCGGCCCGGGTGTCCTTTTCACTGAGGTAGTTCCTGAAGCGTCGGCTGATGACGTCGTACATGGAGGCGGTGTCATCGATGGCGGCGTCTCCGGTGATGGAGAACTTGCGGTATTCGCTCTTTTTGGCGAGCCCGTCCTCAACAACCACCATGGAGGCGACCACATTGGTGCCCTGGACATGGGAGATGTCATAACATTCAATCCGCAGCAGTGGCATGGGCAGATCCAAGGCTTCCTGCAGCTCGGCCAGGGCCAATGAGCGGCTGGTCAGGTCCCCGGCACGCCGGGATTTGTGCAGGATCATGGACTGGCGGGCGTTCGCCTGGACGGTGTCCATGAGCGCGGCCTTTTCACCGCGGCGGGGCACCTTGATGGACACCTTGCCCTGGCGAATCCCGCCCAGCCACTGCGCCAGATCCTCATGGTTGGTGGGCAGTTCCGGGACCAGGATCTGGCGCGGAATGCTGTCCTGCTGCGATTCCTCACCGCCGTAAGCCTGCTGCATGAGGTGTTCCCACAGCTCGGCGTCGGTGGCGTCTTCCACCTTTTCAACCACCCAGCCGCGCTGTCCCCTGATGCGCCCGCCGCGAACGAAAAATACCTGGACTGCTGCCTCGAGGTCGTCTTGTTCGACGGCGAAGATGTCGGCATTGGTGTCTTCCGTCAGCACCACGGCGTTGCGTTCAAACACCTTGCGCAGGGCAATGATGTCATCACGCAGCCGGGCGGCACGCTCGTAGTCGAGCTCGGCCACGGCATCCGCCATTTGGCCTTGCAGCGTGCTGATGAAACGCTTCGCTTCCCCGCCCATGAAGTCGCAGAAGTCCTGCGCCAGCGCCTTGTGCTCCTCGGGGCTGATGCGGCCCACGCAGGGTGCCGCACACTTGTCGATGTATCCCAGCAGGCAGGGCCTGCCGCTGCGTTCGGCACGGCGCAGCACGCCCGGGCTGCAGCTGCGCACCGGGAACACGCGCAGCAGCGTGTCCATGGTCTCGCGGATGGCACCGGCCGTATAGGGGCCAAAGTATTTGGTGTCTTTGCGCCGCTCCCCCCGCATGACCTGCACGCGCGGGTACTTCTCGCCCATCGAGACCGCGAGGTACGGGTAGGTCTTGTCGTCCCGGAACGCCAGGTTGTAGCGCGGCGCAAATTCCTTGATCCAGGTGTACTCGAGTTGCAGGGCCTCCAGTTCGCTGCCCACGATGGTCCACTGCACGCTCGCCGCGTGGTGGACCATGGCATGCGTTTTGGGCAGCAGTGATGCCGGGTTTGCAAAGTAGGAGTTCAGCCGTGAACGAAGGTTTTTGGCCTTGCCCACATAAATGATCCGCCCGTGTTCGTCACGGAAGCGGTACACGCCCGGGTCGGTGGGAATTTCGCCCGGTGCGGGCCGGTACGTTGAAGGATTTGCCACGTTACTCGACGCTGGGACTCTGGTTGTATTTGGGGCTGCGTTCCTGCCCTGTCAGCTCCGCAATGGCGTCCATGATGGCGTCTGTTGCAGCGCGGCGGGCGGGCAGCGAGTGGCCGGGGCCGGTTTTTTCAAAATACAGCGGCTTGCCGAAGCGCATTGTGAACCTTGCGGGCTTGAACGTCTTTTTTCCGGCCGGCTGCAGTTTTTCCGTGCCGATCATGCCCACGGGCACCACGGGTGCACCGGTGGTCAGCGCGAGCCAACCAACGCCGGTGCGGCCACGGTACAGGATGCCATCGCGGGAGCGGGTGCCCTCCGGGTAGATCCCGACGCCTTCGCCGCGGCCCAGAATCTCCAGCAGGGTCTTCAGCGCCTGGACGCTGGCCGCCTGTTCGCCGCGTTCCACCGGGATGGAATGCACGGACTCGAAGAACGTCTTCATCAGCCTGCCCTTGACACCCTTGCCGGTGAAGTACTCGGCCTTCGCGAAGAACGACACCGGCCGCGGCGTCAGCGCCTGCACAATGACCGAGTCAAAAAAGGAGAGGTGGTTGGGTGCCACAATGAACGGCCCGTCCGTGGGCACATTCTCCAGCCCTTCCACCGTGGGCCGGCACGTCGTGCTGATGGTGCCCCTGGTGAGCAGCCGGGTCATGTCATAGAGCGCCATCGCTGCCCTCACCCGCCAGTGTTTGGAAGAGTTCTTCCGTGGAATGGACGACGGCGGCGACTCCTGCCGCTGCCAGCTCGCCTTCCGCAGCGAATCCCCAGGAGACCCCGATGCATTCCAGACCGTTGGCCGTGGCGCCGTGGACATCCTGGTGCCGGTCCCCCACCATGACAGCTTCCAGGACCGCGCCGGGGGCTGCATCCAGCGCAGCGAGGGATGAGGCTGTGGCCAGGGCCGCTGCAATGATTTCGGTCTTGCCCGGGCGGTAGTCTGCGTCGCCGGGCTTCAGGTTTTCGTCGCTGTGCGAGCCGCAAATCGTGTGGAAGTATCCGGCCAAACCGTGGTGGGCCAGCAGCTTCTTGGCCAGGGGCTCGGGCTTTTGCGTGGCGACTGCCAGCTTCACGCCGTCGTCCTTCAGCCGTGCCAGCAATGCCTCAATGCCGGGGTATACGACGGACATGGCCATGCCCTTATCCGCGTACCAGCCGCGGTAGGCGGCAATGACGCCTTCCACCTTGTCCACCGGAACGCCCAGCATGTTCACGAGTGCGTCGGCCAGTTTGGGCCCGATCACCGCGTTGAGCGCGTCGGGCGCCGGGACCGGCAGGTCCATGGCTGCGAGGGCATATGCAATGCCTCCCGTGATGCCACCGGCGGGGTCAACCAGGGTTCCGTCCAGGTCAAAAAGGACCACCCAGGGCAGGCTGTCACGTTTTATGTCCGCAGTCATGGCAGGAATTACTGTACTCA
>JBBPZC010000181.1:0-6129 GCA_038199275.1 Actinomycetales bacterium
GCCCAGTGCGGCGACGCCCGCGGAGAAGGAGACCCGGGTGCGGGTGGAAGTCTTGTCAAAGATGACCGCAACCGTCTGGGAGCCTGAGCCGTCGCCGGCAAAGGTGGCTTTGGAGAAGGGCGCCTTCTTCAATGCGGCGGCCAGCTCCAACACCTCGGCCTGCTCGGCCGGGCTGAGATCGGTGTCTACGAGAAAATGGCGTGTCATCTAGGAATCCTTTTCCAGAAGGTGGGCGGCGGTGGCCGTGGCAAGCAGTGCAGGCAGGGCGGTCAGGAATGATTGGGTCTGCTCCGCCGTCAGGTTCAGTGGCGGAGCCAGGCGGACGGTGTTGGGGCGGGGTGCGTTGATGATGAAGCCCGCATCGAGGGCCGCATTGACCACTCCGGCCGCGATGTCCTCGGTAAGGTCAAAGCCGATCAGGAGACCGAACGCCCGGACGTCGGTCACGCCGTCGACCTTGGCCAGACCTTCCGCAAAGAGGGTGCTGAGCGCGTGCACGTTCGCCAGCACATTCTGGGATTCCAGGACGTGCAAGGTGGCCAATGCAGCAGCCGTGGCGACCGGGTTGCCGCCAAACGTGGTGCCGTGCTGGCCTGCGCTGAGCAGCTGTGAGGGCGCCTCGCCGAAGGTGATGAGGGCGCCGATCGGGAAGCCGCCGCCCAAGCCCTTGGCCAGTGTCATGGCGTCGGGGGTGATGCCCGCCTCGATGCCGGCGAACCAGCTGCCGGTGCGGCCAATCCCGGTCTGCACCTCGTCCAGGATCAGCAGTGCGCCGTGTTCGCGGGTGAGCTCGCGGGCAGCCAGGAGGTATTCGGCAGAGAGGGGACGGACGCCGGCCTCGCCCTGGATGGGCTCAATGACCAGGGCGGCAACCGAGCTGTCCATGGCTGCGCGAAGTGCATCGATGTCGTTGAAGGCGATGTGGCGCACGCCGGCGGGCATGGGCTCGAAGGGTTCACGGTAGGCGGCCTTGGCCGTCATGGCCAGGGCGCCCATGGTGCGGCCGTGGAAGCCGCCTTCCAACGCCAAAATGGTGGGGCGGTCCGGCCCGCCGTGGGAGCGGGCCAGCTTGAACGCGGCCTCGTTGGCTTCAGTGCCGGAGTTCGCGAAGAACACCTTGGACCCGGCCGGTGCCTGGCTCAGTTCCAGCAGCTTCTCGGCCAGCGCGATTTGCGTGGGGCTCGTGAAGAAGTTTGAAACGTGGCCCAGGGTGGAGAGCTGGCTGGCGATCACCGAGGTGACGAACGGGTGGGCGTGGCCCAAGGCGTTGACGGCGATGCCGCCCAAAAGGTCAAGGTATTCCTTGCCGTCGGCGTCCCACACCAGGGCGCCGGCGCCGCGGACCAGAACGCGCTGCGGGCTGCCGAAAACGCCCATCAGGGAGTCCTTGTAGCGGGCCAGCCACTGCTCGCCCGTTCCGGTGCCGGCGACGGCTGCTGCGTTGGCGTTGGTCAGGTCGGTTGTGTTGGCGGGCTCGATGCCCGGGTTTTCTTCAGTCATCACTTCTCATCCTCGTCCGGGAAAATTTGGGTCCCGTTGCCCTCAAAAGTCATCAATTCCAGCAGCATCGAGTGGGCACTTCGTCCATCGACGACGGCCGCGCGGGCAACTCCGCCGTCAACCGCGGCCAGGCAGGCACCCATCTTGGGGATCATGCCTGCTTCCAGGGACGGCAGCATCTTGCGCAGTGCGCTGGCGCTGAGCTCGCTGAGCAGCGAGGACTTGTCCGGCCAGTTCGCGTAGAGACCTTCGACGTCGGTCAGGATCACCAGGCGCGATGCCTGAAGCGCCACCGCCAAAGCTGCCGCAGCGGTGTCGGCGTTCACGTTCAGCACGGTCGAGGCATCGCCCACCTCCGGGGCCACGGTGGAAATCACGGGGATCCGCCCGGCCTCGAGCAAGTCAAGGATGGCGCCCGGGTTCACGCCCACAACCTCGCCCACCAGACCCAGGTCCACGGGCAGTCCGTCCACAACGGTGCCGGTGCGCTCTGCCTGCAGCAGGGCACCGTCCTCCCCGGAAAGTCCGACGGCGTAGGGCCCGTGTTCGTTGATCAGGCCCACCAGTTCCCGCCCCACCTGACCCGTGAGAACCATCCGGACAACGTCCATGGCCTCGGGCGTGGTGACGCGCAGCCCGCCCTTGAATTCACTCTGGATATCCAGGCGCTTGAGCATCGCGTTGATCTGCGGCCCGCCGCCATGGACCACCACTGGCTTGATCCCCACATGGTGCATGAACACAACGTCCTCGGCAAAAGCGCGGCGCAGCTCGTCGTTGATCATGGCGTTGCCGCCGTATTTGACCACCACCACGGTGCCGGCAAACTGTTGAATCCACGGCAGCGCCTCAATCAGCGTGCCGGCCTTGCCCTGCGCGGTTTCCACCGAAGTCATCATGTTTTCCTTCTAGTCCTGTATAAATTGCAATCTGTGAGCCGGACGGCTGCGGACCGGGATTCCCTCGGCTGCTATCCGACTCCTCGGCCGCGGGCGGCCTGCGGGGTCTCCTTTACGCGGCCTACGGAAACCCCGGACCCTCCGCCGTCCAGCTCAGCAACCGCCACCCGCGGATCTACGAGGAGTAGGCGCTGTTTTCTTCGACGTACGCGTGCGTCAAATCGTTGGTCCAGATCGTGGCGGAGGCGTCGCCTGCGTTCAGGTCAATTTCGACGGTGACTTCGCGGGGTGCCAGGTCGACGAGATCGCGGGAGTCGCCGATGCAGCCATTGCGGCAGATCTCGATCCCGTTGATGCGCACGTTGATCCTGTCCGGATCGAAGACGGCGTCTGTGGTGCCGACGGAGGCGAGCACCCGCCCCCAGTTGGGGTCGTTGCCGAAGATGGCTGCCTTAAACAGGTTGGAGCGTGCCACGGAGCGGGAGACCACTTCGGCGTCGCGTTCGCTGTCCGCGTTCACAGTGGTGATGGAGATGTCGTGGCTGGCGCCCTCGGCGTCGGCGATCAGGGCCCGGGCCAGGCTGGCGCAGACTTCGGTGAGGCCGGTGGTGAACTCGTCCATGTCCGGGAACGCTTCGGAGGCGCCGGACGCCATGAGCAGCACGGTGTCATTGGTGGACATGCAACCATCGGAGTCGGCCCGGTTGAAGGTCACGCGGACGGCGTCGCGCAGTGCCGCGTCCAGGCCTTCGGCGGTGACAACGGCATCGGTGGTGATGACCACGAGCATGGTGGCCAGCCCGGGAGCCAGCATGCCGGCACCCTTGGCCATGCCGCCGATGCTGTAGCTGACCCCATCGGCGTTGAGGCCGGATGTCCAGGACGCCTGCTTGTTCACCGTGTCGGTGGTCATGATCGCGGTGGCGGCGGCAGCTCCGCCGTCGTCCGTCAGGGCAGCGGCGGCGGCCTCAACCCCGGGAAGGATCTTGTCCATGGGCAGCTGCTCACCGATGAGGCCGGTGGAGGCGACGGCGATGTCCGTGGCGGAGGCACCCAGCACGGCGGCAACTTTCTCGGCCGTGGCGTGCGTGTTCTGGAAGCCCTCGGGGCCGGTGCACGCGTTGGCGCCACCGGAATTCAGGACGACGGCGTCGACCCGGCCGTCGCTGAGGACCTGGCGGGACCAGTGGATGGGCGCGGCGGCCACGCGGTTGGTGGTGAAAACGGCAGCGGCGGTGCGTTGCGGCCCGTCGTTGACCACGAGGGCCAGGTCCGGGTTGCCGGATTTTTTCAGCCCGGCGGTGATGCCTGCGGCGCGGAAGCCAAGCGGGGTTGTCACGCTCATGGTGCTACTCCTTGGTAGGTCAGGCCGGTGGTTTCGGGGAGGCCGAGGGCGATGTTCATGGATTGGACGGCGCCGCCGGCCGTGCCCTTGGTGAGGTTGTCAATGGCGCAGCAGACTACGACGCGGTTGACGTGGGCGTCATAGGCGATTTGGATGGCTGCGTAGTTGGAGCCCTGGACGGACTTCGTGGAGGGCCAATGGCCTTCCGGCAACACATGCACGAACGGCTCTTCGGCGTACGCCTCCTCCCAGATGTCACGCAACGCCGTGATGGGATTTTCCATCGCAGCGAATTCGGCGGTGAGTTTGGCCGTGGCTGTGGTGAGGATGCCCCGGCTCATGGGTGCCAGGGTGGGCGTGAACGAAACCTTCACATCCAGGCCGGAAGCGTTGGAGAGGCCCTGCTCAATTTCGGGGGTGTGGCGGTGCAGCCCACCCACGCCGTACGGGCTCATGGAGCCGATGACCTCGGAGCCAATCAAGTTGACCTTGGCGGCCTTGCCCGCTCCGGAGGTGCCTGAGGCTGCGACGATGACGACGTCGTCAGGCAGCAGGGCGTTCGCGGCAAAGCCGGGCATGAGGGCCAGCAGGGAGCTGGTGGGGTAACAGCCGGGGACGGCAACGCGCTTGGCGCCCTTGAGCCGGTCCCGGTGGCCGGGCAGTTCGGGCAGCCCGTAGGGCCAGGTGCCGGCATGGGCGGAGCCGTAGAACTTCTCCCAGGCGGCGGCATCTTCCAGGCGGTGGTCTGCGCCGGCGTCGATCACCAGCGTCTCAGGCGAGAGCTGGGCAGCGATGGCCGCGGAGGCCCCGTGCGGCAGCGCCAGGAAAACGACGTCGTGCCCGGCCAGGTTTTCCACGGTGGTGTCAACCAGGACGCGGTCGGCGAAAGCGTGCAGGTGGGGCGCGAGGGTGCCCAGACGTTCGCCGGCATTGCTGTGGGCGGTGATGGCTCCGATGGTCACGTTGGGGTGGCCGGCCAGGAGCCGCAGCACCTCGCCCCCTGCATATCCGCTGGCACCGGAGACTGCTACAGAAATTGTCATAAGTCGACTATACAGCAATATTATTCAGTATCACCGATAATTATGCATTGACGTGGCTTTTGCGTACTGCACCCCGCCTATGATGATCTGGTGGGGTCAGCCCCACGTTTTGACTGGAACCAGTGATTTGGAGTTCACCATGACCGAGCAGTGCAAGGCAATTCTCGCTCACACCCCGGGCGGTCCCGAGGTGTTGCAAATGGCCCAGGTGCCCATGCCCGTGCCCGGACCCGGGGAACTCCTGGTCAAGATTGCCGCCGTCGGCGTGAATTTCATTGAGAGCTACCAGCGTGCGGGCGTCTACGACGTGCCGTTCCCGTTCACCCCTGGCTCAGAGGCTGCCGGCAAGGTCGTGGCCGTGGGACCCGGTGTCACCGCCTACTCCGTTGGCGACCGCGTTGCCACCGCCGAGGGCACCGGGTGCTACGCGGAGTATGCGATTTTCCCGGCCGAGGTTGCCCTGCCCGTGCCTTCCAGCCTGCCTCTGGACGTTGCCGCGGCCCTGCCGTTGCAGGGTATGACGGCACATTACTTGATGAATTCCACCTACCATGTGGAGCCTGGCGAAACGGTTTTGCTGCACGCCGGCGCCGGTGGAGTGGGCCTGCTGCTGACCCAAATGTTGAAGGAGCGTGGCGCGCGCGTCTTCACCACCGTTTCCACCGCGGAGAAGGAGGAGCTCTCCCGCGTGGCCGGCGCCGACGAGGTGCTCGGTTATGCGGATTTCTCGGCCAAGGTCCGTGAGCTCACCAACGGTGAGGGCGTGGATGTGGTGTACGACGGCGTTGGGAAGGACACGTTCGACGGTTCCCTTGCGTCGCTGCGCACCCGAGGGACAATGGTGCTCTTTGGCGGGGCGTCGGGCCAGGTGCCACCCTTTGATTTGCAGCGCCTGAACGCCGGAGGCTCCCTCACGGTGGTCCGGCCAAAGCTTGGCGACTACCTGCTCAATGCCAAAGAGCGGCTGTGGCGCTCCACCGAAGTGTTCAATGCCGCCGCGGCGGGCCACCTCTCGGCACGCATTGGCGCCCGGTACCCGCTGTCCGAGGCCGGCGACTCCCACACCGCGCTGCAGGGCCGGCTCACCACGGGCAAGGTCATCCTGGAGCCGTAGCCGCCGCGGCGGGGCGGGCCAAAACCGCAGACAAGCCAAACCTTAAACGGGATTGAGCCGACGCAAAAAAGAATTTTCTTTCTTTATCCAATCCAGAATCCGCAGTGCTCCGAATCACATAGTGGATGCGTCCAACGATGGACCGTCCACCTTGTATGAGGAGGATTCCAATGAACAAGAAGTCTGCATTACTGATCGCGCCGGTGCTCGCACTGGCTGCTTTGTCCA
>JBBPZC010000182.1:0-3846 GCA_038199275.1 Actinomycetales bacterium
AACGCAGCCACCGGCGTTTACGGCAACCTGATCTCCGACGGTGTCATTGACCCCGTCAAGGTCACGCGCTCAGCACTGCGCAACGCAGCGTCCATCGCGGCTTTGGTGCTCACCACCGAGGTCCTCGTGACGGACAAGCCTGCAGAAGACGAAGCAGCAGCGCACCAGCACTAAGTCCGCACTCGCCGGCCCGGTAAATCGCTGACGCGATTTCCCGGGCACCTGGCGAGCAGGGCCCCACCCAGCTCCTCCATAATTGTGGGTCGCCTGCGACCCACAATTAAGGAGGAGCTGCGGGCCCAACGCGTGGGCGCATGCCCGCCGGCTCGGCTGGTGGGCGTGGGTTTGGCAAAAGACGGTATTTGCGGAAAAAGACGGTTGTAAACCATCCGATTCGGCAAACGCCGTCTTTTTTGCTTTCAGGTGTGAGCGGCCCGGGCGGAGTGCCCGCGACCACCTGAACCGCCGGACCCGCCGGTGCTTGGCGGAACCGAAGAGGCACGCCAGACTGGGGTCATGCACAATTCCGTGGACCAACCACAGTCTGCACAGAACGCCAGCAGCCGCACACCCGGCCCGGTGCCGCCCGAACTGAACGAATCCAGTACGCGTCCCGCCGGCAAGGCGGCAGCAGTCGGTGCGTTTGTGCGCCGCTACCCGATTGTGGCCCTGACGGTCTTGGTCATGGCCGTGGTTCTCGGACTGGTCATCGGCGGTGCCGACACGGCAGCCCGCTGGGTGGCGAGCGCCTACGCAATTGGAATCGCCCTCCAGCAAGGCGTCGGCATGGTCAAGGACATTCTCCGCGGCCATTGGGGCATTGACATTCTTGCCATCACAGCGATTGTTAGCACCGTGGCCGTGGGCGAATACATTGCCTCGTTGATCATTGTCTTGATGCTCTCCGGCGGGGAAGCCCTGGAGGATTATGCCGCGGGGCGAGCCCAGCGTGAACTGGGTGCCCTGTTGGCCCGGGCCCCGCGTACGGCGCACCGCGAACTGCCGGACGGGCTGACGGAGGAAGTCGCGGTCGGCGAGGTTCGGGTGGGGGATGTGCTGGTCGTCAAACCCTCCGAGGTGGTCCCCGTGGATGGGGTGTTGCTCTCGGGCTCGGGATCCTTTGACGAGGCGGCGCTGACCGGGGAAAGCCTGCCGGTGGATCGTGAGTCGGGGGATCCCGTCATCAGTGGCACGGTGAACGGATCGGCCGCTGTGCGGATCACGGTCAGCGCCACTGAGGCGGATTCGCAGTACAGCCGGATCGTTGCACTGGTCAAGGAAGCCGCCGACAGCAAAGCCCCCATGGTCCGCCTGGCCGACAGGTACGCGCTTCCGTTCACCATCGTGGCCCTGGCACTGGCCGCACTCGCGTGGGCAATAACCAGGGATCCAACCCGTTTCGCTGAAGTGTTGGTGGTTGCCACACCCTGCCCGCTGTTGATAGCGGCACCGGTGGCGTTCCTTGGCGGCATGAGCCGGGCGGCAAAGAATGGCATCATCATCAAAAACGGCGGCACGCTGGAACAACTGGCTCGGGTCAAATCCGTCGCACTGGACAAGACCGGGACGCTCACACAGGGCCGCCCCACCTTGGAGGAGGTGCGCCCACGCAACGGGTTCACCGCCGTCGAACTCTTATCGCTGGCAGCCTCTGCGGAACAATACTCATCCCACGTGCTGGCCGCGGCAGTCATTGCAGCAGCCACGGAGCAAGGGCTGGAACTGCATGGCTCGGATGACGCCGTCGAACATGCAACGAATGGTGTCTCAGCCACCTGCGCAGGGCGATCAGTCGTGGTGGGGAAACCCGCATTCATTGAAGCGCGGTCGGACCGCTTGGACTTGGAACCGCTCGCAGGCGGTCAAGTCGCCGTGTATGTCGCCATTGATGGAGAGTATGCGGGCGCCCTGATCATGCGCGACACCATCCGGCCCAACGCCGCGGAGACCATCCGGGATTTGCGCAGCCTGGGCGTCGAGCACACCATCATCCTCACCGGAGATGTTCAATCCACGGCTGATCATGTGGCGCGGGAAGCCGGCATCACCGAGGTCCGGGCGGGGCTGCTTCCGGAGGATAAGGTGCGCCTGGTTGGCTCACTGCCGCACCGTCCGGTGATGATGGTGGGGGACGGAATCAATGACGCGCCGGTGCTTGCGGCGGCCGACGTCGGAATCGCCATGGGCGCAAGAGGCTCCACCGCGGCAAGCGAGTCCGCAGACGTGGTTATCATGCTTGATGACCTCTCCAGAGTGGTGAGGTCGGTTGAGATTGGCCGGCGCACCATGGTGATCGCGATCCAAAGCATCTGGATGGGCATCATACTGAGTGTCGTCTTGATGGTGCTGGCTGCTTTCGGCTTCATCCCGGCCGTCGCCGGTGCGCTGGGCCAGGAAGTCGTTGACCTGGCCACGATCCTCAACGCGCTGCGGGCGCTGCTGCCCGGACGCACAACTGCGAGTAAAAAACGCGGCTAAGTGCTGCTGCCCGGACACGGTGTGGGGGCTGTAACTGTGACTTACCCCTCGGGAATAGGGCAAAGGCGTCTTTCGTTTTAGACTGTAAGCAACGCACAGGCCAGCTTCGTAATGACGGACCAGGCCATCGGATGCACACCCTTATCTGGTTCTACCCCCGCCAAGGAGCCTTCGTGTCCCAGCCTGAAATCCATGATCCCTTCGCCTTTGTTGGCCTGACCTACGACGATGTGCTGCTCCTGCCGGGCCACACCAACGTCATCCCTTCTGAAGCAGACACCAGCTCACGGGTCTCCAAGCGCATCACCGTGCAGACCCCGCTGCTCTCGGCGGCCATGGACACGGTGACGGAATCGCGCATGGCCATTGCCATGGCCCGCCAGGGTGGTTTGGGTGTAGTGCACCGCAACCTGTCCATCCAGCGCCAGGCCGAGGAAGTCGATCTGGTCAAGCGCAGCGAATCAGGGATGATCACCAACCCTGTAACGGTTGGACCGGACGCCACTCTGGCCGACCTGGATGAACTGTGTGCACGCTTCCGCGTTTCCGGCCTGCCGGTCGTTGACGAAGGTGGCCGCCTCATGGGCATCGTCACCAACCGCGACACTGTTTTCATCCCGGAAAACGAATACTCCCAGCGGCTGGTCCGCGACGTCATGACGCATATGCCGCTGATCACCGGCAAGGTCGGCATCAGCCGCGAAGATGCTTCCGGCCTTCTGGCCAAGAACAAGATTGAGAAGCTGCCGCTCGTTGACGACGCCGGCATCCTCCGCGGCCTGATCACCGTGAAGGACTTCGCCAAGGCCGAGCAGTACCCCCTGGCCACCAAGGACGATGAGGGTCGCCTGCGTGTTGGTGCAGCGATCGGCTTCTTCGGCGACGGCTACGAGCGCGCCATGGCGCTGGTCGAGGCCGGCGTTGACGCCTTGTTCGTGGACACCGCCAACGGCCACAGCCAGGGCGTGCTGGAAATGATTGACCGCCTGAAGAAGGAAAAGGCTGCCGCCCACGTGGACGTCATCGGCGGCCAGGCCGCAACCCGTGAAGGTGCCCAAGCCCTGATCGACGCTGGTGCCGACGGCGTCAAGGTCGGCGTCGGCCCGGGCTCCATCTGCACCACCCGCGTCGTTGCCGGCGTTGGCGTCCCGCAGATCACCGCCATCTACGAATCCGCCAAGGCTGCCATCCCGGCCGGTGTCCCGCTGATCGCCGACGGCGGCCTGCAGTACTCCGGCGACATCGGCAAGGCACTCGTTGCAGGCGCCGACACCGTCATGATCGGTTCGCTCCTGGCCGGCACCGAGGAGTCCCCGGGCGAGACCGTGTTCGTCAACGGCAAGCAGTTCAAGGCTTACCGTGGCATGG
>JBBPZC010000183.1:0-3906 GCA_038199275.1 Actinomycetales bacterium
ACCTCGCCCCGCAGGAGGCCAGCCGTCGCATGCGCGCCATGCGTCGGCAGATCCTCGCCCACGACGTCCAGCGCTGGAGTGAGGACTTCCTGGGCACGCTCGCCGAGAATGCAGTCCGCGATGACAGCTGAGCTGCCGGCCGGGCTTGCCGCCGCCGTCGCCCGCCTGGCCCACACCGAGCAGCTGCTCGTGGCCCTGGACTTCGACGGCACCATGTCCCCCCTCGTGGACCATGCCGGGGACGCCCGCCCCCTCCCACGCTCCGCCGCAGCTCTTGCCTCCCTCGCTTCCCTGGAACGTACGACGACGGCCCTCGTCTCCGGGCGTGCCCTGGCCAGTCTGCGGGCGGTCGCCTCCCCTCCGGCACCGACATTGTTGGTGGGCAGCCACGGGGCGGAGTCGTGGTGGGGCCCCGTCTCCCCGGCGTTGGAGCTGAGCCCCGAACAGCTGCGGGCACTCACCCGGGCCCGAGCCGTGGTTGCCGAGGCCGTGGAAAGGGTCCCCGGCACGGTGGCCGAGCAAAAGCCGGCCGGAGTGGTGCTGCACTTCAGGTTGGCCAACAGCGCGGACGCACGTGCCGCCGTCGGCCATGTAAATCAGGCCCTCGCGGGGCACCCGGAATTCCATCTCAGCGATGGCAAGATGGTGCGGGAAATCTCCGTGGTCCGGGCCGACAAGGGACAAAGCCTGAGCGCCCTCCGCAGCTTTAGCGGCGCCACGGGCACGTTCTTTGCCGGTGATGATGTGACCGACGAACACGCCTTTGCGGCGCTGGTTCCCGGCGATCTCGGCGTCAAGGTGGGCCCTGGTGACACCGTTGCCAGCCACCGCATCGCCTCCCCGCAGGAGCTGCCGGAGGTGCTCGAAGCGCTGCTGGCCGCCCGCCGCACCCACCTGGACCACCCCTAACCAACCCTGCAGCACATACCGGGCTCTATTTTCCAACCCTGCAGCACATACCGGGCCTTATTTCCGGACGCTGCAGTACTATCCGGGCCATATCCGCCAACCCTGCAGCACCGCGACTCCTGCAAATCTCAAAAGACACCTCATGCCCGCCGCACCCACCTGGAAAAGTCCGGGGACCGCCGTCGGCCGTAACGTGATGCAGGCCATGGCCAAAATGTGTCATACTTCATATGTCAGCCCATAAACTGCCTAGGTGGTTTGCGGGCTGCTGAACCAACAAACCATTCACAACGGATCGTTCGGCACGTACCTGCCGATGAAGGGACTTATTGCTGTGGCTACAGTAACGTTTGACAATGCGACTCGCATTTACCCGGGCACCACAACGCCCGCTGTTGACAAGCTCAACATTGACATCGCCGATGGCGAATTCCTCGTTCTGGTGGGACCTTCCGGTTGCGGTAAGTCCACCTCCCTGCGCATGCTTGCCGGCCTGGAAGATGTCAACGCCGGCCGCATCCTGATTGGCGACCGCGACGTCACTGACGTTCCGCCGAAGGACCGCGACATCGCCATGGTTTTCCAGAACTACGCGCTGTACCCGCACATGTCCGTGGCGGACAACATGGGCTTCGCCCTGAAGATCGCCGGTGTTTCCAAGGAAGAGCGCGCCACCCGCGTCAAGGAAGCCGCAAAGCTCCTGGACCTCGAGGCATACCTGGACCGCAAGCCGAAGGCACTCTCCGGTGGTCAGCGTCAGCGTGTTGCCATGGGCCGCGCCATCGTGCGTAACCCGCAGGTGTTCCTCATGGATGAGCCGCTTTCCAACCTGGACGCCAAACTGCGTGTGCAGACCCGTACGCAGATCGCATCCCTGACCCGCCGCCTGGGCGTCACCACCGTGTACGTGACCCACGACCAGGTTGAGGCCATGACCATGGGTGACCGCGTTGCAGTCCTCAAGGACGGGCTGCTCATGCAGGTTGACACTCCCCGCAACCTCTACGATGCCCCGCAGAACGTGTTCGTTGCCGGCTTCATTGGCTCCCCTGCCATGAACCTGCTGGAACTGCCCGTTGTTGATGGCGGTGTGAAGTTCGGTGGATCAGTTTACCCCGTGCCCAGCGCCGTCCTCGGCGAAGCCGCAGGCAACACCGTCACCATTGGTGTCCGTCCCGAAGACCTCGAGATTGTCGGCAGCGGCGAAGGCCTGGCTGTTGAGGCCGACGTCGTCGAGGAGCTGGGTGCCGACGCTTACGTGTACGGCCACGCCATCATCGACGGCAACGAGCGCGACATGGTCCTGCGTGTCGACGGCCGCCGCCCACCGATGAAGGGCGACACCATCCACGTCCGCCCGCAGGTTGGCCACGTCCACCTCTTCGACGCAACCTCCGGCGCACGCTTGGGCGACAAGGCCATCATCCGCGACTAGGCCCCACCTGCTCCCAATGTTCAGATCGCCAGCGATCCGAACATTGGGGCCCTCGCAGGCGTGGGCCCAGACGCTTTGGTTTACTCCTGGGCACGTGGGCCAAGGCCTTCGCTTTGTGTTTTAGGGCGCGGTTGCCTGTTGGATATTTCCAGCAGGCAACCGCGCTTCACCGTTTAAGAGAGAATCTAGTTATGACTGAACAACCCGGTGCCAAGTGGAACGACGAGCCGACCGACTTTGCGGAGATCGGCAAGCTGCCGCGCATGAGCGCCCCGCCCGCGGCCGTGATGGGATCGCTGAACATCACCGCTGCCGCCGCCGACCCCGGTCTGCTGGATCTGCCCTGGCACATCCGCCTCGAAGACTGGCCGGCTGCGAACCTGGCCGCCCTGCCGCGCGGTATTTCCCGCCACGTGGTGCGCTTCGCCCACCTGGACGGCTCGATTATTGCCATCAAGGAAACCTCCGAGCACGTGGCCCGCCATGAGTACCATATGCTGCGCAAGCTGGCCCGGCTCGACGTGCCCTGCGTGGAGCCGGTTGCGGTCATCACGGGGCGGACCACGCCGTCCGGCGCTCCCCTGGATCCGGTGCTGGTCACGCGGCACCTGAAATTCTCCCTGCCCTACCGTGCGCTGTTCTCGCAGAAGCTGCGCCGCGATACGCTGACCCGCCTCATTGACGCGCAGGCGGTGCTGCTGGTTCGTCTGCACCTGGTGGGCTTCTACTGGGGCGATGTCTCCCTGTCCAACACCTTGTTCCGCCGTGACGCCGGCGCATTCGCCGCGTATCTGGTGGATGCCGAAACCGGTGAGCTGTACCCGGATCTGTCCACAGGTCAACGCGAATACGACCTCGAAATTGCCCGTGTGAACATTGCCGGGGAACTCATGGACCTGCTCGAGGGCGGGCTCATCGAGGAGAAGGTGGACCCGGTGGCCACTTCCGAGTTGATCATGGAAAGCTACCGTCGCCTGTGGGCCGAGCTGACAGAGAAGGAGTCGTTCGAATTGGAGGACCGTTGGCGCGTTGGTGCCCGCATCCGCCGCCTGAACGAGCTGGGTTTCGACGTCGAAGAGTACGCCATCAAGACCACGGCCGACGGTTCCACCATCCAGCTCCAGCCCAAGGTGGTCGACGCCGGACACCACCAGCGCCGCCTGCTGCGCCTGACCGGCATCGATGCCCAGGAGAACCAGGCCCGGCACTTGCTCAACGACATGGATTCGTTCCGCAACGATGTCTGCCCCGACCAGGATGAGGAGATCAGCGCCCATGAATGGGTCAGCTCCATCTTCGAACCCATCGTGCGGTCCATCCCGCGCGAGCTGGCCGGCAAACTGGAACCAGCCCAGGTGGTGCACGAGGTGCTGGAGCACCGTTGGCTCCGCTCCCAGGATGAGGAGCGCAACATTCCGCTGGCCGAGGCCGTGCAGTCCTACGTGGACCGCCACCTGCGCTTCCGCCGGGACGAGGATGCCATCATGCTCAGCACCGACACCGCGACGATCAAAATGCTCGAAAGCGGTACAGTCCCCAACCCCGAAGACTGACGCTGCCCC
>JBBPZC010000184.1:0-5705 GCA_038199275.1 Actinomycetales bacterium
ATGCGGTTGTAGCTCAGCTGGTAGAGCACCACCTTGCCAAGGTGGATGTCGCGAGTTCGAATCTCGTCAACCGCTCGGAAATTAAAGAATCAGCCGGAATGTTCGGAATCCGTAAGATTCATTAAATCCTCCTGAATGTCCACATATGTGGATGATTTGGGCGATTGGCGCAGCGGTAGCGCGCTTCCCTGACACGGAAGAGGTCACTGGTTCGATCCCAGTATCGCCCACGGATGATTAGTCATTCAACCGGTTTGGAGCCGGAAGAAATGCGGTTGTAGCTCAGCTGGTAGAGCACCACCTTGCCAAGGTGGATGTCGCGAGTTCGAATCTCGTCAACCGCTCCATCATGAAAGCTGCCGGATCCTTTTGGGTCCGGCATTTTTTTATGTCCCGGGGACGTGGCGGCCGGGTTAGCGGGTTAGCGGCAAAATGCGGAGCACTTATCCACAGGCCGAGGAGCCGTCGCTGGGAAGTGTCGGTGCACAATGGAATAGTAGAGGCATGACAGCACCAGCATTGGCCCACAGCACCGAATTGGGGCGCATGTACGCCCGATCCCTGCAGGAACCGCCCAAGGTCCCTTCCATCACCACAGTCATTGGCCAGCAAGCCACCTCACTGGACGGCTGGATCGGTTACATGGCCGCCACAGCCGTCACCAAGCACCCGGACCTGGGCGCCGCCGTCGGCAATGCCTCACAGCTGCGCACCGTGGTGCGGGACAGTTCCAACGCAGCGGAACAGTTCCGGGATTCAGCGGCCGCCCGCGGCGACCGGGTCCACAACTACTGTGAACAGGTCTCCCTGCGCGCCCTTGACCGCCCGCACCAGTTGGACGAAGCCCGGGCGGCACTGGCTGAAAATGGCGAAGAAAATTTCGCGCTCCGCTTCGACCAGTGGTGGGAGGACTACCAGGTTCAGCCACTCGCACCGGAAGTCACCGTCTGGAACGAAACTCTCGGCTACGCCGGCACGCTGGACCTGGTGGCCACGATTGGCGGAAAACTGTGCATCATCGACTATAAGACCAAGGGCACCGACCGCAACGGCATGGTCAAGTCACTCGATGCCAAGGTGGTCATGCAGCTCGTGGCCGGCATGAAGGCCGAAGAGTCCATTGTTGATGAAGCGGCCGGTACCTGGGAGCCGTGGAAGTACGGGCAGGATCCGGTCTTGCTGGGCGTGGCCATTGGCGAAACGGAGGTGCGCACACTGCGGGCCAACCCCGAGGTGCTCAAAAGCCACTGGTTTAAATTCGCCTCACTGCGGCGGGTGTGGCAAACCTCATTGGAAGCAGCGCAAGCGGGCACACCTTTGCTCGAAATCGCGCCCCCGGCACGCTAGCCGCCAACTAGACTGAAACCAGCAGTTGCGGACTGGGAACGGTTCGTGTCAATACCTAGAGTGAGGTCCCACCCATGGCCATCCTGAGCATTCGCATCATTGGCGACCCCGTCCTGAGGACGGTCGCCGAGGAAGTGACCACCTTCGGTCCGGAGCTTGCCAAGCTGATCGAAGACATGATGGAAACCATGCACGATGTTCGGGGCGCCGGTCTTGCAGCCCCCCAGATCGGTGTGAACAAACGCATTTTCACGTATTCGATCGACGGCGAGGAGGGGCACGTCATCAACCCCACCCTCGTTGCCAGCGACGACTTTGCCCCCGCCGAACACGAGGGCTGCCTTTCCGTTCCCGGCCTCGGCTACGAGCTGCCGCGCTACCGCTGGGTGCGCATCACCGGCGTTGACATGCACGGGGAAACCATCGACATGGAGGCGACCGGCCTCTTGGCCAAGTGCTTCCAGCACGAGAGCGACCACCTCAACGGCAAACTGTATGTTGACCGGTTGGAGGGTGAGGACCGCAAGGATGCGCTGCGTGCCATTCGCACCGCGAACTACCACGACGTCACGGCCCAAACCGTCTCGAAGCGTGCCCGCACCGTGGGCTCCACCTTTGGCACCTCGACGTTTGGCGGCTCGGCTTTTGGCAGCTCGGCCACGGTGGGAGCAGGCACCACCAAGTGAAGGTACTTTTTGCCGGCACCCCTGCCGTTGCGCTGCCCTCCCTCGAAGCGCTGCGGGCCGCCGGGCATGACATTGTTGCCGTCCTGACCCGCCCCGATGCGCACCTTGGACGCAAGCGTGTCCTGACGCCCTCGCCCGTTGCCGCCCATGCCGAGGAGCTCGGGTTGCCTGTGATCAAGGCTGACAAGATCGACGCCGAGGCTGCCGCGGCCATCGCTGCCGCCGCACCCGACGTGGCGGCCATTGTGGCCTACGGTGCACTCATCCCGGAATCCGCGTTGAAGATCCCGGAGCACGGCTGGATCAACCTGCACTTCTCCCTGCTGCCGGCGTGGCGGGGCGCGGCACCCGTGCAGCACTCCATCATCAACGGCGACGAAGTCACCGGCGCCTCGACCTTCCTGCTGGAAAAGGGGCTGGACACCGGGCCCATCTACGGCACCATGACCGAAACCATCGGTGCCGGGGACACCAGTGCCGCATTGCTGGAACGGCTCTCGCACAGCGGGGCCGTGTTGCTGGCACAAACCATTGACGGCATTGGCGCGGGCATGCTCTCCGGCGTCCCGCAACAAGGCGAGATTTCGTTGGCCCCCAAGCTGGGCTTGGAAGACGGACACGTTGATTGGGAAACGCCGGCACTGGCGATCAACCGGCGGGTGCGCGGTGTGACCACCGAACCCGGGGCATGGACCATGTTGGCCGGCCAACGATTCAAACTCGGTCCGGTGCTGCTGCGCGCGGACGTCACCGACCTGGCGCCGGCCACGCTGCGCATTGAAGCCAAAACAGTTCTGGTGGGCACCGGCTCCCACGCTGTGGAACTGGTGGACGTGCAGCCATCAGGAAAAAAACTTATGAAAGCAACCGACTGGGCCCGCGGCCTGGCCAACAAGGAAGATGTGGTGTTTGAATGACCAGCGAGCAAGGCGGGCGTTCAGGCCACCACAACTCCGGCGGCGGACAGGGAAGCCGCGGACAAAGCGGCGGACAGGGCGGGGGAGGTGTCCGGCGTCGTGATGAGTCCGGGCGCGAACGCAACCGCAGCACCGGACGCAACCGCACCGAAACTGCACCAGGGCAGCGCACCCGCGTCGCCGACCCGGCACGACTGGTCGCCTTCGAGGTGCTCCGGGCCGTCTCGGCAGACGATGCCTACGCCAACCTGGTACTGCCCACGCGCATCCGCCGCCACGGCTTGGACCGTCGCGACGCGGGCTTCGCCACTGAACTGACATACGGTGCGCTGCGGGCACAGGGCACCTACGATGCCATCCTGGCCACGTGCGTTGACAGGCCCCTCGCCGAGTTGGACCCCGCCATTCTGGATGCCCTGCGCATCGGCGCCCACCAGCTTCTGGCCATGCGCGTGCCCACCCACGCCGCCCTGGACCAGACAGTCGGCCTGGCCCGCGCCGTCATCGGCGCCGGCCCCTCCGGACTGGTCAACGCCGTCCTGCGCAAGGTCGCTGCGAAGGAATTGCCGCAATGGCTTGCTGAACTCACGGCAGGGCTCACCGATGAGGTAAAAATCGCCTCCATCACCCATGCCCACCCGGAGTGGATCGTTCGCGCCCTGCGCCAGGCACTCGTTGCCCACGGCCGCGACGTCAGCGAAATCGAGGCGCTGCTGGAAGCCGACAACGCCGCGCCCGTGGTGAACCTGGTGGCGCTGCCGGGACTGGGGGACCTCGCCGAAGCCTTCGACGCAGGCTTCACGCCGGGAGAACTCGTGGCCGATTCTGCACTCTCCTCAGGCGGAGACCTTGGCCGGTTGGAGAGCGTGCGCGACGGTTCCGTCCGTGTCCAGGACGCCGGTTCACAGCTCGTTGCCCGGGCCCTGGCGGCCGTGGACATTCCCGGAAAGCCGGACGACGGCGAGGAGCGCTGGCTTGACCTGTGTGCCGGACCCGGCGGAAAAGCGGCGTTGCTGGCAGCCCTTGCCGCGCGAAACGATGCATGGCTGCTGGCCAACGAGCCCGCACCGCACCGTGCCAAACTGGTCGCCCAGGCGCTAGGCGCCGTCCCAGAAAACAGCTGGACCGTGCGCACCGGCGACGGACGCGACATTGGCAAGGAACACCCGGAAGCGTTTGACCGGATCCTTGTGGACGCACCCTGCACCGGGCTGGGCGCCCTGCGCCGCCGGCCCGAATCCCGGTGGCGCCGCAAGCTCTCCGACGTGGCCGAACTGGGGCCGTTGCAGCGTGAACTCCTGGCCTCGGCCCTGGACGCCGTCAAATCCGGAGGCGTCGTGGCCTATGTGACCTGTTCCCCGCACGTGGCCGAGACCATCGCCGTCGTCGAGGACGTCATGCGCAAGCGTGACGATTTGGAACTGCTCGACGCCGGCGCCGCCCTGGACGCGGTCAGCCTCAGCGGCAACGTGGGGGCGGGCAACGCCGTCTCGGCTGTGCCCGGCCACCGCATGATGGCCCAGCTGTGGCCGCACATCCACCAAAGCGACGCCATGTTCATGGCACTGATCCGCAAGAACTGACGGCGTTGGCCTGCATGGCCGGCCGTCCCAGCCCATCCCGCCACACAAGATTGAGGTACTCTCGTGACCAGCACCCCGCTTTCCTGCTGCATCAACCCCAGCATCCTCTCCGCAGACTTCGTCAACCTTGAAGCCGAGTTGGCCCGGATTGCCAACGCGGACGCGGTGCACGTGGACGTCATGGACAACCACTTCGTGCCCAACCTGACCATTGGGTTGCCCGTGGTTGAGAGGATCCAGCAAATCAGCCCCGTGCCGGTGGATGCCCACCTGATGATTTCCGACGTCGACCGTTGGGCGCCGCTCTATGCCGACGCCGGACTGGACTCGGTCACGTTCCATGTGGAGGCGTCGAACGCGCCCATCAAGCTGGCGCGCGAGTTGCGGGCCAGGGGAGCGAAAGCGGGCATGGCACTGCGCCCGGCAACCGCCGTCGAACCTTACCTGGACATGCTGCCGGAACTGGACATGCTGCTGATCATGACGGTGGAGCCGGGTTTTGGCGGCCAGTCGTTCCTGGACATCACCCTGCCCAAGATCCGCCGGGCCCGGGCCGCCATTGCGGGCAGCGGAGTCAACGTGGCCATTCAGGTGGACGGCGGCATCACGGAGGAGACCATCACCCGTGCCGCCGAGGCCGGTGCCAACATCTTCGTGGCGGGTTCAGCCGTCTACGGCAAGCCGTCGCCGGCCGAAGCCATCGACTCCCTGCGTGCCAAGGGCCAGCTCGCGTTCAAGTAGCCTGCGTTCTCCAGCTGGCCCTGCTGGTCAGGAATGAATCAGGCGCACGGGCGCTTGCAACGAAGGAAGGTATGCCCAGAAATTGGTGCCATACTGGAGTCAAGTGCCCGCAACAGCGGGTGCTAAAAGAAATATCACGTGCTCCGGGGTCGGTGTAATTCCGAACCGGCGGTTATAGTCCGCGACCCGCGCGCAGCCAGTTGGAAACAGCGACGCTGCGAACGGTTGATCTGGTGAAATTCCGGAACCGACAGTTAAAGTCTGGATGGGAGAAGCACGAACAGTCTTGGCCGCCAGGTCAGGGGTGTCGCAGCGGCAATGCCGCAGCCATGCGCCCTTGTACCCGAACCGGCCAGCGCTGAACGTTACCCCCGGAGCCATCGCGGTCTTGAAAGGGTAGGTAACAATGGACTTTCTGCGATGGCTCTTTG
>JBBPZC010000185.1:0-7552 GCA_038199275.1 Actinomycetales bacterium
ACGACACAAGGTTCTCCTCATCAAAGGAAACTGACACGGCCGCCGGGGTGTGGGAAACTAACATCTACGAGATGTCCTTCATTTTCAGGAAAATTGAGCTGTGGTAAGTCCAATTATCCCCGAAAAGACGGGCATTTCGTGTTTAAAACGCCGTACCAACCCCAACCCAAATCGGTGGATCAAGGCTAAGGTCCCACGCGGTGTAGGCGTAACGCTGCTGATCCAGCCTGCCGTTGACGGGGACGCGACGGATCCGACCATCCGCCTGCAGCAGCCCAAGCACCGTTGGCAGCGTGGTGGATGCGCCCTTCTTTTTGCCCGCCTCGCCGAGGCTGCGCACCGCCTCCCCCAACTCATCCTTGAGCTGCTTCGGATCCAAGGGACGCTTCGCATCCCGCAACAGTTCCAGGGTTTTCGCCTCCAGTGCCGCCACTTCCCCGCGTTCGACGCCGAGCTTGTCCAATACTTTCACCGTCGCCTCGGCTGCTGCCCGGCCCAGCGACAGCGCCCACGGGAAGTGCTCCTCACCGAGCACATAGGTGCAGCCGCGCGCCGTCGGAAGTTCATGGATGCGCAGGGCGGCCACATCTGCGTCAGCCTGCTCGCGGCGGATGCCGGCACGGGCGAACAATGTCATGTAGGGGTTGGCGCCGCCCACGGACCTGGCCCAGCCCGCGCTTTTGAAAACTGTCGCGGCATCGCTGCCGGCCAGGGACCTGTCCAGGCCTTGTTTGTGCCAGCTCCAGGCGCGCCGCGTCGCGTTGTCCATGGCACCATCATGCACCATGGATGCCGTAATTTTTGTTGTGGCGTTTGACCCGGTAAGGTTGACGCGTTGGTGACGTGTCCGAGCGGCCGAAGGTGCAACACTCGAAATGTTGTTTAGGTGAGAGCCTAACGTGGGTTCAAATCCCACCGTCACCGCCAATTGCAAGGCCCCGAAATCCCTGTTAGATCAAGGATTTTCGGGGCCTTTCTCATTTTTATACGCGCACTTGCCGGAACGCGGCCGTAACCCAACTTTTCCAGGGTGCCTGCGTGTTGCACTTGGAGTGCGAATGAATCCATCAGGACGCGGCAACCCCTGCCTCACCCGGTCGATGTGGCACATGTACAACTACTTCCTCAGGCTTATATAATCAGATATATATAGACCGAAGGAGACCTCATGGCCATCACATCAATCGACATCGACCGGGACGAGCTACAGCAAGCCAAACTGCTGACAGGGACCACTTCGAACCGTGAGACCGTGGATCTCGCATTGCGGACCCTGATTGCGGTGCGTCGGCAACCCGCCGCCGTTGAACGCATCATCTCCCGCCGTTTCACGACGAGCCAGATCGACGCGCCAACGATCACCCCGTCCGCTGATGCACTCTCTGCAGAGAAGAAAACACTGCCTGCCGAAATGAGTGCAGCGCCCGTTCCAAGGGATGGATAGTGACAATCTATCTGGTCGACAACAGCATCTGGCAGAAAGCCAGCACAAGTGCCGTCATCGCTCAGCGGCTCAGGGAGCTCTCCCCCCAACACCTCATCATCAGCTGCCCACCCCAGGTGCTGGAGTACTGCCATTCAGCGCGATCACCCGAGGAGTACTTGGAGCTCAGAGAGGACATGAATCAGCTGTTGGCAGCATGGGAGCATCCGAACGAAACAGTCGCTCTGGACATCCAGCAGGCCCTCTGGAACAACGGGCTGATGCGCGCCGCGGCTGCGTTCGACTGCCTGATCGCCGCCTACGCCGTCGTCAACGACGCTGTTGTCCTGAACTCCGATCGAGACTTCGGGTACATCGAGAGGGCCACGCGCGGAGCCGTTCGCCAAGAATACATCGCAGCATGATCCGGCCCCGGCAAACGACAGCTGCATCCGGACCGTAGCACGGTGCTAAAATTCGCACATGACTAGGGCCAGCCAGCCAACCCGTCTCCCCATAGATGTGTATGAGTCCGCCGTCGCGGCGACGCTCGTCACCTCGCGCACGGTGCCGCAGCAGATCGCTCACTGGGCGCGCATCGGCCGCGAACTGGAAATGTCACCGGGCGTGAATCACCGGGCGATTACCCGGGTCCTCACCGGAACCAGGTCCTACGACCCGCTCGGCGAGCAGGAGCAGGCGGTTGTTCGCCAGGAATGGGCTGACCGCGCGACAACTCTGCGCGATGGGCTGAACTACGAAGCTGCATTCACCGCAGCCGGAGAGTCTTACTCGGAGATCGACGATGACGGCAACCTCGTCGTGCGCCAGGTCCGCGGCTGATGCCCGTACTGCACTTGCTTGCAGGCCCCATTGGTGCCGGAAAATCCAGCTACGTTCGTGACGTGTTGGCGCCCGCCACGCACCTGCCGTTCATCAACGCCAACGAGATTGCGGCCTCGCGTTGGTCCGATGAACAGGAAGTGCACGCATACGAGGCCGCGCAGATTGCCGAAGCCCAGCGCCGCGACAGAATCGCTGCGTGGGATTCCTTCATCTCAGAAACCGTGTTCTCGCACCCGCGCAAGCTTCAACTCGTTTCTGACGCCGCGGACGCCCGCTACCTCGTGCATCTGCACGTGATCCTGATCCCCGTCGTGCTCACGGTTCAGCGCGTACACGAGCGAGAGCGCCGGGGCGGTCATACCGTTCTGGAGCAGATGATCCGCGATCGTTACGAGCGTTTGTGGGCGCACCTCGGCTCGGCCATCCAGATTGCCGACGTTACCGAAGTGTTCGACAACAGCAGTGCCCGCGCCCCGTTCCAATTGCGCGCGACGTACCAACACGGCGCACTCATCGGCACTCCGAGCTGGCCACAGTGGACACCTGACGTGCTGACCGCATGACCGTCCGATCGCGGCTCCTGCCGCACCCATCAGACCCTCCGGCCAACGATATGGAAAGCCACCATGTCATTCCATTCCATGCACGCCCGTGTCCAGGCGGCAACCGGCGGAACGAAGAAAACCATCCAGCACCTGCGCAGACCTCCACTTAACGGCCCCCGCCCAGCAAATGAAGCACCACCCCACCGCGGCTTAGCTGGAATTGGTAAGCTTAGGTATCTGCCGATATATTCGGCTACCGTTTTTCGTTGCACCCCAGCCACCTCGTGTGGCCCCAAACACCGATGGCTCCGGTCTATGCCCGAGGGCATTCGAACAAAGGAAACTTGTGAGTACAGAAGCAAAGCGTCGCTCAGAGGCAGACGCGCATGACCAGAGCACCGGCAAATTGGCCAGCACCGTGATCGGGCTGGTCACTGTATTCGGCGGCCTCATTTGTTTCGCCCTGCTGATCGTTTTTGGCATGGGCCACGGATAACAGCAACAAATAAGACACGCCCGCTGGCATTGCCGGCGGGCGTTTTTCATTTCATGACTCGGACAACTGCCAACGCTCCTGAACGGCTCCACAAAAAAGCCCACCGGTCCCGCCGGTGGGTTTTTTGGTTTTATGAGGCCCTGCTACTCGCAGGCGACGCCGTCCTTATCCCTGTCCAGGGCTCCTCTGTACCCGGCGTGTCCTAGATACAACGGAGCGGCACCCGCGGCTCGTGCCGCCGCGCAGTTCTGGTAGTAGGCGCTGGCGGGTGCCTCCACGAACTGTTGAATGGGCGGGGCCTGCTGGGCGGCCACCCATGCTACATCGTCAGCAGCCTGCTGTGCCACAACACGCTCAGCCTCCGCCTGCTGGGCCGCAACCCAAGCAGCATCATCGGCAACTTGCTGTGCCACAACACGCTCAGCGTCAACAACGGCCGCCTGCTCCGCTGCGACGCGGGCAAGATCTTCCGCTTCCGCCTTGTCCGCCACAGCCTTTACCTCGGCTGCGATTTTGGTTTCGGCCCTCGCCCGAAGCAGCGTCTTGGAGTCTTTTTCAGACATCCAAACCAACACACCGTCGTCGTCAAGAGTGCACACGACGGTCTCGTTGCCTTGTTTCTGGGAAGCGCCGTTTTCCAAACAAGCGGCAAGCAGGATCAGTCTCTCCGAAGGGCTTGCCGTTGGAGTGGGAGTTGCGGCTGAGGTAACAGTCGGTTTCGCGGTGCGAGTCGCCGACGGGCGTGGCGTTGGCTTGGCGGATTTTGTGGCCGAAGCCGACGTGGGCAGCTGAACGTCTGCCAATGTTGCACCCGTGCCGGCCTGCGGCGCGGAGGGCCCCAGGATCATGGCAGCCGCTATCAGGGCAGCCACACCGCCGCCAACCGCCCCTCCCGCACCCTTGCGGTTCGGCAATCCAAGCCATGACTTACGTCCAAATACCAGTGAATACAGCGCCGTAAGAATCAAAAACAGGAGGAAAGTGACCAGCCAAGCTACGAACCCACCCGTGGGAATGGCAATGACCAGAAGCACCAGCCAGATCGCTGCCGTGACCCAGAATGAAATACTCGGCCTCCACGCGGCCCTACTGGTTTTTACATAAAAATTCTTTGTCATGAACTCCCCCAACGGATAGTGGCCAAATATTTAGTCGTTTAGACAGGCCGGTCACTTCAGGCTGTCCCTTCGGACAGTGTAGAACACAGACAACTCTCAGCAACCATTCAGCGCCCATCTGGGTCAATGCCAGAGAATGGGAGTATGTCCAGCTCTGCACAGCAGCCCCCAGCAACGCCCCTGCCCAAGCTCACCCGCGCGGACGGCGAGCGCATCCGTGCTCTCGTTGTGGACGATGAACCCGAACTGGCAGATCTCATGCGGCGCGGGCTGGAGATGACAGGCTGGGAGGTGCAAACCGCCAACGACGGCTTCGAAGCGTTGCGCCGTGCCCGCGAATTCATGCCGGATGTTGCCGTACTGGATGTCATGATGCCCGGCATGGACGGGGTGGAATTGTTACGGAAGCTGCGTAATATCTACCCGGAGATCCCTGCGTTGTTCCTGACAGCGAAGGATGACGTCTCGGACAAGGTGGCCGGCCTGCAATCCGGCGGCGACGACTACGTCACCAAGCCGTTCAGCATGAAAGAAGTGCTGCTACGTTTGCACCGGATCGTCCAGCGTTCCGGGATCACCGCGGCCCAGTTCGCGCGGTTGGAGGTCGGGGACCTGACCCTGAACAAGGACACAAAAGTGGTCCAGCGCGCCGGCACGGACATCCCACTGACCACCACCGAGTTTGAACTGCTGAAGTTCCTCATGGAGAACCCGCGCCACGTGGTCAGCAAGGCCCGGATCCTGGACCGCGTTTGGAACTACGATTTCGGCGGGCAAAGCAACATTGTGGAACTGTACATTTCCTACCTGCGCAAGAAGATCGACGCCGGCCGCGAACCCATGATCCACACCGTCCGGGGTTCGGGCTACGTCATCAAGCCGTGCGAACCATGACCTCCTCCACAGGCAAGACCCGCATGCTCGCCCACCCGGGCAAGTGGCATTTAAGCACCCGCCTGGTCACGCTCATGCTGGCGCTTCTGACCGTGATTTGCGTCCTCGTTGGCTTGGTCAGTTACGCAACGCTGAGCATGACCGTCAAGAACCAGCTGGACTCCTCCCTCCAGCAGGCCACCGTGCGCACCGTCGCCTTTTATACGACCCAAAGCGGCGTTTCTGCCCCTGACCTTCTCGATGCCCGGGCCACCAGCGCCGGTCAGCTTAGCGCCATCTTGAGCAACGGCGTCGTCCGCTATGCAGGCATGCTCTCGGCAACCGGGACCCGGCAACAATTGACCACGGCCGACGCCAACGTCCTCGCCGGTCTGACCCCTTTTGGCGATCTCAGCAGCAAGAAGCTTTCCATCGGTGAGTACCGGCTGCAGGCGGAGGCGGCGCCCAACGGCGATGTTCTGATCACGGGCCTGCCGCTCGCCACCACCCACCAGACGCTCTCCACCCTGGTCCTCTCGATCGTGCTCGTCTCACTCGCCGGACTGCTCGCGCTGGGCTGGGCCGGGACCGTGATCATCCGCCGGAATTTGCGGCCCCTGGCACAGCTGTCGGCCACCGCCACCAAGGTTGCCGCGTTGAGGCTCGACGCCGGAGAGGTCGCCTTGAGTGCCCGCGCTCCGGACACGGCGGCCCACCCGGGCACCGAAGTGGGCAACGTGGGTTTCGCGTTCAACGCGATGCTGAACAATGTCTCCCATGCACTGGAAGCCAGGCAGCACAGTGAGACGAAGCTGCGCCGCTTTGTGGCAGACGCCAGCCATGAACTACGCACCCCGCTCACCGCGATCCGGGGCTATGCAGAGCTGCTGGCCATGAGCGAGCCGCTGAGCACAGACGGGCAAACCGCGTTGAACCGGGTCCAGGAGCAAGCCGTCCGCATGAGCCGGCTTGTGGAGGATTTGCTGACCCTGGCGAGGTTGGATGAGGCACACCAGTCGGTGGGCGGCACGGCCGGGCGTCCGCTGGCGAAAGTGAATCTCAGCCCACTGGTCATGGAGGCGGTCGCCGACATGCAGGTTGCCACTGCCGACCACACGTGGACTTTCAGCGTTCCCGATGCCCCCGTGGAAGTTTTGGGCGAGGACGCGGCACTGCGCCAGGTGCTGCTGAACCTGCTCGGCAACGCCGGCAAACACACCCCGGCCGGGACCGCAGTGGGTGTTGATTTGTCGCAGTCCTCCGACGGTTCAACCACCTTGGAAGTCAGCGACAACGGTCCTGGCATTGATCGCGCCTTCCAGGAGATTGTCTTCGACCGCTTCTCCCGGGCCGACCAGGCGCGCACCAGCACCACCGGCAGCACGGGACTGGGCCTGAGCATTGTGCAGGGCATCGTGGCAGCACACGCCGGAACCGTATCCCTCGCCAGCTCCCCAGGACGCACGGTGTTCACCGTGCACCTGCCACCAAGCAACCGGCCAGCCGCCCCCTCCCCCGGCACCGGCACGGTTCCAAGGAATGTCCCGGCTTAGCACCCTTTTTCGCGTCAGCTGTGCTTCACTCGCTAAGATCGTTGGAGAGTTGACCAGTCGAAGGGAGCACAGTGCCACACGCGCCCTTTAGACTGCTCCGAACCTCGTTCGTGGCTACCACAATTCTTGGCCTCGCCGCCGGAGCGCACCTTCTGGCCGGCGGATCCCTGCCGGCACCGTTCATCATGGTGGCCATTCTGGCCCTGCACATTCTTTGCTCAACGTTGGCCACTAAGTTCCGGCTCTCCCTGCCCACCATGGTTGTGCTGCTGGCCACGAGCCAAATCGTGCTGCATCAGGGATTCGACGTACTCTCCCACAGTGCCCACGCGGTTTCAGCAGGCCCTGCCATGGGCGCCCACCACAGCATGAACGCCCAGGCGCATGCCGCGCTCATGCTGGCCCAGGCCTCTCCCGGTGCCGACCTCGCCAGCCACACCGGCGCCATGTCCGCCGCGATGTGGGCCGGCCACATTGGCGCCACACTCGCTGCTGCAGCCCTGCTGGCCTATGGCGAAAACGCGCTCTGGTCCCTCGCGAACTGGCTCCGGCCGCTCTACCGGTGCGCCGCCGTCGTCCTTGTCCTTCCCTCGCAGAGCAAGACGACGCCTATTCTGCCGCGCCAGCTGCCGCGACTGCCCTGGCGCAACGTGCCTCCGGATACGCGGCGCGGGCCTCCGCTGCGGGAAGCAGTTTTC
>JBBPZC010000186.1:0-22499 GCA_038199275.1 Actinomycetales bacterium
TGTTTCCGCTGGCGTTGGCGGCCGCGTTCATCTCGCGATCACGGGCCTACCGGTGGACCGTACTGCTCATGTTCGGTCTGTTGCAGCTGGTGTGGATTGTGTGGCTGTGGCAATTTGCCGTCATCGACACAGGCATGGCCTGGCCACCGTGAGGGAGCAGTAGTGATTTCGCAGGGAAAGTCAAGGATGAGGGCACGGGAGAACGCCGGTGTCGCCGATTAGCGCCCGGGCCCTGAAATACGGAATAATGGGCTGTGAGCAAGACAACAGAAACGCCATGCCGGGGAAAACTCCGGTGGTGGCGTGTATGCACTACGAAAAGGGGAACTCCTGATGGCTGCCATGAAACCCAGAACCGGCGACGGACCAATGGAAGTAACTAAGGAAGGTCGGAGTCTGATTCTGCGCCTGCCCCTCGAAGGCGGAGGACGTCTGGTTGTTGAGATGAACGCCGATGAAGCGGTCAGCCTCAAAGAGTGCTTGGTCGGAGCCACCGAATAGCACCGGCACCACGAAAGTAATTCAGGCGGGACAGCTAAAGCTGCCCCGCCTGTTCACTTTAAGTCTCCCTGGCAAGTCTCCTTGGCGGAATCCGTACTTAGCGCTTGACGGCCAGCAGCAAGCCGTCGCCGGTGGGCAGGACGGAGCTGATGAGTGAATCGTTGTCGCGGATCATCTTGCCCACCTTGCGCATGACCACGGTGCTCGTTTCCCGGATGGCCGGGTCGGAGACGCGGTCCTTGTCCAGGGCGTCGTTGATGATCAGCAGTCCGCCGGACTTCAGCAGGCGGATGGCCTGCTCCACATATTCGGGGCTGCTGGGCTTGTCTGCGTCGATGAACACGAGATCGTAGGCAGCGTCCGTCAATCGCGGCAGCACGTCCTGGGCGCGGCCGGAAATGGTGCGCGTGCGGTTGCTGGGGGAGCCCGCTTCGGAGAAGGCTTCGCGGGCGGCGCGCAGGTGGTCCACATCCGGGTCAATGGTGGTCAGCACGGCGCGGGGCCCCAAACCGCGCAGCAATGCCACGCCGGAGACGCCGGCGCCGGTGCCGACCTCCACGGCGGTCTGCGCCTTGGACGTGGCGGCCAGGACGGTCAACGTTGCGGCGACGCCGGGGCTGACCGCAAATAGCCCCAATTCATGCGAACGCTCGCGGGCGCGTCGCAGGACAAGATCTTCCACGGGCAAGCCCTCTGTATAGGACCAGCTGGTGGATTTATCTGCGCTCATGGGTGGTGTTTCCTAAACTGTTGCGGGGAATGCCTCTAGCCTACTGCCTACCGGCGGGGCGTATTCGTTGGAATCGTCCAGCAAAATGTCAGCTTTGTTTGGCAGACTGTGGGGACACATTGGGAACCGTTCCGCAGGTCCGCCGGGCTGGAGCGCCAAGTCGTCGAAACGAGGTGCAGCGATGAGCACAGCAATTACGCCCGCAGGCCGTCCACTCGACGCGGGCCGCGAACAAAGCAATGATCACTCTGATTGGGTGCCGCCCACGTGGGATGAAGTGGTCACGAACCACTCCGCCAAGGTTTTTCGTCTCGCCTTTCGCCTCACCGGCAACAAGTTCGACGCCGAGGACCTCACCCAAGAGGTTTTTGTCCGGGTGTTCAAGTCCCTGGCCAATTTCAAGCCCGGCACACTCGATGGGTGGCTGCACCGGATCACCACCAACCTGTTCCTGGATCAAGCCCGCCGCAAGCAGCGCATCCGCTTTGACGGTTTGACCGAAGACGCCGCAGCACGCCTGCCCGGCAACGATCCCGGTCCGGAACGGACGTTCGAGTTCAACAACCTGGATCTGGACATTGCCGCCGCGTTGGAGGCCTTGCCGCCAGACTTTCGGGCCGCCGTCGTACTATGCGACATGGAAGGGCTGTCCTACGATGAGGTGGCGCACGCGCTGAACATCAAGCTGGGCACGGTGCGCTCGCGCATCCATCGTGGGCGTGCCATGCTGCGCGAATCCCTTGCGGACAGGGCCCCGGGCCGCAGCCAGGGGGTGCGCCCTGCGCGCAAGCCGTTGTTGACCATGCCAAGGATTGCCGGGGCACGCTAGACTTTTTGGGCGGCTGGTTGTCAATGTGTATGCAAGAAAAATACGAATAATTCTCGCGCGTTACCGCTAGGAATCGTTGCTTTGAGTCTCGAGAGGGTAATCTTCCTAACGTGTTTGGTATCAATACTCCCGAGCTGGTCCTGATTGTCATTGTGGCAGTCTTGGTGATCGGCCCTGCGCGGCTCCCCGGATATGTGGAGAAATTGAAGAACCTCATCCGTGAGGTCCGCAGGATGGCTTCCGGCGCGCGCGAAACCATCAAGGAAGAAGCCGGGGTTGATATCGATGACATCGACTGGAAGAAGCTGGACCCCCGCCAGTATGATCCCCGCCGCATCATCCGCGAAGCACTGCTGGACGATGACGACGTTGAGACACTCAGCTCGTTGAAGACCGCCCCGGGTGCGGCGATTGCGAGCATGCTGGGCAAGGACGAACTGGGCAAGGACGGCGAGAAGAAGCTGGAGACAGCCGCGCCCGCGCTGCCCGAAGTCATCCGCCTGCCGGAAGGCCAGCTGGCCCCGTTCGACGCAGAAGCCACCTAACCCTTCCGACGCGGCAGCCCCTTCCGGGGTGTTTTCTCCAACGCGGCAGCACTTAAAGCACCCATTCCCCCAAACGCTCCAGCACTCACCGCTGGAGCGTTTGAGTTTAAGGCCCGGGAGGTGCTGCAGCGTCCGTCAAAAAGGCCCGGGAGGTGCTGCGGCGTTGGGTGGCAGGCGGGGGAGTTTGGCGGGCTCAATCGTTCAGGGTGACGCCGAGCCTCATTCCGGCCAGTCCCCGCGGGCGCACCGCCAACTTGTCCGCAATCTGTAACAACGCCACGGCCGCGGGCGACTGCGGATCTGAGAGCACAATCGGCAGCCCGGCATCCCCGCCTTCACGCAACGCCACATCGAGCGGAATCTGCCCCAGCAGCTCCACGTTCGCATTGACGGTCTGGCTCAGGCGCTTGGCCAGGATCTCTCCGCCGCCGGAACCAAAAACTTCCATGGTGCTGCCATCTGGCAGTCGCAGGTACGACATGTTTTCAATGACGCCCGCAACCTTCTGCCCCGTCTGCACGGCAATCGCACCGGCGCGTTCGGCAACGTCGGCAGCCGCGGCCTGCGGGGTGGACACCACCAGAATTTCGGCCTTCGGCAACAGCTGCGCCACTGAAATAGCTACATCTCCAGTTCCGGGAGGCAGATCCAGCAACAGCACGTCGAGGTCGCCAAAGTACACATCCGTCAGGAATTGTTCCAGCGCCCGGTGCAGCATGGGCCCGCGCCACGCGACAGGTTGGTTGCCCGCCACGAACATGCCAATGGAAATCACCTTCACGTCATGGGCAACGGGCGGCAGAATCATCTCATCCACGCGCGTGGGGCTCTGGCTGATGCCCATGAGCCCTGGCACGGAGAAGCCATAAATGTCCGCGTCGACAATGCCCACGCGCAACCCCTTGGCTGCCAGTGCGCACGCCAGATTCACTGTGACGCTGGACTTGCCCACCCCGCCTTTGCCGCTGGCCACCGCATAGACGCGCGTCAGGGAATTTTCGTCGTTGAACGGGATGCCGCGCTCAGGGGAGCTACCCTTGAGCCGCTCCTTCAGCTCCGCACGCTGCTCCGGCGTCATGACAGAAAGATCCACGTCCACGCCCGTCACTCCCTCGACCTTCAGCAGTGCCTCGGTGACATCCTTGGTGATGGTTTCGCGCAGCGGACACCCCGCAATGGTGAGCCGGACGACGGCGCGTACCCGGCCGCCGTCGAACTTCTCCACCGACTCAACCATGCCCAAATCCGTGATGGGCCGGCGTAACTCGGGGTCAATGACCGTGGCGAGTGCGGCGAGGAGGGCTGGCTCGGTGCGGGCGTTCATGGTGCTGCCTTAGGAATTTTTTGGGGGTGGGGGCGAAGTGCGTGCTTCCTTCAGCGTATCCTCTTCTTCCGCCAGGGCCGTCAGCTCCTCCAGGAGGCTGCGCAGTTCGGAGCGGACAAAGTCACGGGTTGCCACTTCACGCAGCGTAATGCGCAGGGCAGCCACCTCGCGGGTGAGGTACTCGGTGTCGGCCAGGTTGCGCTCATCGCGGGAGCGGTCCTGCTCAATCTGCACGCGGTCCCGGTCATCCTGACGGTTCTGGGCCAGCAGAATCAGCGGCGCGGCGTACGAGGCCTGGGTGGAGAAGAACAGGTTCAGCAGGATGAAAGGGTAGGGGTCCCATTGAAAGCCGAAAAGCCCGATCACGTTGATGGCAATCCAGACGATGACAAAGACCGTCATGTACAACAGGAAGTTTGCCGTGCCCATGTAGCGGGCAAAGCGCTCGGCGAAGCGGCCAAAAAGGTCAGGGTCGCTGGTGAGGCTGGGTAGGAACCGTGACTTTAGCTCCATGGGGGTGTCGAGGCCGTTGCCCTTTGTGTGGTGCCGCTCAGCCAATGCGTCCTCCTAGTTTCCTGACAGGTGCGCCGTCTTCGTGCGCCCGCCAGTCATCAGGGAGTAGATGATCCAACAAGTCATCAACCGTGACGGCACCAACGAGGCGGCCCTCCTTGCTCACCACGGGCAGTGAGTTCAAGTTGTAGGACGCCATGATGTGGCTGATGGTGCTGATGTCATCCTGATCGGAGACCGGCACCAGGTTTTTGTCCACAATGGTGCCCAACTGCTCCGGTGGCGCACTGCGGAGCAGTTGCTGGATGTGGACCACGCCGAGAAACCGTCCGGTCGGAGTTTCCAGGGGCGGGCGGCAAATGAAGATCGCAGAGGCCAGTGCGGGGGAAAGGTCCTCGCTGCGGACATGTGCCAAAGCTTCGGCCACCGTGGCTTCCGGTGGCAGGATGACTGGCACCGGGGTCATGAGCGCGCCGGCGGTGCCCTCGGCATACTGGAGCAGGCGGCGGACGTCCTTGGCCTCATCCGGCTCCATGAGCAGCAGCAGTTCCTCTGCCTTGGCTTTGGGAAGGTCGGCGAGGAGGTCGGCGGCGTCGTCGGGGTCCATCTCTTCCAGCACGTCGGCTGCACGTTCGTTGTCCAAGGCTGAGAGCAGGGTGACCTGGTCATCCTCCGGGAGCTCGGACATGATGTCGGCCAGGCGCTCGTCCTGCAGCTCACCGGCAACTTCAACGCGGCGTTTGTCGCTCATTTCCTGCAGGGCATCGGCAAAGTCAGCCGGTTTGAGGTCCTCGTGGGTGGCGATGAAGTGCGTTGCGCTCTGCGGCTCGGCAGCCGAGTCGGTATGAGCCTCGGCCCAGTTGATCAGCATGGTGGGGCCCCGGCGGCGCAGTCCACGCAGCCGGGACGTTGTGGAGCCGCGACGAACAAAAAGTTTGGTGATCAGCCAGTCGCCGTTGCGCTGCTGGTCCATGGCGATGTCTTCAATGACGGCGATGCCGCTGCCGTCCACAAGGGTGACCTTGCGGTCAAAGATGCCGCCAACCACGAGTTGTTCGGCGCCACGTTGTTCAAAGCGCCGCAAGTTGACCAGGCCGGTGCAGATGATTTGCGATTGGTCCATGGATGTCAGACGGGTCATGGGCACGAAGACGCGCTTCTTGCCGGGAACTTCCACCACAATGCCGACGGCGTGCGGAGCTGTTCCCTGGCCGTGGCCCAGCACAACGACGTCGCGCAGCTTGCCGAGTCTGTCCCCGAGGGGGTCAAAGACGTCGAGTCCCAGCAGTCGGGCTACGAAGATGCGGGTTGGTTGTGTGCTCACAGATACAGGCTACTTGGCATTTTGATCAATATCCCAAACTTTGCGCGCCTCAGCGTCCGCACGTTGAGAAAGCCGTCATTTCACTACCAGCGATACTCCAGCCAACATGCAGGAATATGGTGAACAATGGAGTTTATGGCAAACCTTTTTGGACGCACCCGACCCATGGACGAGGCCCGCGCTGTTCCCACCGGGGAAACGATCGGTTCTTACATTTCCTACCTGGATGCGCAGAAGGCGGTTGATTACCTGGCCGATGAGAAGTTCCCGGTCCGGCATGTTTCGATTGTTGGCAACGACCTGAAGATGGTCGAACGCGTGACCGGCAAGCTCAGCTATCCACGTGTGGCGCTGACCGGGGCCATGACGGGCGCGTGGTTTGGTCTGTTCATTGGTGTCATGCTCTCTTTCTTTGACTCCTCCAGCAACGCCGGGGCGCCATTTTCCAACGTCCTGACCGCCATCCTTTTGGGTGCAGCCCTGTGGATGCTGTTTGCGATCATTGGTTACGCGGCCCAGCGCGGCAAGCGTGACTTCACCTCCACCAACCAGGTTCTGGCCAGCAGCTACGACGTCATTGTCACCCCTGACGTGGCCGGTGAGGCACGCCGTCTTTTGGCCCAGTTGCCTATGAATTCAATGGCGCAGCGTCCGGTTCAGCCCCAGGGTCAGGGCTTCCGTGGGCAGGGCCACCAGCCGCCCATTCAGCCGCCAGCCCAGCCGCCGGCGTCCTCGAATCCGGCACCGTCGCGTCCGGAAGGTTGGCATGACCCCTATGGTCCGGCCAACCCCGCACCGGCAGCGGCACCGGAGGCTCCCGCCGAGAGCAATGACCGTCCGGGACAGGCACCCCTCGACGGCCCCAGCCGCGGCCAGTTCCCCGACCTGCCGGACGGGCGCCCGCAGTACGGCATTCGGGTGGAACCCACAGAGCAGCCTGCCCCCAAGGATCCCAATGATCCCAACGAGCCCGCGAACCCCTCGAGCGGCAACCCGTCCGGGCAGTAACGCCCGGCACTAGAGCTTTACACGCAACGCCCTGCAGATCACTCTGCAGGGCGTTTGTTGTGGGGCCGCCGCACAGGGCAGGGCCGGGCCGGCGCGGACCAGGCTAGTAGCCCAGGTTGATGTGCGCCCGGTGGAGCTTGCCCTGTTCAATGGCGTCGACGAATCCGAGGGCGTAGTCCGCGCCGGACAGTTCTCCGCCGCCGTCGGGCTGCAGCGCCACGTCCCCGCCCATGCGGTAGTGCCCGAGTCGCTCACCCGGGGCAAAGGAGCCGAACTTGCCTGGCGGGCTCACGAACACCCAGTTGAGGGTTTCGGGGGTGGCTGGAAGATCATCGGTGACGAATGCCGCCACTGTGGTCAATTCGTTGTGCAGCTCTGCGGGCGCATGGCTCAGGTCGCTCACGTAGCGGGGCGCGCCCGGTGCCGGACGCAGCGAGGAGAACCCGCCCACGATGAACAGGGAGGCTCCGGCGGCGTCGGCCAGCTTTGCAATGTCGCCGTTCACGCTGCGGTAGTTCTCCGCGAGTGCCCCGCGCGGAGACAGCGCACCAACCACCACCTCGGCATTGGATACGACGGCGGCCAAGGCCTGCGCGTCCGTGACGTCACCTGTAACGTATTTGACGCCCGGAATTTCTGCTTCCGGAAGCGAGCGGCTGAAGGAGGAGACCTGGTGTCCGCGGGAAGCGGCCTCTGTGACGATGGCGTTCCCGGCGTAGCCAGTGCCACCAATAACGGTGATGCGGGACATGAAAAGCCTTTCTTCGAAGTTCTGGTGCGAAATACCGCACCCTTGTTACTGTAGGAGAGTATGTAACCAATGGGAAGAAGGCACTTTGTGGTAACCACTCAATCGCAGGGCTTGCATCTGGGCAATCCTTATCTGGCCAACTGCCCCACACGTCACATCCTGGACCGCATCGGTGACCGTTGGACCGTTCTTGTAGTGGGCTTTTTGGGGCGCGGAGATGCACGTTTTTCCCAGTTGCTTCGTGGCATCGAAGGGATCTCGCAAAAGATGCTGACGCAAACCCTCCGCGGCCTGGAGCGCGACGGTCTGGTGCTGCGCACTGTGCGCCCAGAGGTGCCGGTAAGGGTGGATTACGAACTCACCGATGCTGGCCGCAGCCTCTTGACGCCTCTGCGCGCACTCGAAGACTGGTCGATTGAGCACGTGGAAGCCATTTCCGCCGCGCGGGAAGCCTACGACCGCGGTGCAAGGTCAATCGTGGGCTGACAGGCGGGGTCCGGGGCAGAAATGACCAAGGGCGTCCGGGGCTCGTCGAGCGCGATCAGCTGCAGTCGCCGTTGACTTTCCGTTATGGAATGTGTTTGACTTTCCAGTATGGAAAATCAATCAGCCCGTGAAGCCCAGGAAGCACTGGATACCATCGCCGGTGCAAGAAGCAATGCAGCAGACCGGCTGACCACGCCGTGGTGGTACCACCCTGTGCTGGGATTGCTCGCCGCAGTTTTTGTTGTGGCCTACACGATTGGCGGCCTCGTTGTGATGATCGCAGTCGCCATCGTGTATTTCCTCGGCATCGGGATACTCATGGGGGCGTATAAGAGCAAGACCGGGGTGTGGATCAATGGCCTCAAGGCGGGCAAAGCCACGTGGTGGACGCTCCCCTTGGTGGTCATCATGATCGGCGGCATGGGCGCGGCCTACTATCTCCACGCCGAAAAGGGCCTTGACTGGCCGGCTTGGGCGTTGGGAATCATCGTCTTTGCAGCAGTGAATGTTTTTGGCAAGCTCTTTGATGGGACCTTGCGCGCTGAGCTGCGGAGCAGGCAATGACCAGGCTGAATGAGGTCATTCACGCACCCAACCGCCTGCGGATCTGTGCCTTTCTCAGCGGCGTCAGCCAAGCGGAGTTCGGCACCATCAGGGACATGCTGGGTGTGGCTGATTCCGTCACGAGCAAACATCTGAAAGTGCTGGAGCAGGCCGGTTACCTCACGCTAAGCAAGCCCACTGGCAAGGGCCGGGTGAAAACCTGGGTGGCGCTGACACCTGAAGGGATCCGCGCATATCAGGAGCATGTGGCAGCGCTTCGGGCGCTGATCGCGTCGGTGTGAAGCCGCGTCAGCGTGATGTCGCGAAGGTGAGAGGGCAGCGGAACGGAAATCCCCGCCGTCGGACTTTAAAAAAGAACTGTGTGGCAGCTATTGCACCAAATGCAACAACTGCCACACAGATGTGTTGGGTCAGGCGGAAAGGCCTGCCATCCACGCCTCGACGGCCTCCGGCGTGCGGGGCAGGGCTGCGCTGAGGTTCACCGGACCGTCGGCTGTGATGAGGATGTCGTCCTCGATGCGCACGCCGTTGCCGCGGAATTCGGCCGGAATGGCCAGGTCCTCGTCCTTGAAGTACAGGCCGGGCTCGATGGTGAAGATCATGCCCTCGGTGATGATGCCGTCCAGGTAGAGTTCGGCGCGTGCCTGGGCGCAGTCGTGCACGTCCAGACCGAGGTGGTGGCTGGTGCCGTGGGGCATCCACCGGCGGTGCTGCTGGCCGTCAACGGAGAGTGCTTCCTCCACCGAAACCGGCAGCAGGCCCCACGCCGAGAGACGGTCCGCCAGCACTTCCATGGCCGCCACGTGGACGTCGCGGAACTTGCGGCCGGGCAGGGCCACAGCGAACGCTGCGTCGGCCGCATCGAGGACCGCCTGGTAGATCTTGCGCTGCACGTCGGAGAATTTGCCGTTGACCGGCAGGGTGCGGGTGATGTCCGCCGTGTACAGGGAATCTGCCTCGACACCGGCATCCACAAGCAGCATTTCACCCTGGCTGACGGTTCCGGTGTTGCGGTTCCAGTGCAGCACCGTGGCGTTGTTGCCGGCTGCGGCGATGGTGTCGTAGCCGAGTTCGTTGCCTTCTTCGCGGGCGCGGGCAAAGAATGCGCCCTCAACAACGCGCTCTCCGCGCTGATGGGCGACGGCGCGCGGCAGCGCCTTCACAATGTCTTCGAAGCCGTTGACGGTGGCCGCCACGGCAATCTTCATCTGCTCAACTTCCCAAGAGTCTTTGAGCAGGCGCAGCTCCGAGAGGGTCTCGGCCAGCTTGGCGTCGAGCTCATCGAGGGAGCCAAAGTCCATGTTGTCGGGGTCCTTGGCCGTGTTGTAGCGGGCCGTGTCCACGAGCGCGTCAATGTTCTCATCCACCTTTCGCACCAGGCGGATGGACGTCCCGCCCACGCTGGGGTCGCCAACATTCTTGGTGATGCCCACTTCAAGCTCGGTGACGTCGGCGGTGGGCAGGCCCAGCTGCGTCTGGAACTCGGGCAGCGTTGGGCGGCGGCCAATCCAGAACTCGCCGCTGCGGGAATCGGCATAGAACGCCTTCGTATCCCGGCCCGCCATGGGACGGAAGTACAGGGTGGCGAGGTGATTGCCGCCGTCGTCCCCTTCACCCTCAGCCACGGGATCCAGCACCAGCACGGCGTCCGGTTCATGGTCCACGCCCAGGCCCGTCAGGTGGGCAAAGGCGGAGTGCGGGCGGAAACGGTAATCGCAGTCGTTGGAGCGGACCTTCAACGGGCCGGCCGGAATCAGCAGACGTTCGCCCGGGAACTGCCCGGAAATGGCACGACGGCGGCGCGCGGCATGGTCTGCCACCTCGGCCCGGGCCGGCAGCTGCGCCGAAGTGGGCGCCCAGTTGGAGGCCATGAAGGAACGGAAGGCATCCGAATCGGGGCGGTGCGAACGGTTGTTCACGCGCTCCTCAAGGGGCTGCTCGGTTGACGGATCGGGGTGCACGGAGGTTTGCTCAGTCTGGTTCACCCCTTAAGTCTCCCACCGCTTGGGCAAGGGGGCAAAGGAGGGGCGGCGCCAGGTGCGGCGCGGACGCGGCTGTGGAGGAATCAGTCGTACGCTTGGAGCGTGAGGATCGATCTGCACACGCACTCAAATGTTTCCGACGGCACCCAGCCCCCCGCCGAGCTGGTGGCTGCTGCCGCCGCCGCGCGACTGGACGTCATGGCGCTGACCGATCACGACTCCACCGCCGGCTGGTCCGAGGCGCTCGACGCCGCGAAACGCCACGGCGTGGGCCTGGTGCCCGGCATGGAAGTCTCCTGCGCAACTGACCGGGGCATCAGCGTGCACCTGCTCAGCTATCTCCACGACCCCGAACATCCCGGTCTGCTGGAGGAAATCACCAAGGCCAAGGTTGCCCGACTCACCCGGGCCGAGCGCATGGTGGAGCGCCTTGCCGAGGATTACCCCCTGAATTGGGACGACGTCAGCGCCCACGTTGCCCCCGGCGCCACGGTTGGCCGGCCACACATTGCCGACGCCCTGGTGGCTGCCGGGATTGTGGCCGACCGCAACGAAGCCTTCGCCAACATCCTCACCTCGCACTCACGCTACTTTGTCAGCCACTACGCCCCGGATCCCGTGCTGGCCGTTGAGCTTGTCCGCGCGGCCGGGGGCGTGCCGGTCTTCGCCCACCCCGTGGCGGCCGCCCGGGGCCGTGTGGTGGGACCGGAGATTTTCCATGACATGATCGACGCCGGCCTGCTGGGTTTGGAAGTTGACCACCGGGACAACCCTGCCGAGGGACGTGCGTGGCTGCGCGAGCTGGCCCGCGCCAACGGCCTGATTGTGACCGGTTCCTCTGATTTTCACGGGACCGGAAAGCCCAACCATCTGGGCGAAAACCTCACCTCACCGGAGAATTTTGCGGCACTGTTGGGGCACGGAACAGGGACGGCGCCGTTCCTGCCGTAGTGGCAATGGTTGTGCCTTCGTTACCTACGCAGCGGTGCAGCACCGTCGGGAAGTGTGCCCAAGGCTGTTAGTGTGGAGGACGTTATTGGTTCGGCCGGGCAATCAAACCCGGCTTTGAATCTGTTCTAATCCCGTTGCCGGCTGATCGTCAGCCGTTGAAACTCCGGTAGTGGATGCACCTTTGATGGGGCTCCGCTTTGGGCCGCCTGCGCAGATAAATCTGCTTGCCTTGGCGGCTGGTCCCGGGCGGGAACGTGCGTCTGAAGGATCCTTCACCGGATTGCCTTAAGCACCTCTTTATGGGCGGCGCACGCTATTTTGTGGCGGAATGCCGGTGAATTCCGCCCTTGCGAGAGGATATGCATGGTGCCAGATGGCGCAGGACTTCACCAGCTGGGGGGCTGGACAGTAATAGGGCTTTTAGTGTTGTTTTTTGGCGGCACTTTCCTCATGACGTTATTCATTGGACGAAAGAAAGAAAATGCCGACGGCTACATGACCGCCGGAAACAAGGTTGGCTTCGGCATATCCGCCGGCAGCATGACCGCCACCTGGATTTGGGCATCGTCAATGTACGCATCGGCGACCTCCGGGTACACGTATGGCATCTCAGGACCCATCCACTACGGGCTGTGGGGTGCCCTGATGATCTTGTTCATCTACCCCTTCGGCAAGCGGATTCGTGCCGTTGCGCCCAAGGCCCACACCTTGGCCGAGGTCATGTACGCCCGGCACGGAAAATCCAGCCAGTTGATGCTGGCCGGTTCAAACATTGTTGGCTCCATGGTCAGCATCACCTCCAACTTCATTGCCGGCGGCGCGTTGATTGCGCTGCTCTCACCGTTCAACTTCACCCAGGGCATTGTGTTCATTGGCGCCGGAATCCTGCTGTACTCCCTGTGGTCCGGCTTCCGCGCCTCGGTGCTCACTGACGCCGTCCAGGTCTTTGCGATGCTGGGCGCCGTCGTGGTGATCATCCCGGTGGTGTTCTTTGCCGCCGGCGGCACGGACATGCTGGTCCAAGGTGCTTCCAACCTGACGCCGCAGCAGTCAAACTTCTTCTCCTCGGAGGCGTTCCTGAATCAGGGTGCCCCGTACATTGCTGCTGTGCTGGCCTACGCCATTGGCAATCAAACCATTGCCCAGCGGCTCTTCGCCGTTCGCGAAGACCTGATCAAGAAGACCTTCGTCACGGCTACCGTGGGCTACGGTGCCACCATCATTGGCATCGGAATGCTCGGTGTCATGGCCCTGTACGCCGGCATTGAACCATTGGGCGGGGACACCAACAACTTGATCCCGCAAATGGCTGCCACGTACCTGAGCCCCATTCTGCTGGGCATTTTCTTGATCATGATCATTGGTGCGCTGTCCTCCACGGCTGACTCGGATCTCTCCGCGATGTCCTCGATCATGATGGCCGACGTCTACGGACAGAACGTTGCGAAGAGGGGCGAAGCCAATCCGAAAACCATGTTGCTCGTTGGCCGCATCACCATGATCGTGGCCACAGGCGCGGGACTGTACTTTGCCAGCGGCCAGTTGAACATTTTGGACATGCTGGTCTTTGTCGGTGCACTCTGGGGCGCCCTGGTGTTCCCCGTCATTGCCAGCTTCTACTGGGAAAAGATCACCAACAAGGCCTTTACCGTCTCCGTGTTGGTGGCCCTGGCCTTGTTCATTCCCGTCCGCTTCGAATGGATCCCCATGACCGGAGCCACCGGCCTGATTGTGGACGTGGTCTCCGTCATTGGCATCGGGGTGGTGCTGGGTCTGATGGCGTTTGGCTTCTTTGGCCTGAAGACTGCCAAGATCGTTGCCGGTGTCGCCATCGTCGTCGCGGCCCCGTTCTGCATCGGCTTCCTGCACGACTACACGGTTCTTTCCGCCTCCCTCGTGGCGTACGCGGTGAGCACCCTGGTCTGCTACTTCATGTGCTTCCGCAACAACGTGACCTTCGATTTCAGCGTCATACAGAAGCGCATCGGCGATTTTGACGACCGTGCCGAGGCTGACCACACCGGAACCGATTCACTTCTTGAAGAGAAAGCGTAGGGATTGGGCATGAGCGTATTTTTTCTGACCCTGTACATCTTGATCTGGCCGGTTATTGTGGCCGTTGTGCTGTTTGTGCTCGGCAAAGCATTCGTGCAAGAGGTCCGCGAGGCCAAGCGTGAGGGCCGCCCGCTGATCTAGCCTTTAAACAACTGTTCCTCCCACGGCTGCATGCTGTGGGAGGAACAGTTGTTTAAAGCAGTAAGTGTTTATTCGCCGGTGTTCGGCTTGTCCACCACTTCGCCGTTGCGCCGGCGGGTGCGGGTGCGGCGCGCCCGCGGTGCTGCGGTCTCTGCCGGGGCGCCTGCGGTCTCGTTGGACGCCGCGGAGGACGGCCGACGTCGGCTCCGGCCGCCGTCGTTCTTCTCACCGGCGGGGGACTCATCACGGCGCTCATCACGGCGCTCATCACGGCGCTCATCACCGCGCTCGTCACGACGCTTCTCACCGTGGCGGGCGCCGGAACGGTTCCCTCCACGGTTGCCACCGCGGGCGCCGTCACGGCCACCCTCATGCCCGCCATCGTGGCCGGTGCGGGGGGAGTTGCGCTTGCCGGTCTCGCCCAGGTCCTCAAGAGCCTCGGCATCAATGCCGGCGTGCGTGCGCTTGTTGCGGGGCAGGCGGCCCTTGGTGCCTTCGGGAATGTCGAGATCCGTGTAGAGGTGCGGTGACGATGAGTACGTTTCGATGGGCTCGGGAACACTCAGCCCCAGGGCCTTGTTGATCAGGGCCCAGCGGGGCATGTCGTCCCAGTCCACGAACGTCACGGCCGTGCCCTTGTTGCCGGCGCGGCCGGTGCGTCCCACTCGGTGCAGGTAAATCTTTTCGTCCTCAACGCACTGGTAGTTCACCACGTGTGTGACATCGTCGACGTCGATGCCGCGGGCGGCAACGTCGGTGGCGACGAGAACGTCGACCTTGTTGTTGCGGAAGGCGCGCAGCGCCTGCTCCCGGGCACCCTGGCCGAGGTCGCCGTGGATGGCTGCGGCGGCAAAGCCGCGGTCAACGAGTTCCTCGGCCACCTTCGCAGCAGTGCGCTTGGTCTTCGTGAAGATGATGGAGCGGCCGCGGTCCCTGGCCTGCAGGATTCGGGCCAGCACCTCGATCTTGTCCAGGTTGTGGGCGCGGTAGATCAGCTGGCGGATATCGCGCTTGGTCAGGCCCTCATCGTCCGGATCGGCGGCGCGGATGTGCGTTGGCTGGGTCATGTAGCGGCGGGCCATGGCAACAACCGGGCCGGGCATGGTGGCGGAGAACAGCATGGTCTGGCGCACGGCGGGGGTGCCGGCAATGAGCGTCTCAACGTCGGGCAGGAAGCCCAGGTCCAGCATTTCGTCGGCCTCGTCGAGGATGACCATGCGCACGTGCTTGACGTTCAGATGACGCTGTTTGAGCAGGTCAATCAGTCGGCCCGGCGTGCCGACGATCAGCTCAACACCCTTTTGCAGGGCCTCGATCTGGGGTTCATAGGCGCGGCCGCCATAAATGGTGGCGATGCGGATGCCCCGGTGCTTCGAGGCCGTGACGAGGTCTCCGGCAACCTGAACCGCAAGTTCGCGCGTGGGCACGATGATCATGGCCTGCGGGGCGCCGGGGGCGGCCAGCTTCTCAAAGCCCTCATCCTTGGGGGCGACAATCCGGTTCAGCGCGGGAATGCCGAAACCAAGGGTCTTGCCCGTTCCGGTCTTGGCCTGGCCGATGATGTCGTGGCCGGTCAGTGCGATGGGCAGCGTCATGGCCTGGATGGGGAAGGGGTGTGTGATCCCGGCTTCCGTCAGGGAGGAAACAATCTCGTGGTGGACGCCGAAGCTGGCGAACGTTTCCTTTTCTTCCTGGCGGGGCGGTTCATTGCTGCTCAGGGTTCCGTCAATTTCAACTTTTTCGTTGCTGTCTTCTGCCTGCAGCAGGGAGTCTGTCTCAATGCTCAAATGCTTACCATTCAATTCGTCTATACAAGGTGTCTCCTGCCGGGCTCAACGCGGGCACTTTGGGGCCTCACGGAACCGCAGCAATGCGGCACAATCTTAGGGAAGCCGATCGCGGGCTAGCAAAAACGTGTCCTCCCGCCTCTGAAGAGTGAGCAGTGCGGGGGAACTAGTAAGACGCGCGTAGGGGCGGGCTTGTTGAATCAAAATCTAATAATCAACGACCGGGCATCCATGTCTACAGTCACAGTCTAGCCGCACGGCACCGAAATCATCGTCGAACGTGGTGTTAACGGCAATGTTCGCGCGGCGAGGGCTCAGGCTGGAACGAACTTCACGCTTCGCTTGGCAATATCCACCGACTCCAGCCGCACCCGCACCTCCGTGCCCGGCTCCAAATCCCCATCGCAATAACCGGTCACGGCCGGGGTGGCGATCTGAATGGTACTGCGTGCTGCCGCCGTCTTGCTGGCGTGGCCGTTCTTCTTCGGACCGGCAAGTACGACGGCGTCAAACTCGTCTCCCACGCGATGGTGCAAAAGCGCGGCCTCCACGGTGTCGATGGCGGCTTTGTCCACCCGGCCGGCCAGCTGGTTCGATTCGGCCATGATCTCCGGCAGTTCATCGAGTCCGGCGACAGCCCATTGCGGCACCTCCTCGCCTGCGCACAGTGCAGCACAGATGGCGAGCACAAAGCGGTCCACGAGCCGCCGCAACGGGGCAGTGGTGTGGGCGTAGGGTGCGGCGACGGCGGCCTGTATCACCTGGTCCGGAATGGTTCCATTAAATGGGGTGTAGCTGGCACCACGGAACAGCGTGCTGGCCGCGTGCATCAACGCAAGATGCTTTGGATCACTCGTATCCAGGGTGCGCAGGTAGGCCCCGTACTCCATGTCCTGCCCCCATGGCTTGCCCAGGGCGACGGTTTGCATCCGGTACGCGGCGACGGCATTCTCATCGGGGGCGGGCATGGTGCGCAAGATCCCTACCTTGCCCTCCAACATGAGTTGCGCCGCGGCCATCCCCGTCATCAACGAAATCTGGGCGTTCCAGTCTTCCAAGGCCAACGCTGGACGGAATTGCAGCACGTAACGGCCGTCAATGAACTCAACTTCCTGATCCGGGACGTTCAGGCTGGCGCCGCCGCGGGCGCGTTCCAACGCGATCCGCTTCGTCCCAATCTCGCCCAACAGCGCCAAGGTCCCGGCATACTCGGAAGGTGCGGTCCCGGCGTCGTACATCTGCTGTGCCTGCTCATAGCTCAACTTGGCAACGCTGCGCACCGTGGCCCGGCCAACCGAACAAGCGGTTTGGGAACCATCGGCGGCGAGGTGGATTTCCCACACGTAGGCGGAGCGGGCGCCGTTCGCAAGGAGGCTGGCCGCGCCTTCGCTGAGCGGGGCCGGGTGCAGCGGGACGCGCTGGTAGGGGGTGTAGATGGTCTGGCCGCGGCGTCGGGTTTCGGCATCGAGCGGGCCGCCAACGGGGACAAAGGAGGGGACATCGGCGATGGCGTAGTGGACCACATAGCCCTCGCCGCTGCGCTCCAGATACATGGCCTGATCGAGGTCCTGGGAAGTGGGCGGATCGATCGTGATGAACGGCAGCCCGGTCAGATCCGGGGCGGGAAGCTGGTGGCCGGCGATGACGGCGTCGACCTCCGCAAGCACTTCCGGGGCGAAACCATCCGGCAGCTTGAACTCCTCATGCAAGGCGGCCAAGGCTTGAGCGAGGGACTGATGCGCGGCGCTGCTTGTGACGCCAAGGTAAGAGTAGGGCACGATTTCAGCGTAAACGATTCCCCCGCGGGAACAAGCGCGGCGCGGCACACACTACCCTTGAACTTATGAGCATTTCAGCACCCGGGCCTGATGAATCCGTTTCCGCCGGCGAACTCAGTGCACGCTATGACAATTTTGTGGTGGACCTGCTGGGCAGCATCGCCTATGGGGAACTGTCTGCCTTTGAGCGGCTGGCCGCAGCTGGACAGCATGCACCCACCTTGACCGACCGGGCGGTGCTGGGCCGGATGGCCGTTGCCGAGTTCGGCCACTATGAGGCCATGTGCGTGAGGCTGGACGAGATGGGCATGGATCCGGAACTGGCCATGGCCCCGTACCAGCGCATGGTTGACGCCTTCCACGAAAGGACTCGGCCTGCCGACTGGCACGAATCGCTCATGAAGGCGTACGTGGTTGAGGCGATCACGGAAGAGTTTTACGCCGCCATTGCCGAACGCCTGGACGGACCCACCCAGCAGGCGGTGGCCAAGGTGCGGACCTCTGAGGCCCAGCTGCTGGAATTGACCGGGCTGCTGAAGAAGATGCTGGCAGAGGATCCCCGGCTTTCATCCCGGCTGGCCTTGTGGGGACGCCGTCTGGTGGGGGAGGCCCTGACCCAGGTGCAGCGCATCGGTGCCAAACACAGCTTTCTCGTGGGTCTGCGCCCCGACGCCACCCACGGGCAGGCAGTCGCCGATGTTTCGGCCATCCTGAGTGCCCTGACCCGCAACCACTCCAAGCGCATGAGCAAGCTGGGACTGACGGCGTAGCTTTTCGGTTGGCGGATCGTTTGTCTGTCTGACGTGGGGTTGGCCGGGGCTTTTTGTGTCGCTGTCCCGGTGCATCGCCGCCCCTTGAATCCGTCCGTGACATAAGGCTGTTTTGGCCCTTCAAAGCCGCCTTATCTCCCGGATCGATGCAGCGGGGAGGGGCTGACTGCTGGTGCCGGGCACGCATGCTCCGTGCTGGGGTCTGGCCTGGCGCATGCGCGTGGGACTGTACGGCACAGTGACTCCTCGCAGCGCGACTGTCCCCTGGTCGGAATCCCAAGTCAGCCCGCGCCCATACCAGCGCGTCCGCCCGCCTCCGCTATTCGTCGTTGGTGCGTTTGAAGACGAGCATGAGGGCACGCATGCCGAGCACAAATCCGCCGAAGAGCAGCACGAAGCCAAAGAAACCGTATAGGTGGATGCCCTCAATGAGTGCGGGGCCGCCATTGTTGGTGATGAGCAAAATAGCGCCCAGCACGGCTGAGCCGGCCAATACGGCAACAATGAGCTGCTGGAACAGGCCGGTCAGGAAGCGGCGGTCCGAGGGATCGTTCAGGACGCGCACGTTCATGGAGAAGCGGCCATGCTCCAGGTCATCGGTGATCTTGTTGATGCGCCGCGGGAGTCTGTTCATCAAGGGCAGCAGCGAGATCATGCGATGCTCAACTTCCTCCTTGAGATTGCCGATCGAGAGCTTGCCGTTCATCAGCCGGGAGCCCTCGCTGCGGGCAACAGCCACCAAATCCATGGTCGGATCAATCACCAGCAGCGTCCCCTCAACAGCGGCCAGCGCGCGGAACGCAGCCCCGATCTGCGCAGGCACCGCAAATTTGTGCGCAATCACCAGAGCAAACAAATCGCCGAACATTCTCTGGCTGCCGCCCGGGCCGAACCCGGTCCGGAAACGCGTCAGCAATTGCCCCAGGGAACGCTCCAATGCCCGTTCGTCGAGGTTCTCGGGCCGGTCAAGCAGTTCAATCAGCGCGTCGGTGGCCCCGGCGGCGTCATGCTTGTCGATTGAGTAAAGCATCATGCCCAGCGCGTTCTGCGTGGCCGGGTCCAGCCTGCCCACGGAGCCGAAGTCCAGCAGCCCCAGTGTGCCCTCGGGCGTGATGAAAATATTGCCGGCATGTAGGTCCGCATGGAAGACGCCGTCGGAAATGATCTGCGCCAACGTCGCTCCCAGCAGAGTCTCGGCAAGGACCTTGCGCTCGCCGTCGGACAGCCTGGTCAGCAGCGTGCCCGCGGCACTGACGGGGCGTCCCGGCAGTTTGTTCATGACCAAGAGCCGCTCGGTGGAGAGCTCCTCATGAGCGTGCGGGACAATGACGGTGAACTTGCCCGAATGCGCCAGCGAAGCCTCAATGCTGCGCATGTTGTCCAGCTCCACCCGGTAATCCAGTTCCTCCTCGAGCGAGTCGGCGAAGCCCCGCGCCAGGGCAAACACGCCCAGCGACTTCCCCCACGGTGTGGTTTTGTTCAGCCAGCGTGCCAGCCGCAGGATGATGTCGGTGTCAAGGGTGACCTGGCCCAGGGCGCCGGGGCGCTGTACTTTAAGTACGACGTCGGACCCGTCCAGCAAGGTGGCCTGGTGCACCTGCGCGACCGAGGCTGCCGCCAACGGGACAGGATTCACGTGGGAGAAAACCTCTGCAAGGGGTCGGCCCAGACTGATTTCAATGGCGGACTCGATGCTCTCCCACGGCTCCGGGGAGGCTGCACTTTGCAACGATTCGAGCTCCCGGATAAAGACCTCAGGCAAAAGATCGCGCCGAGTGGAGAGCATCTGGCCCATCTTCACGAACGTCACGCCGGCTTCATCCAGGGCGTTGCGCAGTGCACGGGCGGTCTTGGCGTCCTGGCCGAACCCATCGTCCGGGCCGAAGCCGCGCAGACGCGAACCGAGCCCGTGCCGCACGGCGATGGAGATGACCTCGGCATACCGACGGGTGCGCCGCCGTCGGGCCTTCCAGCCGGTGAAAAGCTGTCCGATGCCGGGCAGCGTACCGGTGGGGAAAGCAGCCTCAACGAACACCAGGGCTGCGATGCCCAGGGCAAAAATCCAACAGACGGCAAGGACCAGCAACAGCAGCGCCACGGTAGGCGAAACGTCCAGGCCGGTGGGGTTGGCATCGGTGCCGGCACGGAACAGGTATTGGACGGTCAGGGCCATGGCGGCGCTCATGATGAAGCCGACGGCGATGGAACGCGGCCAGCCGATCGGCACCCCCACCACGCGCCGGACCACGGTGGCCGCCAGCCAGGATTGCAGGGCCAGAAACAGTACGGCGGCAATGCCCAGCCGTACGATCAAAAGGACATCCAGCACCGCCATCAGGCCATGCTCCGGGCGCTGATGCAGTCTTCCAAGTTCACAACAGATCCGCGAAGGTGAGTGCTCATGCCATCACTTTAGCCGTGCCGGGCAGCTACCGCCCCGACAAAACCGACGCATTCCGCGCCGTGGCGCCGCCCGCGTATAGCGCCAACCGGCCTCCCCGACCTCGCTTCTCCCCACCCGCTCCCACTGCTCGCAAGCTCGCCGCGGGCCCCTCGCGGGCCCCTCGCGGGCGTGGCCCCTCAGCCCGGGCCCCTCGGCCGCTAAGCTTAGGGCCGTGAGTTTTCGAAGCAAGACGTCGGCAGGCAGCAGCTCCTTCAGCCGTGCCTTGGCCCTGTTGGTGGCCGGCACGTATTTCATGGAGATCCTTGACGGCACCATCATTGCCACGGCCGCCCCGGGCATCGCCGCGGACCTGAACGTGGCGCCCGTGGACATCAACCTGGCCATGACCGCCTACCTGATCACCCTGGCCGTGGGCATTCCCATCAGCGGCTGGCTGGCCGAGCGCTTTGGCGCCAGGTGGGTTTTTACGGCCGCGATTGGCATCTTCACGCTTGCTTCCCTGCTGTGTGCCATGAGTCCGAACCTGCCGCTGCTCTGCGGGGCCCGGATGCTCCAGGGCCTGGGCGGGGCCATGATGGTTCCGGTGGGTCGGCTGGTGGTGTTGCGCGATGCGGACCGGAAAGAGTTCCTGGAAGCCATCGCCTACCTGACCTGGCCCGCGCTGATTGCCCCTGTTCTGGCACCGGTGTTGGGCGGGCTGTTCGTGACCTACGCCAGCTGGCACTGGATCTTCCTCGTCAACGTGCCCCTCGGTGTCATTGCCTTTGTGGTGGCGCTGAAGGTGGTGCCGAACATTCGGGCCCGCAAGGTCCCGCCGCCGGACTGGACGGGATTCGTGCTGTGCGGGATCGCGCTGGCTGCACTGGTGATTGGCATGGAACTGGTGGGCTCGGCACCCACGCCATGGGCCGCCGTCGTCCTCTGGCTGGTGATTGCGGTGCTGGGGCTCGCAGCCATGCTGTGGTGGTTCAGACGTTCGCGCCACCCGCTGCTGGACCTGCGTGCGCTGCGCATCCACACCTTCCTGGTGGGCAACTCCGGGGGAGCGCTGTACCGGCTGGTCATCAACGCCGTACCGTTTTTGCTGCCGCTGATGTTCATGATCGGCTTCGGCTGGAACGCTTTTGAAGCCGGGCTCATGACGATGTTCGTGTTCGCCGGCAACGTGCTGATCAAGCCCGCCACCTCGCCACTGATCCGCCGGTTCGGTTTCCGCAAGGTGCTGCTGCTGAGCAACATTGGAGGCGCGCTGGCACTGCTGGCGTGCGCATTCCTGAGCCCGGCCACGCCGCTGGCCGTCATAGCCGCCGTGCTGTTCATCAGTGGCGTGCTGCGTTCCATCGGCTTCAGCGCGTACAACACGGTGCAGTTTGTGGACGTGCCCAAGGCCAGGATGGCGGGGGCCAATACGCTCTCCTCCACGATCGCGCAGATTGCCACCGGCCTGGGCATTGCCGTGGGTGCGCTGATCCTGCGTGCCGCCCAGGGCCTGCTGGGTGAGGAAGTGGCGCCCGTGACCGGCTACCAGTGGACCTTCGGGGTTCTGGCCGTACTGATGCTCTATCCGGTGGCGGAGGCTTTGTTCATGGAGCGGGCCGCCGGGGATGAGGCTCGCGTGCGCTGACCGCCGCGGCGCGTGCCGTGGTTTCCGGCAGACGCGTTCGACGTCGGATGGCAGCCGGGTGCGCAGGCTGCGGTTGCGCCTATGGTTCCTTGTCAGTTCCCGAGGCGGGTGCCTGCGGAGTTTGGGTGCCGGGACCCACCGGCGGTTTGGCCACGGGCAGTCCCTGCGTTTTGGCCCCGGACCGCAGGGCTTTTGTCCCGGGCAGCAACGTCGCGGCAATAGCGGCGGCCAGTGCTGCGAGCACCCCCAGCGCCCCGGCCATGGCGCCCCAACCAAAGTGCTGGAACAACAGCCCGGCGCTCCAGCCAATCACGCTCGATCCCGCGTAGTAGCTCAGGTTGTACAGTGATGCCCCCTGTGCCCGACCGCCCACGGCGAGGGTCCCGGTCCAGCCGGAGGCAATGCTGTGGGCACCAAAGAATCCTGCCGTAA
>JBBPZC010000187.1:0-14296 GCA_038199275.1 Actinomycetales bacterium
AAGCATCCAAGGTGAAGCGCCTTCCGGTGATGTTCTCCGGAACAATGCGAATCAGATGGCTCTTTCCCACCCCCTGCCATGGGAACAATCCATGAGTTGTGGTGTTGAGTTCATTGTTGTCTGCCGGCACGATTTCGGCGTTACCTTTGACGACCACGCTCCACGCAAGGCCGAATTCTGCGCTGACAGCATCTGCTTCGAAGGCGACGCTGGCATTTTCATTTATGGCGTTGATCTTGGTTCCAGCGCCCGTGCGGAACAAGAGTGATTCTCCGTCGATCTTGTAGTTAACGGGGAACACATCAGGTTTCCCGTCAACGGTGACTGCAAGTCTGCCCACTGAAGTATCGGAAAGGAGTTTCCAACACTGCTTGGTTGTCAGGGACTCTGCTTTTGGTGCAATTTTATCGTCTCTCATGTCCTGATCCTACGGGCGGTGGTAGCCGCCACAGTAGGGTACAAAGTCCTCAGCTTCAGCAACGGTGGCGCGCCCGCACGCTGCAGCCGAATCTCAGCTGGGCGTGACCAGAGGACGTCGGTGACACCGCGACGCCCACCACGGTTGCGGAGGTTGGGACGATCGCGTCGTTGGTGCCCGGAACCCCGGCCCGGAACGAGTTCAAGCGCCCCGTGAGGTTGCTCAGGTGAAGTTCGTTGCTGTGGGTTCCTGACACGCCGCTCGTCCGTCTGTCCTTTCTGCTATTCAGGAGTCCATACCCAGTCACGTATTTCGGGCATGTCTTCGAGGTGGGCCAAAATGTATTCTCGGTGCTTTGCAAGCATCTGCTGGCAGTGTTCTGCCAATTCCTCTGCGCCGTCAACGTCGCCGCCGACCCGGTTCAGGGCCTCCAGGGCGAGGTGGTAGCGGCTCATCCTGTTCAGGACCACCATGTCGAACGGGGTGGTTGTGGTGCCTTCTTCGTTGTAGCCACGGACATGGAACCGGTCTGGGTTCGGGCGTCCGTGCAAAAGCTGGTGGAACGCCCGGGCATATCCATGCCAGGCCACCACCACCTCGCCGCCAGCGGTAAAGAGTTTTTCAAAGTCGACGGCGGACAGTCCGTGGGGGTGCGTATCGCGTGGCGGCAGCACGAGCAGATCCATGACGTTGACCACGCGCACACGCAGCTCCGGGACGTGATGTTGGAGCAGCCATGCGGCAGCCAATGTCTCCTCCGTTGGGACGTCGCCGGCACAGGCCAGGACAATGTCCGGCCCAGTTGCCGCCGCTGGCTCGCCAGGGGTGGTCGAGGATTTCGCGATGGAGGAGGTGTTCCCGGCAGTGGCTTCGCCGATGGCAGCGTCCTCATTTCCTGCCCAATGCCAGATTGAGGCGCCGGCGGCAGCATGCCTGCGGGCGTCGTCGAGGTTCAAATACTGCGGGTGGGACTGCTTGTCCACGACCAGCAAATTCACGTAGTCCTTGCTGAGCAGTACATGTTCGGCCGCGGCCAGCAATGTGTTGGAATCCGGTGGCAGATAAACGCGGATGACGGAACCAGAGAGTGAGAGGACCGTGTCGATCAGGCCGGGCCCCTGGTGGCTGAAGCCGTTGTGGTCATTGCGCCAACAGGTTGAGGTGAGCAGGATGTTGAGGCTGGGCACGGGGGTTCGCCACTCTAATTCGCGGGCGTGCTGAAGCCATTTGGTGTGTTGGACCGTCATGGAAGCGCTGACCATGGCAAACGCCTCATAGGTGGCAAACAGCCCGTGCCGTCCGGTGAGAACATAGCCTTCGAGCCAGCCCTGGCAGAGGTGTTCAGAGAGGACTTCCATGACACGTCCATCCGGGGACAGATGGTCATCATCGTCCCGGATGGCCTCCATGTTGCACCTATCGGTGACTTCGAACACGGCGCCCAGCCGATTGCTGTTGGTCTCGTCCGGGCTGAACAGCCGAAAGCGGGGGTCATGGGAGGTGTCCGTGTAAATGTCGCGGAGCATTTCACCCAGAGGCTTTGTGGTTTCGTGCTTGGTGGACCCTGGCACGGGCACGTCCAGAGCGTAGTTTTCAAGGGGGCGCAGAGGCAGCGGGGCTGTGTCCTTGCCGCCATTGGCCCAGGGGCTGGCGCCCATGCGCAAGTCACCTTGTGGAGCGAGGGCTGCCAGTTCCGGCACCAGCCGGCCCGCAGGATCAAAGAGTGTTTCGGGCTTGTAGGAACGCAGCCAAGCCTCCAGCTGGGCCAGATGGGCGGGATTTTCACGGACACCAGCCAATGGCACCTGGTGGGCGCGGAATGTTCCTTCCACCTGAATGCCATCGACTACACCGGGACCGGTCCAGCCTTTGGGTGTGCGCAGGATGATGGCCGGCCAGGGAGCGGGGCCAGTGGCGCCGAGCCGGCGTGCCTGTTCTTGAATTTGGACAATGCGGGCATGGGCCTTGTCCAACGCTTCCGCCAGTTGGGGGTGCATAAGTGAGGGGTCGTCGCCGGAAACGACCAAGGGGTCCCAGCCGTGTGCCCGCAGCAGCGCCATGACCTGCTCATCGGATTGGCGCCCGAGCACTGTCGGACCGGAAATTTTGTAGCCGTTGAGGTGAAGTATCGGAAGCACGGCTCCGTCCCGGCTTGGGTTCAGGAAGGACGGTGCCTTCCAGGCGCCTTCCAGAGGTCCGGTTTCGGCTTCCCCATCACCGACCACACAGGCCACGATAAGTTCCGGGCTGTCCATGGCGGCTCCCGTGGCATGCGCCAGCGAATAGCCCAGCTCGCCGCCTTCGTGGATGGAGCCAGGGATTGGCGGTCCGACGTGACTGGGAATTCCGCCGGGCGTGGAGAACTGGCGGGTGAGCCGGCGAAGTCCTTCATTGTTTAAGCCGACATGTGGATAAATTTCCGTATAGGTGCCCTCCAAATAGAGATTGGCAACCACAGCCGGTCCGCCATGGCCTGGACCGGCCACAAAGAGAACTTGTGCTCCTGTGTTGCGGATTAACCGGTTCAGATGCACATAAACAAAAGACAATCCCGGGCTGGTGCCCCAATGGCCCAGTAAACGTGGCTTGATGTCGCCGGTCATCAATGGGCGCCGGAGCAGTACATTCTCCTGAAGATAGATTTGCGCCACCGTCAGGTAATTGGCAGCATCCCAGTACCGACCAAGTTGAGCCCACTCGCCGCTCATGGCGGAAGGTGTGGCTGTCTGCTGTGCTGGTGCTACTGGGGCTTGATACATGCCGGTCAAGGTTGGCTCCCTCGTGATTGGCGCAGTTCTGGTTGGTTCCAGCGTCCCACGGTGGAGGGCCGGGCGCTAGGGGCGGTGTAGCCTGCGCAGGGACTTCAGCATCGGCAACCGCGAAACCTGAAGGAAGTCGGGACATGCACGTACGACGGCGGGAACGTCACCTTTGAGGCTGTGCGGCGTTGGATCATCCAGTCAGGATTTGGTGCGGGGCCAAGTATCCGCCATGGCTTTCATGGCGTATCTATCCATTGGGGGAGACCTCCTATGTGGTTTTCTGATGCTCAAGCCCAGACTGCTGAAACTTTCGCACGGGTCGTTTATTCCGGGGCTGCGTTTGGTCTGTTGGCTTGGGCCGTCCACCAGGTCGCCGGCTGAGTGACCTTGAATCGGCGACCGGTGATTTCCGTGGGGGAGATGCGTATGAAAGTGTCCTTGGGTCCGGAATGCCACGGGAACAGCATGAGTGAAAAGCTATCCAACAGTTCATCGGTTGTCGAGAATGGGTCGCCGGATCCTTTCACCACTACGCTCCATGCTATGCCCGTATTTGCATCGACGCCGTCTGCTTCCAGGGCAACAGGGTGCTGACCGAGCACTGAGATCAGTTTGGTGCCTTCGCCTGTCCGGAAAACCAGCGTTCCATGGTCAACAGTGAAGTTGATGGGGAAGATTTCCGGATGGTCGATGGACCAGACTGCAAGTCTGCCCACCGATACGCTTCGCAGTAGGACCCAACACTCATGAACTTGCAGTATTTCCGTTCGTGCGGCCGATGGGTTGTGTGTCATGAATTGAGACTATGCCTTCCTTGATGGTGCCGGTAGGGACCAAAGACATGTAGATTACTTGGTCATGGTGGCTGTACTTCTTCCAGCGTAGGCTGCTCACAAGGGGCGGGCGATTGGTTATCCGGGCCCGCGGCCTTCAGTGTCACGATTCGTGGGAGGCAAGGAATTGGACCATGTAAGTCCGCATGAAAGTGCTTTGCCCGGTCACGTGGACGGCCTGTCATCCCTAGGTACGGATGCCAAGTTGCAGGGTCTGCTTTCCGCGGTCATATCAGTTGCGGAAGGATTTACGCTGGACGTAGTTCTCCATCGGATAATCAAAGCTGCGTGCGATTTGGTCGACGCACAGTACGGTGCACTGGGAGTCGTTGGTGAGGGTGAATCTCTCAGCCATTTTGTAACCCACGGTATCGACCGGGATCTTGAAAAACTTATTGGACCGCTGCCGAACGGCCACGGCGTCTTGGGGCTGCTCATCCGAGATCCACGCCCCATTCGCCTACCGAATCTCCATGACCACCCTGCCTCCTACGGGTTTCCACCGCATCATCCGCCAATGCGAACATTTTTGGGTGTGCCAATCCGAATCCGAGACGAGGTGTTTGGAAATCTGTACCTGACTGAGAAGAAGGATGGGCGGCTGTTCACCGAGGAGGATGAGGCGTTGGCCGTGGCTCTCGCCGGTTCAGCTGGGTTCGCCATCGAGAACGCACGGTTGTTCGATCAGGCCCAAGCACGCTCACAATGGCTGGAGGCTGGCCGAAAAGTTGCGGTGCGAATGATGTCGGCGGTGCGGGACGACGTCGGTCCAGGGGCGGAATTTGTTGCTCAAACGGCCTTGGAAGTTTCAGAGTCGGAGGTGGTACTGATTGTCACGACACCCAATGAGGCAGGCCAAGTTGAGGTTCTTGCAGCTGCCGGCTCGGGGACGCAGAGGCTCATTGGACAGCTGATGGACCTGAACCCGGCTGCTCTCGAGGGAGTGCTTCGGACAGGAGAGGCGGTTGCCTTTGAGAAATCCAGAGACTTAATGGGGGCATCCCTGGGCAGCCTCAACGGACCTGCGCTGCTAGCGCGCTTGGGCCTACAAGGCGCGGAGCACGGGGCGCTGATCCTCATACGCGGGCAAGGTCATCCGGGTTTTACAGCCGTGTCCATTGAAATGACCGCTGTCTATTGCGCACAGTCCGCATTGGCTCTTGAGCTGGCACAGGCACATAGAACCCGGGAACAACTGCTGTTATATGCAGACCGTGACAGGATTGCACAGGATCTGCACGACATCGTCATTCAACGATTGTTTGCGGCAGGTCTGAACCTGCAGGGGCTGATTCGACTGACACCGGATCCAACGGGAGTGGCGCGTATCCGCGCAATTACCGACGAGTTGGACGCAACGATCAAGGATCTTCGAAACACGATATATTCGCTGCGGGCGTCGACGAACGATGTCGACTTGCTGAGTAGTCGAATCCTGCACACGCTGCGTCACGTTTCCAGGCAATTGCCTTTTGCCCCTCGTATCGTATTCAAGGGCCCCGTGGACTCGCGCGTACCTGAAGATCTGGCGCATCATCTTCTTGCCGTGGTTTCAGAAGGCGTCAGCAATGCGGTCCGGCATGCCCAAGCAGGTGACATTGTCGTTGAGATCGAAGTGACGGGCGATGCCTTGAGCGTCAGCGTCAAAGATGATGGGTGTGGACTTGGTATTCCTGAACGTCGAAGCGGGCTGGCGAATATGGAGGCCCGGGCGCTGGATCGCCATGGGGTTTTTCTGGTCGAAGGCGCTCCTGGCCGAGGTACCCGGTTCCACTGGTCAGTTCCTCTGGATCAGGAGCAACCCATATAGGGTCACTGGGCGCACCGCCGGCGATTTGTTCAGGTATTAGTCCCTACGGGTTATGTACACCGCGGCCTGGGTGCGACGCTCAAAGCCCAGCTTCGCCAGTAGGGAGGAGACATAGTTCTTGACCGTCTTTTCAGCGAGAAAGAGTTCACCGCCGATTTGACGATTGGTCATCCCCTGGCCGATCAGAGCGAGAACCCGCCGCTCCTGTGCCGTAAGACTTTTGATGCGGGGATCCAGGTCCGCTGGCTGGCTGAGGCCCTCACCGATGCTTAGCATCGTTGAGGGATCGAAGAGCGACTCGCCATTCGCTGTGCGGATGATGGCTGTCAGTAAATCCGTGCCACCAATCTCTTTTAAAACGTAGCCGACGGCCCCGGCCAATACCGCACCGCGGAGTGCCCGGTCGTCGTCGTAACTTGTCAGGATCAAACATTTGAGGGCCGGATCGATCGAGCGGACGTCACGGCACACTTCAATGCCTGTGCCGTCCGGAAGCCGTGCATCAAGAACACACACGTCGGGTTGAAGAGCTGGAATCAGGCGTGTCGCCTCCAAGGCGGAACCGGAGGATCCAACAACCATGAAGTCGTTGTTTTCCAACAGGTCGGTTAGGCCGATTCTGACCAGCTCATGATCGTCGAGAATGAAGACCCGGATTTTCCGTTGTGTATCGGCACCCTGCTGAGGTTGCTCCATCATCCCGGTCACTTCCTTGCTTGTGGTGGAATCTCATTTCCCATCACGGTTGGCGAGCTGGGAATAGTGTTGGCAGGTCGAGCTGGAACGCTATGGGCGGCGGCCCCGTCTGTTTGGGCGCGCAGTCCAGGCCAAGTATCCTCCGGTAGCTCCCAACGCTCCGATGCCTCCGGCCAGCAGGGAATGTTGCCAGCGATTCAGCGCCACATTGCCGGTTGCAGTCAAATCTCCGATTCCTCGAATAAACGCCGCGAGGATCAGACCCGCCACCAGCCTGTTCCCGATCCGTTCGGCACGGGCCATTAGCGGCACTAGGTCCTCGGCACTCAAATGCAGCTCAACGCCGTCGTCGAGCTGTGCAAGCACCCGGTCAAGCCGTTCCGGCAGGTCGGCACCAAAATCGAGTGCATCCAAACCAAGATGTTTAAGCATCTCAGGGAGCTTGCGTGGGTTAACCCGTTCAAGGGCCAGCCGCGCAGCATAGGGCTTAAGCACTTCGCCGAGTTTGAATTCAGGGTTGAGTCTTACCCCCATGCCTTCGGTCATGAACACCATTTTTGCCACCATGGCCACCTCGCTGGGTAGTTGAAGATGGTGGGTGCCCAATATCGTCAACAGTTCTGTAATCAGGGCGGAAATGTGAATTTCACCCAGGGCACGCCCCTGGTATTGCGCCATGAAACGCTCGATGTCCCGCTTGTACAATCCACGGTCAGTGGTGGGCCGGTTGAGGGAGATATCCAGCAACGCACGGCAAATTCGCGTTGGGTCATTCCTGCTAAACGCCAGTAGGAGTTTGCTGAGCCGGCTCTTAAGCTGCTCGTCCAAGGTACCCACCATGCCGAAATCGATTAATCCAATGCGAGCTGAAGATTCAATAAACAAATTTCCCGGGTGTGGATCAGCATGGAAGAATCCGTCTTCAAAGATCATCTTGGCAGCCGCTCCGGCGGCAAGGCTCGCCAGCTGGTCGCGGTCCTTCAACGGTCGAGCGATGGTGGACGCGTCGTCGACCTTGCTCCCGTAAATCCTCTCCATCGTCAACACCCGCGTTGTAGTGGTCTCCCAAAAAATTCGTGGAATATGGATGCCGGGTTCATTACGGAAGTTCTCCGCGAATTTTTCGGCGTTTTTCCCTTCCTGCAGATAATCCAGTTCCGCACGCAGCGTTCTTGCGAAGGAAGAAGCTATCGCCTCCACGTTGTAATCGGCCAGTACCGGCCAGGTCCGGCTTGCCTGATGGGCAAGATTTGCCAAGATTTCCAGATCTGTATGGATCTGCTCGACCACCCCGGGCCGACGAACTTTCACCACCACATTGGTGCCGTCCAGCAAAGTGGCGGCATGCGCTTGACCGATGGATGCACTGGCGAGCGGGATATCGCTGAAGCTGGCAAAAATGACATCAGTCGATGCGCCCAGTTCCTGCTCCAGAATTGCGTGGATCTGGTCTGCAGGTACGGGAGGAGCCCCGTCTTGAAGCCTGGACAGTGCAGTGAGGTACGCCGGAGGAAGCACATCCGGGCGTGTTGAGAGTAACTGGCCCAGCTTGATGAACGTCGGGCCAAGTTCCTCCAGAACCCTCACCAGCCTTTCTGGAGTGTCTGGAGAACTGTAATTGGCTTGCATGGTTCCGGCGGGAGCTCGATCAAGGCCCAAGGCTGTTGCAACGGAGCCGAATCCATGACGGATTAGAATTGCGGCAACGTCTATGTAGCGTTCAAAATGCGTGGCCACTGAATACTCCAAACTGATGGCTCGTGGACGAACGAGGAGTGAGAGTCCACCCGCCCTTGAGCAAGCTCCGGATTCTGATATCCCGTTTGCGTCAGCCTATCTTTGAAAACGACTGCCGTCACACGGCCAAAGGTCCCGACCAGCGGGACACGACGGAAGGTTTTCTGGGTCCGTTGTTCTTTGTCTGGCTTGGGGCTTCACTGCAGTTGCAAGCTTTGCGCACTCATCCGGAGGTGATCGCACTCGGACTGACTTTCGGTTTCCTGGCTCTTGCTGTCCACGCAATCGGGCAGCTTTTTGACCAAGATATCCGCCTTGGGCTGTTGCCGGCATCGCAGCCCTTAGGTCAACAGGAACATGATGGCTGTGATGCGGATCGGGAGGCCGCAGTCCAGAACCCAACAATTACCGACTACGCGGCGGCCAATTCCAGGTTTTTCCCCGCACGCGGTGTTTCGTGACGGGCCAAGGAGTAAACTGCGGTCATGACCAGCAGGGGCAATGGCAACACCGATGCGACTGAACCGGACATGTCCACCGCAGCACAAACCGAGGGGTCCTTCGAGCTGCACGAAGCCATGACGGGCAGAGCCAGCCCCGCGAAAGCGGCAGTAGGCGACAAGCCCGTCTTCGCGTACATCGCCAGCCTTCCCCAACCACAACGCGGTATTGCCGAGGCCATCGATGAGCTGGCGGCCACGACCTTACCCGGCCTGCAACGCTCCGTAAAGTGGGGCATGGCGTATTACGGCACAGGCCAGGGTTGGTGTTTTAGCAGCGGCGGCTTCGCGGGCCACGTCAAACTGATGTTTGTGAATGCGGCCGCGTTCACGCCCGTCCCGCCAGTGACGCCGGTGGGCATGGGTAAGTCGACGCGGGGCGTGGAGATCGAATCCCTCGATGATATGAACAACCCCCAAATTTCAGCTTGGATGAAGCAAGCTGCCTCCGTGCCAGGTGTCGGCGGCAAGAGGCATTGACATGTCCTCCAAAGATCACCCCGCATAACGGCCGGCAACCAGCTTCGCCCGAAGAATCCGCCATGTGAGCAGGACTGTCCATGAGCAGGACTGTCCATTAGGCCGGGAATGTCGTTCGATGATTGGAGAACTGTTTCCCTGACGGTGCTTTTCCCTCCACATCATTGGAGAATCCTTGAGCCCTCTAAATGCTGTTCTGTCCTCGTTGGCCAGGGGTGCTTGTCTAAAACAACCTGAGGCGAGAACCGCCGTCGAACTTCCCGACAAACGGGCTGAGCCCGTGACTCCTCGTTGCCCGAGTGCTTGAATGGGACAAAGAAAGGGGCGCTCATGTCCGGGAAATTCTCTGTAGGCAACCACGTTTCATGGAACTCCGAGGCCGGCCGCGTCTCCGGCCACATCACCAAGGTCCACACCGCGGATTTTGATTACAAAGGGCATACTCACAGGGCGTCCGAGAAGGATCCGCAGTACGAGATCAAGAGCGATAAAACCGACCATATTGCCGCCCACAAGGGCAGTGCACTCCACCTCATCGAGGGCAGGCAAGCTGCATCAAACACGTCACGGAAGTCTGGCAAGTGACTGGTGTGACGCCGCTTCCAATTGCCACGATCGGACACTCGAATCGGTCGCTTGACGAGTTCCTGGAACTGCTCCAGGAGCATGGGATCGAACAGGTGCTGGATGTTCGGAAGCTGCCGGGGTCCAACAAGTACCCGCAATTCAATGCCGACACCCTCAGCGCGGCTCTGCGCGAGCATGGCATCACATTGTTGCGCAAGGAGGCGCTGACGGGCCGCCGGCCTGTCAGCAAGATTATCCCGTTCGAGGTCAACGCCTGGTGGCAGGTCCGCAGCTTCCACAACTATGCAGACCACGCCATGTCGGAAGAATTTCGCCAGGCACTGACCGAGCTCCAAGAGTTGGGTTCAGAACATGCCACGGCCTTGATGTGTTCGGAGGCTGTCTGGTGGAGGTGCCACCGGCGTCTCATCACGGACCACTTGCTCGCCCACAACGTGAAAGTGCTGCACATCTTGGGCCACGCCTCATCGAAACCGGCAGAACTCAGTGACGGGGCAGTTGTCGGGCCGGACTTAAGTGTCAGCTATCCTGCGCCTGGGAAGATTCCATAGTCCTTCCCTGTGCCGCCAACACCTCAATGACATGTTTGCCGCGCACACCGCCAACCTGCAGCGCGGCATGGGCGGCAAGCAGCGCGGCGAAAACTGCGGGTGCGGGCTGGCCCCGCTGCGCAGATGCGTCGACGAAGCGGGCCATGCTCGCGGCCGCCCGCCGAATCATACTGGTCGTTGCGGGGGAGAAGTTCGCACTCTCGGCCATGGCCGTGGCGTGCGGGTTGGCTGACGTTGTCGTCCTCGTTGCTGATGCCTCGGCCCCGGCCGACACCCTGGAGCGGTTGCGTGGTGCCGGGATGCAGATTGTTGTGGTGTCTGCGTAGGAACTTGTTGCACAACCCCGCGACTGAATGACTTCTGCACATGCAGTTCGCCGTCTACAACGCAGGGCAGGTACCAACCCATGATTGAGACGCTCATTGGCTTGGTGCTGGTCGCCATTGGTGTCGCTGCGGGTTTCCAGTCCATCTTCGAGAACATCACAATCGATCCCGAATGGATACTTCTGGCCAATCCCGCCGCTGCCCACATCACCATCCAAATGCGCGGCTGACGCAGCGGCTGCCGGTTATGCTTCTCCCGCCGGATACAGTTTGCCCGGCTAATGCTTGTGCAGGAGCTCCTGCCAGTTCTCGGGCACCCAGTCAGCCGGTCCCGGTGTGGGCTGGTCCAACGGGTGATGGGTGGGGTCGGCGAGGCGCGGCCCATCCATATAGCCTTCTTCGTCGTAGTTCCAGAACCAGTCCTCCTCCGGCTCGAAGCTCTGTACGACGGTGTAGCCCTCGGTCTGCGCATGGGCGGAAGCGTGTTGGCTGGGCGAACTGTCGCAACAGCCCACATGGCCGCACGAAGCACACCGCCGCAGCTTCATCCACCACCCACCCGATTCCAGGCACTCGACGCATCCGGTGCCGCTGGGCGGAATGTCAGGGTTGATGCTCATGGCTTTTCACTCCTTGCGGCAATGAGTTCCCATCTGGCGTTTCACTGCCTTCACCAAGACTAGATTCAGATGCCGTTGAGCGCACCCCTGCCGGAACGGATGGCCGTGGTCAATGCAGCTCCCACAACCCCTTGTCCAGGGCATACAGGGTGGCGGTCACCCGGTTCGAACATCCAGTCTTGACGTAAATGTGCTCAACATGGTTGCGCGCCGTTTTCGGCGAGATCACCAGCTGCCGCGCAATGGCCCTGTTGTCCAGGCCCCGGCAGAGCAGCCTGAGCACCTCAAGCTCACGAGGGCTCAGGCTCGACGGGAGGGGCCGCCGTCGTACTTGAGGCTGGCCGGCTGCCGCGAGGACCGCGTCCACGGCCGCCGGGTCAAGGCGCCCTGCCCGAACCTCGGACAGCAGCCTGGCACCTGCTTCGCGCGGCGCCATGGCCGGACGGTGGGGGCGGGGTTCGAGCGAACTTTGATAAAAATCCGCCGCCGCAAGCATGCGTTGGAGCGGATCCAAGCCGGCCGCCGGCAACCCGCGCGGATATCCTGAACCGTCCAGCCGTTCCCGGTGGGCGGCAGCGACCTCCGCGACCCGCTGCAGGCCGGGGACCCGGGCAAGGATACGCCCGGTCAGGAACGGGTACATTTGCAGGTGTTCACGGTCCACCGAGGACAGCGGTCCGGTCTTGTCCCATACCGAGTTGGAGACTCCCATTCGGCCCAGGTCGTGCACCCAGCCGGCCCTGCGCAAAACGGCCGCCTCCGCCGGGGCGCACCCGCAGTCGGCCGCCGCTGCTGCGGCCAGTTCCGCCACCGCACGGGAGTGTCCGGCCGTCCACGGACTCTTCAAGTCCGCAAAATCCCCAAGTGCGGTCAGCACCCCGTCCAGTTCCGCCTCTTCGAGGGGCGGCTCCGCCGGGGCTCCTGCGAGCGCGGCCGTCCACGGGTCCAGTTCCAGCAGCCCGGCCGCAAATTCCCCGGCGCGTGCGCAAAACAAATCGGCCAGGGCGGGATCGAACTGTGTGCCCCGGCGCTGGGCCACCATCGCCACAGCAGCCTCTGTCCCGGCGGTGCGCAGGAAGATTTCGGCTGTGTCAGCCACGTGGGCGATGCGCATTTCCAGGGGAATTTCGACGCCGGAGATCCCGTTGGGCAGTCCCTTCCCATCCCAGCGTTCAAAGGTGCTGCCCAGTATGTGGGGCATCGAGTCGTCGAGCCCCACCCGGGTGGCCAGGTGCCCGGCCGAGGTGCAGTGGGAACTGATCAGCTCCCGGACGGAGGATCTGCCGGTTGCGGCGAAGCGGGTCTGTGCCAGTGCCCTGCGAACCGGTGGCAGGGTGGTTGCCGTGTGCCGGAGCATGAGTGAGACCATGGGCAGGCCGCGGGCGTCGACGAGGTAATAGTCCGCGCGGAAGGAAAGGTCGTCACCAAACAGGGCCGCCAGTTCGGGGGAGTCTGCGTGGCAGCCGATCCATGCGATCTGGTTGGCGTAGTAGACGCGCCCGCGCTGTTCCCCGTCGAGACCGAGTGCCGCGGCCAGTCGAAGTCCCAACACGGTGGCACGGAGCATATGTTCGAGCGGCTGCCCCAGGCCAAGGTCAATGGCGAGGGACAGCGCCGCCAGAATGTCGCTGCGGCGGGGGCCTGCTGGCCGTGGCCGGGTCCCCGCAGGCGCCGGGCCGGCGGGCGTCCGAAGGGTGAAGCCCGAACCGTCGTCAGCCACATGTTAATTGTAAATCCGTGCGGCTTACCCGGCAGGTTCCAGCGTGGCACCGGGCCAGGCCAGCAGTGCCTGGCGCAACTCCGCGGAGAGCCCCGGCGGGATGTCAACATCAACCGCCAGCGCCTGCAGCGTCCGGCTGAAGTAATTGCGCGCCGCAGCGGCCAGGGTGATGTCAACAATCTCCCTGTCACTGAAGCCGGCATCGCGGAGGGTGCGGGAATCGTCGTCGTCCATGGCTGCGGAGTTGCCGCTCACCCTGGCGGCGAACGCCATCATGGCCTGCTCGGCCGGAGAGACTCCGGCATACCCGGGGCCTCGGAGCAGGCGCAGCAGTTCTGCCTCGTTCATTGTGGCCAGTGCCTTCTTCCCGTGGGCCAGCAGGCACGCCGCCGAGCCGAGGGTGCGGGCCGCGGCCAGCGTCGCCAGTTCGTAGTGGCGAAGCCCCAGGGAGCCGGCGATGGCGGATTGCATGGCGCGCCAGGCCGTGTAGGCCTCCGGATTCGTCGCCATCGCCCTGGTGTGGCTGGGCACATAGCCCAAGGTGCGGGTGTCGTCCGCGTAGATGTCGGCCACCGCTGGGGAGGCGCCGACGATCGGCTCGGTCTCAAGGATTGACATGGTGATCACCGTTGCGCTCCGGCAGCAGTCCGTGGTGCGCGGGTGCCCGGCTGGTTGACGGGGCCGGACCGGTTGCGGTGTCCCCGCTGGTGGAAGGGAAACGGACCTCCAGTTCAGTGGCGAACAGGCCGCGTTGGGGGAGCCAAAAGTCTGCCATTCGGAGCTGCTTCGGAAGTGGTTTGGGTGTGCCTGCATCCACGCCGTCGATCACTGCCCTGCTGGATGTTACGGCCCACAGGCGCAGGGGCTTCGCCTGGAATGTCTGGCCGTTGGGCACCTGTCCGGCCAGGCCCATCCTGCCCGTCTGCAGTACCGGTCCGGCCATGGCGCCCATCAGGGACAACACGGTCTGGCTGCGCCACCAGGTCGACGGCATGAGCCGGGCCATCCTGCCCATCCACTCGCATGCCGTGGTGGAACCCAGCTCCACCTCCCACGCCACGATGCCTGGCACAGTGACCGTGAGGTCGGCGGGTCCCGTCCACTGGGTCTGGATGGCGGTGCGTCGGGTTTGGACCGGGGCTGCCCCAAAGTACCTGGAGCAGCTGAGTTCCGGGGGTGCGTCGGCGTAGATGGTCCAGCCGTCGCCGGGGCGCAGCACCCAGACGGCACTGTAGCCGGGGCCGATGGAACTGGC
>JBBPZC010000188.1:0-11786 GCA_038199275.1 Actinomycetales bacterium
AATCCGGTGGTGAACAGGACGAACTTCGGCGGGCGGTTGGAAGCCTGGGTGCCGAACAGGATGCGCGGCTGCTTGCCACCCCGCACGGGGTGCGGGTGCTCTGCCACGAGCTCGCCCAGGAACGCGTTCAGGCGGCCCGTGGGGATGCGGCGGTCCCAGTTCTCCAAGGCCAGGTCCAGGGCAGGAACCAGCTTGTCCTTGTGCCAGCCGGTCATGGCTGAAATGTTCACCCGCGGGGCCCAGTCAACGTGTGCCAGGTCCGTCTCAACTTCACGTTCCAGGTACTTGCGGCGCTCGTCGTCCATCAAGTCCCACTTGTTGAACGCCAGCACCAGGGCCCGGCCCGATTCAATGGCCAGCTGCAGGATGCGCACATCCTGCTCGCTGAGCACCTCGTCAACGGCCAACAGCACCACGGCCACCTCGGCCTTTTCCAGCGCCGTCTGGGTGCGCAGTGACGCGTAGAAGTCGGCACCCTGCTGCATATGCACGCGGCGGCGGATGCCGGCGGTGTCCACGAAGCGCCAAGTACGCCCGCCAAGCTCAATCATCTCGTCAACGGGATCACGCGTGGTGCCGGCGACGTTGTCAACAACAACGCGTTCGGAGCCGGCCAGCTTGTTCAGCAGCGAGGACTTGCCCACGTTGGGGCGCCCAATGAGTGCAATGCGGCGCGGGCCCCCCGAGCGTTCCAGACCGGCGACGGCGGAGAACTCCGGCAGGGTATCCATGACCCGGTCCAGCATGTCTGCCACACCACGCCCGTGCACGGCGGAGACGGGCATCGGCTCGCCCAGACCCAATCCCCACAGGGTGGCGATGTCGGCTTCCTGCACCAGGTCATCGATCTTGTTGCCCACCAGGATGACGGGCTTCTTGGACTTGCGCAGCATCCGCACAATGGCTTCGTCGGAGGCGGTGATGCCAACAATTGCATCGACCACCAGCAGCACGGCATCGGCCATCTCCACGGCAATCTCTGCCTGCTCGGCCACACGCAGGTCCAGGCCGCGCGCGTCGCGCTCCCAGCCGCCGGTGTCCACGAGCGTGAACTGGCGCCCGTTCCAGTTCGCGTCGTACTGCACGCGGTCACGGGTGACGCCGGGGGTGTCCTCGACGACGGCTTCGCGCCGGCCCAGGATGCGGTTGACCAGGGTGGACTTGCCCACGTTGGGTCGTCCCACAATGGCCAGGACCGGGCTCTGCCGGGTCGGATCGTAGTCCTCGCCGTCGTCGAACTCGCCGGAGAGCAGTGCTGCATCTTCGTCGTCGAGTTCGTAGTTGGCAAGGCCTGCGAGAAGGCCGGCTGTGCGTGCCTCAGCGTCCTCGTCGGAGATGGCTGCGAGCCGCTGCGCTACCTGGTCAGTGCCGGTGGGTACATATTCCGGGTGGCCAAACTCACCTTCGCCGGTGGGTGTGGCTGACGTGGAGTCGGTCATGGTTGCTGTCCTTTGTGCATTGAAGATAGGTCATCGTCCGCAGGCAAATCCTGCCCAGTTGCGGCCTGTGCGCTGGCAATGTGGTCCGCCAGGTGCGCACGGATTTGCTCGGTTGCTCTGTCCATTGAAACACGGCCGGTTATCCCCGGCTCGCGTGTGATGGTTATTGCTTCGCCGAACACCACATGCAGTTTGCGCCGTGGTGCCGGAATTTTGTCGCGGTGTTCCCCGCTGTGCCGTGTGCCCAGGATGGCAACAGGAACGACGGCGGCCGCTGAGTTCAGTGCCAACCAGGCCACTCCGCCGTTCAAGTTGGCCGCATCCCCGCTCCCCCGGGTGCCTTCCGGCAGAATGCCCACACAGTCCCCGCGGTCCAGGACCGCCTTCGCGTATTGCAGTGCGGCGCGGTCCCCGTTCCGGTTGACGGGGATCTGTCCGGAGACGTGCAGCACCCGGCCCAGCAAACCCTTGAACATGTCGTGCCTGACCATGACGTGCATGCGCCGGGAACTGGCTCCCACCATGACCGGCCCATCAAGGCAGCTCAGGTGGTTGGCGGCAAACACCACGGCGCCTGAGACAGGAACATGCTCCCGCCCCGCCACAGCGGTGTTGTACACCACGTGGGCAAGAACGCGTCCCAGCGGACGGCTCCAGCGCGTTTTCCAACGAGGCGGGACTCCCGTGCGGCCGCGCAGGGGAACTAGCGTTGGGTTCATTCAGCCGGGCCTGCATTCACTGCCTGGCGCACCACGGCGATGACAGCGTCAACGGTCGCCTCGAAGTTCAGATCCGAGGAGTCAACGGTGTACACACCGTCTGCGGCACGCTGGAAGTCAACAACAGTGGAGTCCTTGGCGTCGCGTGCCAGCACCTGCGCCGCCAGCTGTTCGGCGCTCTGGGTGCCGCCGAGCTGCAGTCCGCGGCGGCGCAGGCGTGCTTCTTCGCTGGCCGTCAGGATCAGGCGGGCATCGGCGTTTGGTGCCACCACGGTGGTGATGTCCCGGCCCTCAACCACAATTCGATGTCTGTGGGCTGCAATGAGTTCGCGTTGGCGGCGGATCAGTTCGGCGCGGGCGCCGAGGTTCACCGCCACGGCGCTGACGGCCTCGGAGATTTTGGGCTCACGGATGGCATCGGTGACGTTGATGCCATTGACCTTGAACATCTCGGCCTCCGGTGACATGCTCTGCTCCATCGTGATGGTGCGTGCGGCGGACTCGACGGCTTCTGCGTTGGAGAAGCTGATGCGCCCGTTCAGGCAGTGCCAGGCGACGCTGCGGTACATGGCGCCGGTATCCAAAAAGGCCAGGCCCAGGCGCTTGGCAACAGCCTTGGACACACTGGACTTGCCCGAACCCGAGGGTCCGTCAATGGCGATGACCAGGGACTTGCCCTGGCGCAGTTGTTCTTGCTCGGTCATTGGACCACCTTCCAGCCACGTTCCATCAAATCTTCCACCAGCGCCACACGCTTGGCCGGCAGCACCGAAAGCTCCACCATGCCCACCTGCAACCCGGCCGAGTGGTCCAGGCGCAGGTCTTCAACGTTGACACCAATCTCACCAATCTCGGTGAGCAATTCTGCAATCTGCCCAGGCTTGTCATCCACCAGGACGGTCAGCCACGAATACTGCTGCGCAGGCCCGCCGTGCTTGCCGGGGATCCTGCTTTGGCCTTCATTGCCCTCGGTCATCAGCTGGGCCAGATCCAGCCGTGCCCCGGGAGCCGTGGGCGCGCTGAGCGTGTTGATCAGCCGATCCAAATCCACCCGGACGCCTTGCATGATCTCCAAAACCTTGGGCGCGTTGGCGCCGAGGATCTGCACCCACAGGGCCGGGTCGCTGGCAGCAATCCGGGTCACATCGCGCAGCCCGTTGCCCGCCAGGGACAGCGCACCGGCGGGTGTTTCCGCCAGTCGGCTGGCCACCAGCGAGGCCATGACCTGCGGCAGGTGCGAGACGAGAGCCACGGCGCCGTCGTGCTCATCCGGGGTAAAACGGAAGACGACGGCGCCCAGGTCAATGGCCAGAGAATGCGCCACCTTGATCGCATGCGCGCCACTGTCCTGCGACGGGCACAGCACCCACGGCATGGAGTTGAACAGCTCGCTGCGGGCGGCCACCGGACCGGAACGCTCCCGCCCGGCCATGGGGTGGGTGCCCACGTAGCGGGACAGCGCATCGGGCGCCAGCACGGGGCTCTGGCGCAGCTGCTCCAGACTCGCGCCCTTGACGCTGGCAATGTCCACGACGACGGCGGACGGGTACCGTATCAGTGCACCCGCCACCACCTGCGCGGTGACGTCGGGCGGGGATGCCGCGACCACCAGTTCGGGGTTGAGCTCCTCATCCGGATCGAACGCGCGCCCGGCACCAATGTCCACGGCGACGGCCTCGGCCGAGGGTGAGGGGTCACTCAGGACCACGTCAATGCCGCGGGCACGCAGCCCCAAACCAATGCTGGCCCCCAGCAGTCCACTGCCAAGAACCAGCACGGGTCCGCTCAAGTGCGAAGGATTCATCGTGGTTGGCTTACATTCCCACGTCGGAGAGCAGGTAACCGACCTCGTGGCGGCCCAGTACGCGCACGCTGCCCTGGCGCTGGTCGCCCAGGGAGATCGGGCCGAACTTCACACGCACCAGGCGCTCCACAGGGTAGCCGACGGCGTCAAACATGCGCCGGACAATGCGGTTCTTGCCGGAGTGCAGCACAACTTCTGCCAGCACGTGGCCGGGTGTGGAGTCCACCAGGCGGAAGGAGTCAACCTTCTGCCAGCCGTCTTCAAGCTCCACGCCGTCCTTGAGCTGGGCACCGATGCCGTGGGCCATGGGGCCACGCACCTGCACCAGGTAGGTCTTGGGGATGCCGTACTTGGGGTGGCTCAAACGGTTGGCCAATTCGCCGTCGTTGGTCAGAATGAGCAGACCCTCAGTGCTGGTGTCCAGGCGGCCCACGTGGAAGAGGCGCTCAGCGGTCTGGCGCTTCTTCAGGTAGTCGCTGATGCAGGGGCGGCCCTCGGGGTCATCCATGGTGGAGACAACCCCCTTGGGCTTGTTGAACACCATGTAGACCATGGAGTCGTTGGTCTGGATGGTCATGCCGTCGACGGCGATTTCCACGGCTTCCGCGTCAACGCGCAGGCCCAGCTGCGTGACGGTGACGCCGTCAACCTGGACGCGTCCTTCCAGGATCATGTCCTCGCACAGGCGGCGGGAGGCCACGCCGGCCATGGCCATGACCTTCTGCAGTCGCACGCCCTCGGCATTGTGAATGTCGATGTCGTCGGTGGTGCGCTCGGGACGGCGGTTTTGTTCGGTGGGACGGTTCTTCACCGGGCGGACGGTGTTGCCGTACTGATCATTCTTGAACGGACGGGCGCCGGTCTGGCTGGGCTTGCGGGCGCCGGGCTTGCCGGCACCGGACTTGAAGCCGCCTGACTTGGGTGCACCGGACTTTGGTGCGCCGGACTTGAAGCCGCCGGCTTTGGGTGCGCCTGAGCGGGGCTTCCCGCCACGGGGCTGGTTCTTGCCGGAAGAGCTTCCGGAACGGGGTGACGGTGTCATTGAATAGTCCTTAAAGTGCTAAGTGTTGTGGTCGTGCTAAAAGTGTGAATCATCAAAATCTTCGAGGTTTTCCAGCCCGGGCAGGTGCGGTGCAATTTGTGGCAGTTCATCCACGCTCCCCAAGCCCAGCCGTTCCAGAAAGTACGCCGTGGTCCGGTATAGGAATGCCCCGGACACCGGATCGGTGCCCACTTCCTCAATCAGCCCGCGCTGGGCAAGCGTCCTCACCACCGAGTCCACGTTCACGCCGCGAATGGCGGAAACCCGGGCCCGCGAGACCGGTTGGCGGTAGGCAATCACCGCCAAGGTCTCCAAGGCCGCCTGCGTGAGCCGGGCCGTCTGGCCGTCCACAACAAACTGTGACACGATCTCGGCGTATGCTGCGCGAGAGTACACACGCCAGCCTCCAGCCAATTGCCGAAGTTCAAAGCCACGCACCGGGACGGTGTCACCATTTCCAGTATAACCGTCGTACTCTCGGGCAAGTTCGTGTAATAGCTCACGTATGGCAGCGGTCGGCAGGCCCGTGACGGCTGCGAGTTGTTCCTCCGAAACGGGTTCGTCAACGACCATCAGCACTGCCTCCAGCGCAGCCTTGACTCCGGCTGTGGTCTCCAGGTCCTCACTCATCCGGGTCCACCCCCTTCACTGGTTCGTCGCTCCGGGCCGGTTCGTCGCTCTGGCCCGGTTCGCCACTCTGGCCCGGTTCGTCACTCTGGCCCGGTTCGCCACCGTCGGCTGGCTCGTCGTCGTCGAAATCACTCCCTGCCACTTCCTGCAGCTGTGTGTCGGGTTGCCAGCGCACCCGCAGTTCCCCCAGCGGGTTGGGCTGGTCAAAGGAGACCATCTGGTCCCGGAACAATTCCAGCAGTGCCAGAAAGCGGGCAATAACCACCATGTTGGATTCGGCATCCGCCGTCAAGGTGGCAAACGACAGGGACTCCCCCGCCATCAGCATGGCGGTGATCAGTGCTGCCTGGTCCCGGACACTGACCGGGGCCATATGCAGGTGGGCCAGGCCGATTTCGCGGCTGGGCGGCTCCTTGGTTTCCATGGCCTTGGCTGCCAGTTCTGCAAACTGTTGCGGGGTGTGGCGCCAAACAAGTTCGGGCAGCAGCGCTGCAAAGTGCGGCTCCAGGCCCACTTGGCGTGGGAAGCGCCTGGCTTCGCGTTCAAGGTCGCCGCCCATGAGCGTGGCCACTTCCTTGAACGCCTTGTATTGCAATAGCCGTGCGAAGAGGAGGTCACGGGCCTCCAAAAGGGCCAGGTCGTCGTCGTTCTCCACCTCCCCCTGGGGCAGGAGCCGGGCCGCCTTGAGGTCCAGCAGGGTGGCTGCGAGGACCAGAAATTCACTGGCCTCATCCAGCGCCCACTCCTGGCCGAGCGCCTGGAGCGCCTTGAGATAACTGATGAACTCATCCGTCACTGTGGCGATGGCCACATCTGTGACATCCATCTCATGCTTAGCAATCAGACCAAGAAGAAGGTCAAAGGGGCCGGTGAAATTGTCCAGTCGGACCTCAAAGGTCCTGGCGACGGCGGCATCCGGGGCGACCATGTCCGGGCCGGCGGCTTCCGGGCCAGTGACATCCGGGCCGATGCTATCCGGGTCAGTGGTTTCCAACACCGGATTTTCTGCCGCGATCCCCGCGGCTTGTTGTTGCTGCGTCAAATTAGGGTGAACCGCCCCGGGAGATGAGTTCCTTGGCGAGACGGCGGTACGACTCGGCCCCCTGATGGTTGCTCGCGTAGGAGGTGATGGGTTCGGCGGCAACTGAGGCGTCGGCGAACTTGATGGTGCGCTTGATGACTGTTTCGAAGACCTTGTCGCCAAAGGCTTCGACCAAGCGGGCCAGGACCTCACGGCCGTGCAGTGTGCGGGCGTCGTACATGGTGGCCAGCACGCCGTCGACCTGCAGACCCGGGTTCAGGCGGTCCTGCACCTTGTCGATGGTCTCCACCAGGAGCGCCACTGCGCGCAGGGCAAAGAATTCACAGATCAGCGGGATGATCACACCGTGGGCTGCGGTCAAGGCATTGACGGTCAGCAAGCCAAGGGAGGGCTGGCAGTCGATGAGAACGACGTCGTAATCATCTTCAACCTTGCGCAAGGCACTGGCCAAAACCTGCTCGCGCGCCACCTCGTTGACGAGTTGGACTTCAGCAGCCGAAAGGTCAATGTTGGCCGGGAGAATGTCAATGTTCTCAATCTCGGTGTGAATGATGGCGTCGCGGATGTCCACCTTGCGGTCCATCAACACGTTGTACACGGTGACGTCCAACTCGTGGGGGTTGGTGCCGAAACCCGCGGAAAGTGCGCCCTGCGGATCAAAGTCCACGAGGAGAACCTTGCGCCCGGCCTCGGCCAATGCGGCACCCAGATTGATGGTGGAGGTGGTTTTACCCACACCACCCTTTTGGTTGACCATGGCAATAACGCGCGCAGGACCGTGGGATGACAACACGGGAGGTTCGGGAAACTCCGTCAGGGGGCGCCCGGTGGGCCCCATTACGTCCTCGCTGGCAAGTGCTGTTGCACCCTGCTCGTTGCTCACCTGTCGGTCCACACTTTCTGTCCGTCCACACTTTCGCCGCTCAATAACCCTGCGGCTTTTGTTTCGCCGGAAAATCCTTACATTCCTTATGTACTACGTTACCGGGTGCGGGGTGCATGTTTTGAACATTTGCCGCGGATGGGTTTTGAGCCTTGACCTTCAAGCTGAAGCTGAATGTTGTGGTGCGCCTATACTTCGGTAGTGATGAGCAAAACAAACAAGCCCTCCGCACACAACCCCCCGCACAGCCGGCCCGAGCGTCGCAAGGACGTGGTGCGGGCCGAGAAATTGCAGGCCGGATACGCCGGCAAGGCCGTGTGTGGCGTGGTCAGCTTCAGCCTGCACGCCGGGCAGGCCCTGGCCCTGGTGGGCCCCAACGGCGCCGGCAAATCCACCGTGGTGAAAACCGTGGTGGGCCAGCTCGAGGCCGTCTCCGGAACCACCACCATCAATGGCGCCGAGGTTGATGACAGGACGCTGGATTTCCGCCGCGAGGTGGCCGTGGTCTTTGACGACGACGCATTCTTTCCGTCACTGACCGTTGAGGAACACCTCGCCATCGTCTCCGCCGGGCACGGGGTGGAGGACGTTGAGGACGTCATCGCCCGGGAGCTGGAATTCTTCGGCCTGAGCGCCCTGGCCAAGTCACGGCCCTACAATTTGTCATCCGGACAGCGCCGGCGCATGCTGCTGGCCGCCGCCTTTGTCCGGCCGCGTTCCCTCCTGGTCCTGGACGAACCGGAACAGCGCCTGGACACCTCCATGCGGCACCGGCTCGCCACCCGGTTGCGGGAGGAGGTGGAGGCCGGTTTGGCACTGCTGGTGGTCACCCACGACCCCGATTTCCTCGCGGCCGTGGCCACCAAGGCCGTGTTCATCGCCGATGAAATCCACGCCATGACGCCCGCGCAGGCCGCCACGGCCATCGCCTCCGAGAACCCACACGCGGACTAACGCCATGGCCATGCAGACACGGGCGCGCTTCAGCGCCAGGGAAATCCGCCAATACACCTTCCGCGCGGGACTGAGCCGCACCGAGGGCGGGCTCATGGAACTCGTCTCCGAGGTCTACACCTCCATCCTGGGCGGGCTGACCCTGCTGACCATGGCGGGCGCGCTGGTCGTTGCCCTGCGGCACAGCTTGGGCGTGGGCGATGAATCGGCGCTGCTCGCATCCGCCGTCGCCCCCGGTTTCCACTCGGTCACACTCCTGCAGGCCAGCGCCACGGTGCTGCTGACACTGGCCGCAGCACTGCTGTCCGTGGAGATGACCATGGGCCCGGTGGCCATGACCCTGCCGCAGACTTCTTGGTGGCTGGGCCTGCCGGTGCGCCGCCGCGGGTTCATCCAGCCAGGGTTCCTGAAATCGCTCATCTGGCCCTCACTCGGTGCCATCATCGTGGTGCTGCCCATGGCGTTGGGCATGTCCGCCAATCCCACTCCCGGCAGCCTGGCCCTGGCCGTGCTGTGCGGTCTTGGGCTGGCGTGGCTGCTGTACGGCATCGCCTCCTGGTGCCAGATCACCGGCTCCGGCAAGTGGCTGAAGAAGGTCATGGGTGCCATCACGCTGCTGGCCCCGCTGACCTTGGTGGCCACGGCCCTGTACAACAATGTTGCCGGGACCGGCGCCATCACGGGGACCCAAACCGCCTGGCTGGAATACCTGCCCACCAGCTGGCCCCTTTTGGTGGCCGACGGCGTCACGTGGCCCCTGCTTGTGGTGGCCGTTGCGCTGGGGTTGCTGGCGCTGGTGTACGTGAATCTGGAACGCATTTCCACCGCGGCGTTGAAGTCCAGTGCCGCGGCGGGCGCCTATGCCGCCAGCTCCCTGCTGTCCATGGATGCCACGGAGCTCTCACGCTCCCTGAGCGCCGGACCTTCCACCGGCTCCTCGCGGATCAGGCTCAAGCTGATCTTCAAGGGCGGCACGGCTCACTCGCGCAGCGTGAAGACGCTGCTGAGCACCCACGCGACCATGGCGCTGCGCTCCCCCGCCATGCTGTTGCGCGTGCTGGTGCTGGCGGCCATTCCTGCCTCGTTGGCCTCGGTTGAGTTCCTGGGCAATGCGATCCTGATTGCCGTGGCCATCTACCTGTGTGCACATTTCGCCGCAACAGCGCTGGGTGCCACCGCCAGATTCTCAGCCGGCAACCCGGCCGTTGACACGCTCATGCCGCTGCCGGCCAGGTCCGTGCGCCTGGTTCACTACGCGATTCCGGCCTTGGTCATGACGCTGTGGGCGCCCGTCTGCTTCGGCCTGCTGCTGGCACTCGGCGTGGGCTCGCCCATGCTCCTGCTGCTGGCAACCCTGGCCGGTCCGGGCCTGGGTGCGGTGACGCTGCGCGCTGCGTTCCGCCCCACCCCCGACTGGACCATGCCCGCCGTCGCATCTCCCACCGGCCCCATTCCCACCGGCGCCATCAAATCGTTTTTGATAGGTCCGGACCTCTCGCTCATTGTGCTGCTGCCGGTGCTGATCTGCCTGATTTCCGGCGGAGTCCCGGCGATTGCCCTGCCCATTCAGCTGACCCTGACCTGGCTGGCCTTCCTGTGGGGCACACACATCCGCAAACCAAAGTCTTCCAAGGACGGCGGACTGTTCGGCATGCCCCCGGCCGCGGCAGCCAGCAAGTAGCTCGGGCCGCGCAGTAGCGGGCGGCCCAGTAGCGGGCGGCCCAGTAGCGGGCGGCGCAGCTGCGGGCTGACACCAGCCCGCAGCCCGGCCGCCGAATTTGCGGGCCGGGTGACGGCGGACCGGCACTATCGGTCCGCCCCTTGCGAATCGGTTAGCATACTCGTCCCTGGAACCCCGCCTGCAGCACCGCAAGATTATGTGAGTGGCCCCACATCCCTTACGATGGCTGAGGCGTGCCTGCGTCACATTTCTTTATGCGCACACCCCCGCGCTCCCCATTTCGTTCGACCCGAGGACACCCCTGTGCAGAAAATCAAATCAATACCGTTGCTTGGCTGGATCATCGTGGCCATCATCCTGGGCATCCTGACCGGCCCGATCATGCCCGTGTGGCTGGGCAACTTGTTCCTGACCTACAACTCGATTTTCTCGGGCTTCCTTGGCTTTGTGGTGCCGCTGATCATCCTCGGTCTGGTCATGCCCGCCATCGCCGAGCTCGGCAAAGGTGCCGGGAAGTGGCTGGGGATCACTGCCGGCATCGCGTACGGCTCCACCATCCTGGCCGGTCTGCTCGCCTACTTCGTCAGCCGCTGGCTGTTCACCTCTTCCCTCTCAGGCGGCGGCCTGGAATCCATGAGTGATGGTTCCGGTTCGGGCTTCACCCCCTACATCACGATCGTTGGCAGTGCCGGTGACTCGGCAACCGAGATTGTGCTCGCTCCCGTGATTGGCGTCATGAGCGCGCTGGTACTCGCCTTCATCATCGGCATTGGCGTCACGGCATTCCACAGCAAGGTGCTCTTCCGCGGTGCCATTGAATTCCGCACCATCATTGAAGCCGTCATCCGCAGGCTCATCGTGCCGGCGCTGCCGCTGTTCATCTTCGGTATCTTCCTGGACCTCTCGGCCAGTGGTTCGGCCATGATGGTTGTCAGCAAATTCCTGCTCGTGGCCCTCGTCTCCTTTGGCCTGACACTCGTTGTGTTGCTGGTTCAGTACACGGTTGCTGGATCCATGTCCGGGATCAACCCCTTGAAGGCCCTGTGGAACATGCGCGATGCGTACTTCACGGCCCTGGGCACCTCATCCTCGGCAGCCACCATCCCGGTCACGCTCAACTCGACGTTGAAGAACGGCGTGTCCGGCTCCGTCGCGGGCTTCGTGGTGCCGCTGTGTGCCACCATCCACCTCTCCGGTTCCATGGTGAAAATCACCTGCTTCTCCGTGGCCGTCTTGCTGCTGACCGGCGGCGATGTCTCCTTTGGCGCGTACCTGCCGTTCATCCTGATGCTCGGTGTCATGATGATTGCCGCCCCGGGCGTCCCAGGCGGGGCCATTGCCGCAGCCGCCGGCCTGCTGGCACAGATGCTCGGCTTCGGCGAGGTCGAGGTGGGCCTCATGTTCGCCGCCTACATTGCTCTGGACAGCTTCGGTACGGCCACCAACGTCACCGGTGACGGCGCCATTGCCTTGATCATGAACAAGCTCACGCACGGCAACCTCGGCTCACAGGCGCAGGACCCGGCCGACGAAAACGTCGAACCAGGCGTTGGCACCCTGGTCGAAGAGCACGCACTGCCCCGGTAAGGTCC
>JBBPZC010000189.1:0-8027 GCA_038199275.1 Actinomycetales bacterium
ATGAGTACCCCAGATAATAATTCGGACACCCGCAACACCTTCGAATCCTCCCCCGAGGAAGGTTTGACGGACACCCAGGCAGCTTCCGTGGTGCGTGACATCGCCGAAGTTCCAGCCATTGAAGTCATTACAACAGCGGCCGTTCACCTCATGAGTGCAGCAGCAGTCAAGTGCGGCTTGGCCGCAGGCCCCGACGCCGAAGCGCTGAAGGACTTGGATGAAGCACGCAAGCTGATCACAGCATTGGCCGGTTTCGTCACCGCCGCAGCACCCGAGATCGGCAGCCAGCACGCCGGACCGTTGCGTGACGGCCTGCGTTCACTGCAGCTGGCTTTCCGTGAAGCCTCCGAATTCCCGGATGCGCCCGGCAAGGGCCCCGGCGAGAAGTTCACCGGCGCAGTCAACTAATCCCCACTCGCTCCCCGCTCCACCGCTTTCACCTCGAACGGTGAGTAGTTGGCAATGTCACAGCAGAACATTGCCAACTACTCACCGTTCGAAATGGTTAATGGCGGTTACACCGGATCCGGCTCCCCCAGCAGGTCATCAAAGTCTTCCGTGATTTCAACCACTGTTGGCGTCGCCCTGCCGCCTCGGCGCTTCCAGAGGGCGACGGCGAGCAGTCCAATGATGGCCAGGGCACCGCAGATCACGCCAATGATGGTGAAACCGGCCCAAGGACCCAGGCTGTCGATCATGGCACCGGCAAAGGGTGAACCCATGGCGCTGCCAATGGTCATCGATGAGCCGTACCAGCCCATGGCTTCACCGCGGCGGCGCTCCGAGACGAGATCGGCAATGTGTTCCGCGCTCGAGGTCAGCACGGGTGCGCACATCAGGCCCGGCGCTATGGAGAGCAGCCCCAGCGTCCAGGCGTTCGTGGCAAAGCCCATGGGAATGATCAAGATCGCCATGGCCATCAGCAGCCACAGCGGGTTGACGGAGCGTTTCAGTGCACCGTAGAGGATGCCGCCAACAATGGAGGCGCCGCACCAGAACAGGAACACGATCCCAAGGTCACCGACCAGATCGTTCTGGCGCATGATGGCAACCATCCCCACATTGGTACCGGCCAGAACCAGGCCGGCTCCGAGTGAGGTGCCGAGGATGGCCAGCACGGCGATGTTCACCCAACGCAGGTTGTGCCGTGATTTCCCGAGCGCACGGCTCAGGGAATTCTTGCCACCAAGCTCCGGTGCCGGCCGGTTTTCAATGGAGTCATGGCGCTGCGATTCTGCTGCCTCCACGGTGACAAACGAACCCTTCTGCCCGGTCCGGGTGGGCGGGTTGAACCACATGAGGAATACTCCTGCCAGGGACGCGCTGACACCGATGATGATCAAACCCACCACGGTGTGCGTGGTTGTGGCGAGCATGACGCCGGCGGCCGGGCCAATCATAAACGTGATTTCAGCGCCCATGGAATCCAACGCGTATGCGGTGCGACGCTGGTGGGTTGGCACCATGACACCGAGTGCCTGGCGGACCACGGAGAAGATCGGTACGGCGAAGAGCCCGCCAATAAAGGCTGCAGCCACCAGGAACTGAAAGTTCAAAAATGGCGCAATGCCCCACACCGTTACCTCGGCAACGACCGAGGGCACCAGTGCCCGGCGCAGACCGTAAATATCCACCAGGCGCCCACGCCAGGGCGCACCAAAGGCCATCCCAATGGTGATGGCAGCCGCGATGGAACCGGCGGCCGCGTAGCTCAGACCCATGGTTTCCACCACATGCAGCGTCAGCAGCACACCGGCCGCGGCATGGGGAATGCGGGCAAGCATGGCCACGATGAGCAACCTGCGCACGGGCGCAACCGCGAGGATCTCGCGGTAGGCGGTAAAATTCACTGATGGAACCGTTTCTCTCATGCAATTCATCGCGCGAGAGGACGGAGCATCATGGCAGTGAATTAGGGCTGTGGGTGGCGCAGCCGAACTTGGATCGAATCGACTGCCTGGGCAAAGTGATCGTTCGCTGCCCAAAAGTTTTGTAAATGCTCAAGCACACCATTCACAGCAGACTGATCCAGCCCGGGCAAAAGTGTAAGGGTGACGCACAGTTCCGGTCCGGTTCCGCCGCCTGAAACCAACCGTCCAGACGGCGCAGTATCAGTGTCCCAATGGGATTCTATGCCCTGTCCGACGCTGGCGGAAATACCGACGACGGCGGGGTGCCCCAGGTCCGCGACGGAGCCCTCCAGTACCGCAAGAACAGCCGGATCAGTGTAGCTCGGCAACCACTGCTGCTGCTGCGCAAGGGCCCACATGGCCGGGCGGCGAACCACAAAGGGACGCTGCGAGCCGGGGTCCAAAACCATGAGCTGGGCTTCTTCGGCGACCGCGGACAGGGCCGCCCGTGCGGCATAGACGGCCACCGGCCGTGCGTCCGGATGCCACTTCGCCAACGCGTCGGAATTGGTGAAGACGGGGATCGCCCGCCGACCATCGGGCCCCTGCAGGGTCACCAACGCCATGTCAGACTCCTTGTCGGAGGCCAGACCGTTTTCTTCGATGACCTGCTCCGCCAGCTGGGCCACGATCGGGATGAACACCCGCGCCTGCGCCAACGAGGCAACAACCGCAGCTTCCGTCCCGTCACCTGAGGCGAGTGCCGCCAAGGCGTCGGCATAAGCGGCGTCCATGGCGCCGTCGTCCGTGTCAAAGTTGTGGTACTTTTCCTCGGCCGGCAGGTTCCGGCCTGCCCAAGGCTGCCCGGCCGAGTCAGTGGTGCCGCCGGCGCCGGCCAGGGCCGCCGCAATGTGGCCGGGCAGGTGCTTCTTGGGCTGTTCCGTCATGGTTGGCGGCGCCCTGCAACGTCGAGAGCCTGCGGCAGCGTGAACTGACCTGAATAGAGGGCCTTGCCGATGATGGCGCCCTCAACGCCTTCGCCCACCAGCTCACGCAGCACGCGCAGGTCCTCGAGGCTGGAGATGCCGCCGGATGCGACGACAGGCTTCGAGGTGCGCTGGCACATTTCGCGCAGCAGCTCCACGTTGGGTCCGCGCAGCGTGCCGTCTTTCGTAACGTCGGTGACCACATAGCGGGCGCAGCCGGCATCCTCCAAACGGGCCAGCACCTCCCAAATGTCGCCGCCTTCCTTGGTCCAGCCGCGGCCGGCCAACGTGGTCCCACGGACATCAAGTCCGACGGCGATCTTCTCACCAAAGCGGTCAATGACCTTCGCGGTCCATTCCGGATTCTCCAGGGCGGCGGTCCCGAGATTCACGCGACCGACGCCCAGTTCCAGTGCGCCCTCCAGCGAGGCGTCGTCACGGATGCCGCCGGAAAGCTCCACCTTGATGTCCAGCGCGGCCACCATCTCCTGCAGCAGGTGCTTGTTGGAGCCGCGGCCAAAAGCAGCGTCAAGGTCTACAAGGTGGACCCACTCGGCGCCGTCGTTCTGCCAATTCATGGCAGCATCAAGCGGTGAACCGTATCCGGTCTCAGATCCGGCCTCACCCTGCACCAGGCGAACGGCCTGGCCGTCCACGATGTCGACGGCGGGCAGCAATTCCAAAATGGGGGTGGTCATGGGTTCCTCAACGTCGTTATTTCAGGGGATGGGTCCAGGCACGGGTGCCGGTTGCTATGCGGTAAAGAGGTACGCCGCAATCAACGCCATGACGGCGAGAGCGGCAAAACTGATGGGAATCCACCGGGCGGTTTTCTGCTGGTAAAACGTGTAAGCGCCACCGATGAGCAGACCGGCCAGGGCCATCAACAACAACGAATACATCAGTGTGCCGCCCTTGGGAGGGAATCAACCCAGTTGCGCAGAAGCCGGGCACCAGCGTCACCGGATTTTTCCGGGTGGAACTGGGTGGCGCACAACGGACCGTTTTCCACGGCTGCGATGAACGGTGCTCCGTGCTCGGCCCACGTCACCATGGGCGGACGCATCTTGGGCTGCAGGACTTCGAAGTCCCACTTCTGCACACCGTAGGAGTGCACAAAGTAGAACCGTTCCTTGTCCACGCCCTTGAAGAGCATGGATTCTTCCGGCGCCGTGACGGTGTTCCAGCCCATGTGCGGGACGACGTCGGCCGGCAGCAGTTCCACTGTGCCGGGCCACTCCCCCATGCCGTCGCTGTGGATGCCGTGTTCAACACCGGCATCAAAGAGGACCTGCATGCCGACGCAGATGCCGAGCACTGCCCGGCCACCGGCGACGCGGCGGCCGATCATGCGCAGGGCGTCGACGTTCTTCAGCTCGTCCATGACGGAACCAAAGGCACCAACGCCGGGAACTACGAGCCCGTCGGCGTTGAGCACATCATCCGGCGCCGCACTTAGGGTTACAACGGCCCCGGCCCGTTCCAAGGCGCGCACGGCGGAGCGGACATTGCCCGAGCCGTAGTCCAGTACCGTGACCGTGGGAAGTGGCGCCGTGGTGGCTGCTGAACTCACAGGAGTCCCTTCGTCGAGGGGATGCCGGTAACGCGGGGATCTGCTTCAACAGGCGAGCGCAGCGCGCGGGCGAAGGCCTTGAACTGTGCCTCAACGATGTGGTGCGGATCGCGGCCAGCGATGAGGGTCATGTGCAGACAGATCTGGGCGTGCAGTGTGATGGCCTCAAACACGTGGCGGGTCAGCGAGCCGGTGAAGTGGCCGCCAATCAGGTGGTATTCCTGACCGGCAGGTTCCCCGCTGTGCACCAGGTACGGGCGGCCGGATACGTCCACGACGGCGTTGGCCAGCGCTTCGTCCAGCGGCACCGTGGCTTCGCCAAAGCGGCGGATGCCAGCCTTGTTCCCCAGGGCCACCTTGAGGACCTCGCCCAGGGAAATGGCCACGTCTTCCACCGTGTGGTGGGCGTCGATGTGGGTGTCGCCAGTGGCCTTGATGGTCATGTCGATCAGGGAGTGCTTGGACAGCGCCGTCAGCATGTGGTCGTAGAACGGAACGGACGTGTCGATCGAAGAGACGCCGGTGCCGTCGAGGTTGATTTCAACCATGACGCTGGACTCGCTCGTTGAGCGTTCCAGACGGGCCGTACGCCCCTGGCCGGGCATGGTTTCAGTCATTGCTGCAATCCTTTGATTCGAGTGCGGTTGCCCACCCGTGCAGGGCAGCCGGGAGCGCACGAACGTCTTTGTGTTTCCTACCAGTTTAGGAGAGAGGGCTCCTGTTTGACCAAACAGCCCACCGGTTGGGCTTATGGGCCAACGCCCGACGTCGTTTCCCGGCACCGTTCCTGGTCGGCGAGGATGCTGCGCAGCCCGTCGAGGAACGCAGTGGTCTCGGCCTCCGTGCCGGCGGTGACCCGCAGGTGTCCAGGGATTCCCACATCCCGAATCAACACACCGAGCCCCAACAACGCTTCCCAGATCTTGTGTGGATCAGCCACGCCCCCAAAGAAGACGAAGTTGGAATCCGACGGTGCCGGGATGAACCCCATGGCAGTCAGTTCCGTGACAATCCGATCGCGCTGGACCTTGATTCGTTCCACATTTGCCAGCAGCGAGGCGGAGTTGCGCAGCGCGGCAACGGCAGTTGCCTGGGTAATGGCGGAGAGGTGGTAGGGCAGGCGCACCAGACGCAGGGCGTCGGTGACTTCCGGGGCTGCGGCCATGTAGCCCAACCGTGCACCGGCCATGGCAAAGGCCTTGCTCATGGTGCGTGAGACGACCAACCGCGGGCGTCCCTCCAACAGGCTCAAGGCAGTTGCGGTGCCGGCGTGGCTGAACTCGGTATAGGCCTCGTCGACGATGACAATCGCATCGGAAGCCCGGCCTGCCTCGTAAACTGCGGAAACCACATCCAGACCGAGGGCGGTGCCGGTGGGATTATTGGGTGAGCACAGGAAAATGATGTTGGGCGCTTGTTCGCGGACCTGCGCCGCGGCGGACTCCGCGGACAAACTGTAGTCCTCAGAGCGGGCACCGGCGATGTAACCTGTTCCGGTTCCGCTGGCCAGCAGCGGGTACATGGAATACGTGGGAGGAAAACCCATGACGGTGCGGCCGGGCCCACCAAACGCCTGCAGAAGCTGTTGCAAAACTTCGTTGGATCCGTTGGCCGCCCACACGTTGTCCTCGCTCAGGCCATGGCCGAGGTAGGCGGCCAGTTCCTGGCGCAGGACCGTGAACTCACGGTCGGGGTAGCGGTTCAGGCCCTCCAGCTCGGCGGCAACTGCGGCCAGAATTGCTGCCTTCGCATCGGCGGGGACGCCGAAGGTGTTTTCATTGACATTCAGCAACACGGGCACATCGATCTGGGGCGCCCCGTAAGGATGCTGCCCGCGCAGATCGTCCCGGAGCGGTAATTGTGCCAAGAGTTCAAACTGATCCATGCACCCAGCTTATTTCCTGTGCACCGGAAAGTTCGAAACCGTGTCATCTTGCGGACATCGCTCAAGCACACTTCCAAGCGCGCCGGGGCATCACGTGCTGACGCGGCAGCGGATTATTTGGGCAGCGGAACGAACAACTGCTGGCCCGCGTGCAGCATGCCGGCGCCGAGTTCATTCAGGGCAACAATTTCCTGGACCACCTCGCGCGCATTGCGGGTGGGGTTGGTGTCCCGGGCAATGCTCCACAGGCTCTCACCCTGAAGTACCGTGACGGTGGATGCATAGTCCTCCATACTCACAGGAGTGAACCCTGCCGAAGCATGCGCCGGGCTTGCGATGGAGCCAAAGACGATGCTCATGGCCGCGAGAAGTGCAGCCGCGGCCAGAATCAAGGCGGGGACACCAAAGAAGATCAACCGGCCCCGCCGGGTCAGCCGGATCGCGGCGGACGTGACGGAGTGGGGTGATGCGGGTGCTGCGTGAATAACCATTGCGCTCATGACTTCTGGTCCTTTCGCTGTGGAGTAGGATCCTTGGCCACCTGCACCCCTAGGATCAAAATTCCATGCTTCATATCTTCGATAGAACGTATGTTCTAATTTGCTACTAGTACAGTTTTAGCACTTATAGACGACACTTGCCAAGGGCAAATAGAACAAATGTTTGAAATTGCCCGTTCTGTGGCTTAAACTTGGAACACTTGGATTGGCCGCTAGAAGCAGTCCACCAGCAGGCACTGACATTGTTTGGTGCAGCATCGAAAGGACCGACGGAACCATGAAGCTTCCAGACCCCCCGCACCGCATTCCCCAGGCGCCCAGCCGCGCCGGCATGAAGGGCCTGACGGTAAGGCAAAAGAAGATTCTGGAGTGCATTCAGCGCTCCATTGCCGACAAGGGCTACCCGCCGTCCATGCGTGAAATTGGCGATTCCGTGGGATTGGCCAGCCTCTCCAGCGTCACCCACCAGCTGACCCAGCTCGAACGCCACGGATACCTGCGCCGGGATCCCAAACGTCCCCGCGCCATGGAGGTGCTGATCCCGCTGACACTGGACAACGGAGACGTGGAAATCCAGGGCGTCTCCTCACCGTCGGCCCTGCGCAGCTCCAATGGGCTGAATTTTGCCGAACTCAGCAGCTCCTCAGATACCGCTTTCGTCCCGCTCGTGGGGCGGATCGCCGCCGGCGGACCCATCCTGGCCGACCAGTCCGTGGATGACATCATGCCCCTGCCCCGGCAGATTGTGGGCAACGGCGAACTCTTCATGCTCAAGGTGCAGGGCGACTCCATGATCGATGCCGCAATCTGCGACGGCGACTGGGTTGTGATCCGCCAGCAGAAAACGGCCAACAATGGTGACATTGTGGCCGCTCTCCTCGAAGACGAAGCGACTGTGAAGACGTTCCGGCAGCGGGACGGACACATCTGGCTGCTGCCGCAGAACACGCGGTACGAGCCCATCCTGGGCGATCAAGCCACGATCATGGGCAAGGTCGTCTCCGTACTGCGCAGCCTCTAGCTGCTCCTGCGCTGTTCTCGATGCAGCAGCGCATCTCAACGGCAATCCAGCGAAGCAGCCTGCAACAAAGGGAGGTGTGCCGCCCCTTTTTTGGGGGGGGCACCTCCCGGTTGTTTTTGTGCGGCGATTTATTTTGGGGGGTTACCCCAGAGCCGGGGGCACGCCGCCCGGGGCCCCGCACCGTCGAGCAGATCGATCTGCTCGCCGGTACG
>JBBPZC010000190.1:0-4408 GCA_038199275.1 Actinomycetales bacterium
CCGGTGGGTCTGTTTGTGTTTGCGGTTTGGGGGGTGTGGGGTGCGGGGGCGCCCCGCGCCCCCCCCCCCCCCCCCCCACCACTCAAGGATGGTTGCTACTTTTCGACAGCGGGCTGTTCAACCTTGGTGCCCGACTTGCCCAGTGTGGCGTCGAAGATCTTGGTCCACGTGGCGTTGCCGTCGGTGAGCGTCTTGTTCAGGAAGTCCTGCAGTGCGGTGTCGCCCAGCGGCAGACCGATGCCGTACTTCTCAGTTGTGAACGGCTCGCCAACAACCTTCAGCTTGTCCGGCTCCTGTGAAGCGAAGCCCAACAGGATGGCCTGGTCGGTGGTGACGGCGTCAACGGTGCCGGACTTGAGCGCATCTACACACTTGGAGTAAATGTCGAACTCCACCGGGGTGGCTTCCGGGAAGTTCTCGCGGATGTTCTGGATGGGGGTTGAACCGGTCGCCGAGCAAACCTTCTTGCCGGCCAGGTCCTTCTCGCTCTTGATGTCCGTGTTGTCCTTGGCCACCAGCAGGCCCTGGCCCGTGATGAAGTACGGTCCGGCAAAGTCCACGAGCTTCTTGCGCTTGTCCGTGATGGAGTACGTGCCTACGTAGAGGTCCACGTCGCCGTTGGACAACGCCGATTCGCGGTTTGCGGACGGAATGGCCTTGTACTCAATCTTGTCGGCCGCAACACCGAGCGAGGCAGCCATCCAGCGGGCAATCTCAATGTCGAAGCCGCTGCGCTCACCCGTGGCGGCGTTGAAGTAGCCCAGGCCGGGCTGGTCTTCCTTCACACCGATGCGGATGGCACCTGCGGACTTGATCTTGTCAAAAGTGGGGCTGCCGGTCAGGGCAACATCCTTGGCAACCTCGAAGGTCAGGCCCGCGGAGCCGCCGCCGTCGGAACTGCTGCCGGGGGTGTTGCTGCCGCCACAACCGGTCATGGTCAATGCTGCTGCTGTGAGGAGTGCCGCTACACCGAGGCTCTTCCTGCCAAAAAATTTCTTCAAGGGGTTTCCTTTCATAGCCGGCCATGAAGGCCGGGATCAAACTGGCTGGTCAGCCAAAATTGGGGGTGGATGTTATCCGTTGGTGAGGATCTTGGACAGGAAGTCCTTGGCCCTTGCCGTCTGGGGGTTGGTGAAGAATTCCTCCGGGGTGGCCTCTTCGACGATCTCGCCGTCGGCCATGAAGATGACCCTGTCCGCGGCTTTGCGGGCAAATCCCATCTCGTGCGTCACAACCACCATCGTCATGCCTTCCTTGGCCAACTCCACCATGACGTCCAGGACCTCGTTGATCATTTCCGGGTCGAGGGCACTGGTTGGCTCGTCAAAGAGCATGACCTTCGGCTTCATTGCCAAGGCCCGCGCAATGGCGACGCGCTGCTGCTGGCCGCCCGAGAGCTGGGCAGGCAGCTTGGCCGACTGGTGACCCACGCCAACGCGTTCCAACAGCCCCAAGGCGAGTTTGTCGGCGTCGGCCTTGGCCATGCCCTTGACCTTGATGGGGCCCAGGGTGACGTTTTCCAGGATGGTCTTGTGGGCAAAGAGGTTGAAGGACTGGAAAACCATGCCGACGTCGGCACGCAGGGTGGCCAGCTCGCGGCCCTCCTTGGGCAGTTCCTTCCCGTCAATGCTGATGGAACCGGTATCAATGGTTTCCAAGCGGTTGATGGCGCGGCACAGGGTTGACTTGCCGGAGCCGGAAGGGCCAATAACCACCAAAACCTCGCCCTTGGCAACGTGGAGGTCAATGTTGTTCAGTACGTGGAGGGAGCCGTAGTGCTTGTTGACAGCTTTTAGCTCCACGAGGGCAGGAGCATGTGCGGAATTTGTCATGCCTAAAATGTACCGAGAATCGCGGGCTTCGGTGGGGAATTGGGCATCTTCGGCGTGGATCGTAACGCTAACGAGATATTGTGAGGCGCGACACGGCCACTTATGCGCCGTTCGGGTCGCGTACCCTAGGTGCCATGAGTTCACCTACAGCATCCAGCCACCCCATCCGCCCCGAGATGAGACGCTTCGGCATCTGGCGAAAAAATGGCGCCGGAAGTGACACGGCGGATGCGCGTCTGCTGGAGAGCCCGCCCAGCAGCGACTTCACGCACACCGATCCGTGGCGGGTCATGCGCATTCAAAGCGAATTTGTTAAAGGTTTTGATGCCCTGGCCGAAATTGGCCCGGCCATCAGCGTTTTCGGTTCGGCACGCACCAAGGCGGATTCCGCGTACTACGCTGCAGGCGTGGAGGTGGGCCGCAGGCTTGTGGAGGCGGGAGTTGCCGTCATCACCGGCGGCGGACCCGGTTCCATGGAGGCCGCCAACCGCGGTGCGACGGAAGCGGGCGGGCTCTCCATTGGTCTGGGCATCGAGCTGCCGTTCGAGCAGGGCATGAACCAGTGGGTTGGCTTGGGCGTTGACTTCCGCTACTTCTTTGCGCGCAAGACCATGTTTGTGAAATATGCGCAGGGTTTCATCGTCCTCCCGGGCGGACTGGGCACACTCGATGAACTGTTCGAAGCCATGGTCCTGGTACAGACGTCCAAGGTCAGCCAGTTCCCGATCGTGCTGGTGGGCAAGGAGTTCTGGGCCCCTCTGATGGCCTGGGTCCAGGACATCATGGTGGGCCAGGGGCTGGTTTCCCCGGGCGACATGGGCATTATCCAGCTCGTGGACACCGCCGAAGAAGCCGTGGATGCCGTGATGCACGGCAAGGCCGGCCATATGGCGGAGTCCGAAAACGGGGCGTGAGCGGCACGCTCCAATCCGCTGCCCATCTGGCACGATGGGGGAGTGACTTATTTCCTGATCTTCCTCGCCATCATCGTGGCAGCGGCCGTCGTGTTTTATGTGGTGGGGCTGAATAAGCCCGGCGCCGGCTCGCCTGTCTACGAGGATGCGCTCGGCACGTCCGTCGCAAACCTGCCCCCGGTGCTGCTGCCCCACTCACCGGTGCCGACCGACGTCGACCGCGTGCGCTTTTCCCTGGGCTTGCGCGGCTACCGCATGGACCAGGTGGACGAGGTCCTGGACCGTCTGCGCGATGAGATTGCCGCCAAGGATGCCCGGATCGCCGCGCTGGAGCTCTCGCTCGCGGGCCGTTCCGCCGCTGATCCTGTGATGGACGACGGCGGCTCCCCGGCCACCGCTGTTGCCGCGCCGTCCGAGGGGGTGCCGGGCTCCGGAACGAAGCCAGCCACCGGGCAGTCTCCCGCCATGCCGGTTCCCGGGGATGCCGGGCATGAATAGCGACGGTCGCCTCCGCTGTGCCTGGGCCGGGATCGACAAGGACGAGCAGTACCAGCGCTACCACGACACCGAATGGGGCCGGCCCGTCACCGGCGAGGCCGAGCTTTTTGAGCGGCTGAGCCTGGAGGCGTTTCAGTCAGGGCTGAGCTGGATCACCATCCTGCGCAAGCGCGAGGCGTTCCGCGAAGCGTTCTGCGGCTTTGACCCGACACTCGTGGCCGCGTTCGGTGCCGATGATGTGGCACGGCTGTTGGCCGACGCCGCCATCGTGCGCAACAAGTTGAAGATCATGGCCACCATCAATAACGCCAAGGCGCTGCTGGCCTTGCCGGAGGGTGTTGGCTTGGGTTCCATCATCGCCGAGCACGCCCCACTGGTGCCACGCCCGCCCGGTGACGCGGTCCCTGCCCAAGCGCCGGAGTCGGCCCGGCTGGCCAAGACTTTGAAGAAGTACGGCTTTTCCTTCGTGGGCCCCACTACCGCCTACGCCATGATGCAGGCCATCGGCGTGGTCAACGACCACCAGGGCGAGTGTTGGCTGGCCGCGGGGGCAGGCCCGGCCCAGGCATGAGTGCCAGGGAGGGCCGGGTGCCGGCGGCCCAAGCCAAACCCACTGTCAATGACCGCCTGTATCTCGCGCTGCGTGGCTTCCTGGCTCCGCTCCGGCGCGCGCCCTGGTGGCTGAGAGTCACGCTCATCTACAGCGGTGCGCGGCTGTTCAGCTTTGTGCTGCTGGTGGGTGCGGCATGGCAGGCCGAGGCGACACCGTGGAGCGGACGGCAACCAAGTTACCTGGACTTCATCAACCGGTGGGACGCCGGCTGGTATGAGCAAATCTTCAGCAACGGCTATCCCGCCGAGATTCCGCGCAACACCGACGGCACGGCCCAGCCGAACCAGTGGGCCTTCTACCCGGCGCTGCCGTACCTGGCCCGCGGGCTCAGCGTCATCACAGGCCTCGGCTGGGCCGCCTCAGGCGCCGTCGTGGCCACCTTGGCCGGCCGCGCCGCTGCCTTGATGATTTACAAACTCTTCCGCAACTTCGCCACCCCGACGACGGCGTTGTGGGGTGTGGCGTTCTTTGCCACCTTCCCGGTGTCCGTTGTTCTGCAGCTGCCGTACGCGGAATCCTTGGGCATCTTCTTCCTAACCGGTGCCCTGCAC
>JBBPZC010000191.1:0-22700 GCA_038199275.1 Actinomycetales bacterium
GCCCACAATGCCGAAGTCGGCAATCTCGAACATGGGCGAATCCTCGTCCTTGTTCACGGCCACAATCAACTGGGATGTCTGCATGGCGGCCTTTTGCTGGATGGCGCCGGAAATGCCCACCGAAATGTATAGCTGCGGGGAGACCTTCTTGCCGGTCTGGCCCACCTGTGAGGCGTGCGAAATCCAACCCGCATCCGTGGCCGCGCGGGAGGCACCCACGGCGGCGCCGAGTACGTCGGCCAGTTCCTCAACGGGGGTGAAGTCGCCATCAACGCCGCGGCCGCCGGCCACAACAATGCGGGCATCTTCCAGCTCGGGGCGCCCGGATGCGGCGCGTGGGGTCCGCGATACAACGCGCGCACCCAGGCTGCCAGGGGCGAAGGCCACCTCAACAGCTTCGACAGTGGGCGAGGTTGCCTGCGCTGCTGCGGCAGCCTCGATGCTGTGGGCCTTCACGGAGATGACGGACACCCCTGAAGTAGCCCGGGCCTCCACAGTCCAAGACCCGGCGAGGACGGATTTGTGCGCAAGGAGGGTCCCGCCGTCGTCCGTCACGGAGACGGCGTCGGTGATGACGCCAGCGTTCAGGGCAACACCCACACGGGCCGCGATCTCCTTGCCGGCGGCATTGTTTTCCAGCAGCACGGCACTGGCTGACACGGCGGCCGCGGCCTGGGCAACGAGGTCGGCCTTGGGCGCCACCAGGAACTGGCCCAGCTCGGCCTGCTCGGAATTGAGCACGCGGGAGACCCCGTACGAGCCCAATTCGGCCAGCACGTCGGTACCCACGGGACCGGCTACGACAGCCAAGGTTTCACCCGCGCCGCGAGCCAGCGTCAGCAGCTGCGTGGTGGTGGTGGACAGCTTGCCCGGAGCGTCGAGCTGATCAATGTAAACAACAATTGCACTCATGAAAGGGTTCCTTAGATCAGTTTCTGCGCGGCCAGGAAGTCAACAAGTTGGATGCCCGCGTCACCGGAGTCGGTGATGATGGTGCCGGCGGTGCGGGCGGGCCGCTCAGCTGCCGAGGCCACCTGGGTCAGCGATCCGGCCAGTCCGACGGCGTCTGCCGGGACGCCGAGGTCGGCCAGCGAAACGGTGGTCACCTTCTTCTTCTTCGCCGCAAGAATGCCCTTGAAATTGGGGTAGCGCGGCTCGTTTGCCTGATCGGTCACCGAGATCAGGGCGGGGAGGGTGGCCTGGATTTCCTCGGAGAAGTCGTCGCCGTCCCGGCGGGCGGTGACGGTGGTCCCGTCCAATTCCAAGGACGACGCGAAGGTGATCTGGGCCAGGCCCAGGCGTGCTGCCAGCTGCGCCGGAACAATGGAGGTTTCACCGTCGGTGGAGGCCATGCCGGTAATGACCAGATCGACCTGTCCCAGCGACTTGATCGCGGCCGCAAGTGCCAACGAGGTGGCGGAGGCGTCAGAGCCGGCGAGCGCCTCGTCACTGACGTGCAGCCCCTGGGTTGCACCGATCTGCAGGGATTTCTTCACGGCTGCGGCTGCGGAGGGCGGTCCCACGGTCAGGGCCGTCACGACGTTGCCGGCCTTGGCGCCACCACGGGCGTCGGTCAATGCCAGTGCGGCCTCGAGCGCGTATTCGTCCAGTTCGGACAGGATGCTCTCGTTGCGGTCAAGCCGGTGAGCGTCCCCCGTGAGGTGCCGATCAAATTGTGCGTCTGGTACATATTTGACCAGTACAACAATATTCAGTGCTGAGTTTTCCACTGCTGTCCTTTGTGTCATGGACGAATGGTTGTGCCGGTGCGTCCCCGTAGCCCCGGCTCGGGGTGGGTGCGGCGGCTTCGCCCTTGGCCTACCCCAACAGCTTAGTTCGTCGATGCGGGGGCCGGAATTTTTGGAGTTGCTTCTTTACTCCCAGCGAACAACAATTCCTTCTGTCCAACCCTGTCCGGCTACAACCTGGGGTGGATGCCCAATGCCGGGTTTCCACCCCACGGTCCGATGCCTGCCACGGCCGCCCGCGGCAGAGTTGAGGCATGACTTCACCACTGCTGAGCGCGCGCTCCCTGTCCAAACGCTATGGGGCAGGCATTGCCCTGAACAACGTTGACCTTGATATTGCACCCGGCGAATCGGTCGCCATCATGGGCGCCTCCGGATCCGGAAAAACCACGCTGTTGCACACCCTTGCCGGCATCACCACACCCGATTCCGGAACGGTCAACTATGCCGGAACCGATGTCACGTCGCTGAACGAAACGCAACGCTCCAAGCTGCGGCGCGAGGCGTTTGGATTTGTCTTCCAGTCCGGCCTGCTGATCCCGGAGCTCACAGCCATTGAAAACGTGGCCCTGGCCCTGATGCTCAACGGCGTGAGTCGGCGTGACGCCGAGGCCGCCTCTGCCAACTGGTTGGCCCACCTGGGCCTGGCCGGCATGGAGAACCGCCGCATCGGCGAGCTTTCCGGCGGGCAGGCACAGCGTGTCGCCATTGCCCGGGCACAGGTCACCGGCGCCCGGATCGTGTTCGCGGACGAGCCCACCGGCGCGCTCGACTCCCATACCTCCGCCGAGGTCATGGGTGCCCTTCTTCAGGCCACGGCCGGGCGCGGGAACACCCTTGTCCTGGTCACGCACGACCCCACCGTCGCCGCGAGCTGCTCCCGCACCCTGTACATGAGCGACGGCGTGCTCTCCCCTGAGTCCCCGGTCTCCGGACAGCCCGCCTCCGGGCATACCCCCGATGGCCACCTCCATGTGGGTCACCCCGGCGCCGGTCATGGTGTTGCCGCCCACCCCAGTGCTGGTCACCCATCTGCCGGGCAGCCCTCCAGCGGGATCCCCGCTGCCAGCCAGGACGGAAGCACTTTTATGCAGAACCGGAACTGGGCGGGCCAGCCGTGAACAAAGTAAATTCCACCTTTTCCATCCTGTGGATGACCTCCCGCCCTTCCTCCGGCAGCAAGGCGGTCATCGTCCTGCCCGCCGTGGCATTCGCCCTTGTCACAGCCCTGTTGTTGATTGTGCTGGCTGGCGGATTGAGCTTTTTCACCAATGTCCCGCCCGACGACGAGTTCGGCACTGCGGGCGCCTATCAGTTGCTCGCGGTGCTGGCAGTGTCACTGATGATCCTGCCCATGCTCACACTGGGCGGCTCCGCAGCCCGGCTCTCTGCACGCCGCCGCGACGAGCGCCTGTCCACACTCCGGCTGCTCGGTGCAACACCCGCGCTCGTTTCGGTGCTGACCGTTGTTGAGTCCACGATGGTGGCAGTGGTCGGTGTAGCCACAGGGGTTCTGCTGTACGCCGCTGCACTCCCGGCCATCGCGCTGATCCCTTTTCGCGGCGAAGCGCTGGGGCTTGCCAACCTGTGGCTGCCGGCCGGCGTTCTGCTCCTTGGTGCTGCGGCACTGATCCTGCTCGCTGCGGTGAGCGCCGCGGTGGGTCTGCGCCAGGTGGTGCTCTCTCCGCTGGGTGTGCGCACCAGGCAAAAGGCTCCCACAGTGCACTGGCTCCGGCTGGCGCTGGGTGGCGGCGCCGCCGTCGTCCTTTATATGGTGATGAATTCCGCAACCTCAAGCGCTTCACTGGCCACCATGGTGGTCATGGTCTGCGGTGGTTTTGCTGGCGGACTGGCGCTGCTGAACCTGTTGGGGCCGTTTGTGTTGAAGTGGCTGGCCGGGCGCGGGCTGCGCAAGGCGCAAACCCCGGTGAGGCTGTTGGCCGCGCGCACGGTGCTTGAATCACCCAAGGCGGCGTGGCGGCAGGTCAGTTCGCTGTCAATGACAAGCTTCATTGCCGTGGTTGCCGGGACGGGTCTGGCGTTGCTTGCCGGTGTGGGCGAGGCCGGCTCTCAGGAAGAACTGAACCTGACAAACGATATGCGCACAGGCGTGCTAATTACGGTGGTGGCCTCGTTCCTGTTGGTTGCTGCGAGCGCTGGCGTCAACCAGGCCGCGGCGGTTCTGGACCGGCGTGAGCTGTATGTGAGTCTGGACCGGTTGGGCATGCCGCGTGCCGTGATGGATGCTGCGCGCAAGCGTGCCGTGATGTGGCCGGTGCGGCTTGTCACGGTGGGCTCCGCTGCCATGGCCGCCATCTTGTTGTTCCCGCTGACCGGAGCCGCCATGATTTTCGCCCCCTTTCACTTCTGGTCATCGCCGGGGTGCTGGCTGGCGGGATCGCGCTGGTGTGGCTGGGTCTGGCCGCGTCGTCTCCTGTGCTCGAGAAGGTCCTGGCGGAGTAGGGCCCTGATCCTGCGCTCCGTTAACACGCGAACGGTGCGCCGCTTATGGAGGGGCACACCGTTCGTGCATAACCAGTCTCAGCTTCAGGCAAGCTGGCCGAGGTGTGGGCCGGGCAAGCTGACCGGCGTGTTGGCCGGGCTAGCTGGCCGGCATGGTGTCCAGCGTGACGTCCACGCTCTGTGGCTTGCCGTCGCGGATGAAGTCCAGCTTCACAGTGGCTCCGCCCGGCTGTTCACGAACTGCTGCCGTCAGTTCGGCCGGGTCAGAGATGGCGCGGTTGCCCAGCTGCGTCACGACGTCACCCTTCTGCAAGCCTGCCTTCGCGGCGGCGCTTTCCGCAGTCACATCGGCAACGGTGGCACCGCTGGAGAAGGAGCTGCTTGATCCGCTTGCGGAGGTGCCGCCCACGGTGACGCCCAATTGGCCGTGGGTGGCGCTTCCGGTCTTGATGATCTGCTGCGCAACCTGCTTGGCGTGGTCGATCGGGATGGAGAAGCCGACGCCGATGTTGCCGCTCTGGCTGCTGCTGTCTGAGGAGCTGCCGGTGGAGGCGATGGCCACGTTGACGCCAATGATCTGGCCTTCAGCATTGACCAGTGCACCACCGGAGTTCCCTGGGTTGATGGCGGCATCAGTCTGGATGACATTCAGGTTCACGGTTCCTGTGGCTGCGGAGTTGCCCTGGCCTCCACCTGGAGGCGAGAACTGGAACCCGCCGTCGCCACCTTGATCCGGGGCCGAGTCACTGGGGGTTTCCGGCACTGCGGAGGAAGCCACCTGGATGGTGCGGTTCAGGGTGGAAATGATCCCCTCCGTCACCGTGGCATTCAGACCCAGAGGCGAACCAATCGCGATGACGGTGTCGCCGACGTTGATCTTGTTGGAGTCACCCAGGGTGGCCGGAACCAGGTCGGGAGCGTCAATCTTGATGACGGCAAGGTCGGAGAGCGGGTCGGTGCCCACGATCTTGGCGTCGTAGACCTTGTTGTCGCTGGTCTGCACCTGGATGGTGGCGTGTGCTGCTGCGCCGTCCAGAGTCACCACGTGTGTGTTCGTCAGGATGTGGCCTTCGGTGTCCAGAATGATGCCCGAACCCGTACCGCCGGAGCTGCCGCTCGTGGCCGAAATGGTCACGACCGACGGCATGGCCTTGGCCGCCGCCGCCGTCACCTGGTTGACCGACTTCGTATTGTTGACCACCAGCGGGGCGCTCTGGCTGCTGCTGCTGGCCACCGTGTTGTTGTTCTGCTGGTCCAGCAGGTACAGGGACCCGCCACCCACGAGCCCTCCGACCAGCGCCGCCGTCAGGACACCGCCGGTGAACATTCCCATGCCCACCTTCTTGCGGTCCCTCGGACGTGCTGTCACGGCGGGTGCCAGTGTTTGGGGGTAGGCGTTCGACGCCGGGTACCCGGGACCTGCGTGGCCCGTCGCCGCATGCGGTGCCGTCGGTGTCGAGGGGGACGGCAGCTGCTGCGTGGGGTAATGGTGCGCGGACGAGTACTGCTCGGTGGGGTGGTCCTGCGCTGCCGGGTACTGCTCGGTGGGATGCTCCTGCTGCTCCGGGTATTGCGGGGCCTGGTTGACCTGGTTGACAGCGACAGGGGTCGGGTTTGCCGATTCGGCAGGCCGGTTCGCCGACTGCGGGGCCTGCGTGGGTGCTGCCGGAATCTGGGGCCCGTCCGCAACTGGTGCGTTCGTTGCCGGAGCTGCTTCGTTGGCTGCGTGGGCAGGTGCGTCTGCCACATTTGCAGCGGACGTCTCGGAGTCCTCGGACGGCATGGCCGGCTGTTCGCCCTTGTCGATGCTGTGTTCGCCGTTATTCTCGGACATCAGTTTTCCCTTCATTGAAAACTACGTGTGATGAATTCCTTATTGATATTCATCTTCGCCCCCGCGGCTGGAGCCTCAACGAACGTTCGCTGGAAGGTAGCTGTGAACGTTCGCTACGTTCCATTATGGCGCAGTCATGGCTTGAGGAGCCATTTATTCGCTCAGCGGAACCGGTGCTGCGCCAGAGCAAAACGCCCCATAGTATCGTGTGAAGTATTCGTAAGTTGCATGCCGACCAAGTCCCCTCCCGGTCCCACGTTTAAAGGTGAGCGATGTTTGCACGGTTGAAGTTGTTTTCTCCCCTCCTGGCCAGCTTTGCGCTGATGGCACTCCTGCTCGCACCGGCCAGCCAAGCCCTGGCCGAACCGCCGGTCAGCATCCCTGCCGGCACCTACATTGTGGACAACGCCAGTGTGCTCGGCGGCCAAAAGGCAGAAGTTCAAAACGCGATCACGCAATTGAGCAAGGACCACGGCGTCACGCTCTTCGTGGTCTATGTCGACACCTTTGACGGGCAGGCCCAGCAGACGTGGGCCCAAACTGTCGCCACGGAGAAAAACATGGGCCAATACGATGCCTTGCTGGCTGTTGCCGTTCAAGACAAACAGTATGCATTCATCGGCGGCACCAATACGTTCCTTACGGCAGCCCAAGGATCCACCATCCAGTCCAGCGCCATCAAACCCCAGCTCTCCGCTGGCAACTGGGCCCAAGCTGCCATCGACACGGCCGCGGCCCTGGGTGATGCGGCAGGCGGCGGCAAGGGCAACGTACCCGACCCCACGGGTGGGTTCGTGGCGCTGGGAGTGGGCGGCGTCGTCGTGCTTGGCGGCGCGGGCACGGCACTTTATCTGCGGAACAAGCGCAAGAAAAATGCTGCTGAGGCGACCGCGAAGGGCTATGGGCAAGACGGCAAGCCGCTGGATCCCAATGCCGGTATGACAGTTGAGCAACTGCGGGCCAAGGCGGGGTCACTGTTGATCGCCGCCGATGATGCCATCAGGACCAGCGAAAATGAGATTGGTTTCGCGCAGGCTTCCTACGGTGAAGAGGCCGTCAAGCCATTCAAGGCGGCGCTGGAAAGCGCCAAGACACACCTGTCCGAATCGTTCAAGCTGCAGCAACAGCTGGACGATGAAATTCCGGACAGCATTGACGATCAGCGGTCCTGGCTCGGTGAGATCATCAAGCGCAGCGAGGACGCCAACGCCGCCCTGGATGCTGAAAAGACATCATTTGATGATCTGCGGGAACTCGAACGCACGGCCCCGCAGGTTCTGGCCGAGGTGCGTCAGCAGAGCGGGCAGGCCCGTGCAGCGGTGGACGCGGCCGAGCAAAAACTCTCAGCGTTGTCCGCGCAGTACTCCGACACTGCTTTGGCACCGGTCCGTGACAACGTCTCCCAAGCCAAGGACCGCTTGGACTTTGTGGACACCGCCGCAGCCGACGCCGACACGAAGCTGGCAGCCTCAGACACTGCCGGTGCTGCCTTGTCCGTCCACGCAGCCGAGGAAAGCCTGCTTCAGTGCACCGTCCTGCTGGATGCCATCGCCAAGACCGAAGCAGCCATAGGTGATTCCGCCACGACCTTGACGACGGCGCTGCCCGCGGCACTGGCCGATCTGGAACAGGCAAAGTCCATGGTCGCGTCGGCCCAGTTTGCCCGCTACGCACCGACGGTGCAGGCCGCCGAGGCAGCCCTTAACGATGTACGCATGAACGCTGCCGCGGGCAAGTCCGATCCCGTGGCCCAACTCACCGCGGTCCAACAGGCCCATGGCCAACTTGATGAACTGCTGACCGGCATCCGGGACCAGCAGCAACAGGCATTGCGTGCGCAGTCGGCCCTGCACCAGACGCTGTCCAGCGCGCAGGCCACCATTGCAACAGCCAAGGATTTCATTGCCGCACGGCGCGGCGGTGTGGGATCGGAAGCACGAACCCGTTTGAGTGAAGCCGAGCGCAACTACGACTACGCCGCATCCATTGCTTCCTCCGATCCCACCAACGCGCTGGCCTACGCACAGCAGGCCCAAGCGCTGGCCAAGCAGGCTATCCAATACGCCCAGGATGACGTCAACAACTTTGACGGCCGGGGCGGCTACGGAGGTGGCGGTGGATCCATGGGCGGCGGCATGGGCGGAGCCATCCTGGGCGGCATCATTGGCGGTCTGCTCTCCGGCGGTGGCCGGGGTGGCGGAGGCGGCTTCGGTGGTGGTTTCGGCGGCGGAGGCGGTTTTGGTGGAGGCGGAGGTTTCGGCGGCGGCGGAGGCGGGGGCGGCTTCGGCGGTGGAGGCGGAAACTTCTAACCGTCCGGCATCCGGCCACATCGCTGGTCTCCGGTCCGCAGCGAAAGCCAAGTTCCGCCGTCGTACTTCCACGACTTTGTCCCAGCCAGTAACGTGGGATACGAATAACCAAACATCCAATCAGCAGCATAAAGGGGAAAACAATGGTAAAGCAGTCAATTTTCGGCCGGATCGCACAGTTGGCCAAGGCCAATATCAATGCGCTGTTGGATCAGGCCGAGGACCCGCAGAAGATGCTCGATCAGATGGTGCGCGATTACAAGGCCAACATTTCCGAGGCTGAAGGCGCCGTCGCCCAGACCATCGGCAACCTGCGCATGCTTGAGGACGATTACAACGAGGATGTGAAGAACGCCCAGGATTGGGGTTCCAAGGCCCTCGCCGCGAGCCGCAAGGCCGATGAATTCCGTGCCGCCGGCAACGATGCTGATGCGCAGAAGTTTGACAATCTGGCCAAGGTTGCACTGCAGCGGCAGATGTCCTCAGAGAGTGAAGCCACATCGGCAGAGCCGAACATTGCCGCGCAGAACGAGGTTGTGGACAAGCTCAAGACCGGCCTGCAGCAGATGAACGGCAAGCTCACGGAGCTCGCCAACAAGCGCAATGAGCTGATCGCCCGTTCCAAGACCGCTGCCGCCCAGACACAGGTCCACGATGCGCTCAAGAGCATTGACATCATGGATCCGAATAGCGAGGTCAGCCGCTTCGAGGAAAAGATCCGCCGGGAAGAGGCCAAGGTCCGCGGCCAGAACGAACTCGCCGCTTCCAGCCTCGACGCGCAGTTCAACTCCCTGGAAGATTTGGGTGAGCAGACTGAGATTGAAGCTCGTCTTGCTGCGTTGAAGGCCGGCGGCTCACCCGCTCCGGCCGCCATCACGGCCACTGACAGCGTTGACGAGGCAGATTTCGACAAACTGTAAGCCGCTGCCGGGGCGTTCCGCGCTTCGCAGCTTGGCGCCGGCCGTGGAGAGAACAAAAGTGGGGACCTTCGCTTGGCGAAGGTCCCCACTTTTTGGTGCGGAGGTGGTTGTGGTGCGATGCCGGGGGGCCGGAACGTATGCGCCGTGCCAACGTCCTGCGGTGCGCATGGCGGAAGCGACTTCCGTCATGCGCACGCCGGGCAGCTGGGCTGGCACCACGGCAGCCCCTGCGCCACGCCAGCAGCCAGCATGGCGCATAGCGGCAGGCGCCCTGCCGAGATACGCCATTGCAGCCACTACCAGCGGCGCATGCCGGTACGGGCCTCCGACATGCGCCGTGGCGGGCACCACGCAAGCGTATGTGGGCGCAGGCTACGTCTGTCCGAAGGCGCGCACAGGCTACATCTGGGTGAACGCGGCAACAGCGGGATCGGCACCTATGCGATCGCCCGCTTCAAGCCCCGAGACGATAGCCAGCTCGGCATCGTTGAGTTTGATCTTGGCAGCCGCCAGGTTTTCCGCCATGCGGGCCTGCGTGACAGTCTTCGGGATCACGATGTTCCCCGTCCCCAAGTGCCAAGCCAACACAATTTGTGCCGGGGTGGCGCTGTGGGTCTGGGCCACGTCCGCCAACACGTCACTGGTCAAGTCGCGGCCCTGTCCCAGCGGGCTGTACGCCTCCACGGCAATCCCGTGGCTGCGGGACTTCTGAGCCAGCGCGCTCTGCTGGAAGCTGGGGTGCAGCTCAATCTGGTTGACGGCCGGCACAACGGTGGTGGCGCCCAACAGCTCATCCAGGTGCGGCTCCAGGAAGTTGGATACGCCGATGGCGCGGATCAGTCCCTCGGCATAGAGCGATTCCAGCTCCTTCCACGCCTGTGTGTACAACCCTTGCGAGGGTGCCGGCCAGTGGATCAGGTAAAGATCGATCCAGTCCAAACCCAGTGCCTCGCGACTGGCGTGAAACGCGGCACGGGCGCTGCCGTGTTCTCCGTTGCGCAACTTGGTGGTGATAAACAGTTCTTCACGGGCCAGCCCCGAATCGGCAATGGCCGCTCCAACACCAGACTCGTTGCGGTACGCTGCGGCCGTGTCAATATGGCGGTACCCGGTGGCCAGTGCCTCCGACACAGCCACACGGGTTTCTTCCGGCGGAATCTGGAAGACGCCGAATCCGAGCTGCGGGATGGTGACTCCGTTGTTCAAAGTCAGCTCCGGAACGGCCGCTGCTGCGGTGTTTACATCAGTCACGAAGAATCATTCCTTTCATTGTGCCGCCAGAAAAGCGGTTTCCTACAGCCTATGCGCGATCCGGCGCACTTTGTGGGCGATACTGCAGCCAGGGTGTTTGAAACGATCCTAGGATCACGAGTCCTACCTTCAAGCTAGGTTCGTCCATGGCGCCGGGGCAGAATGGAAGCATGGGTCAGAGCATAGAATTCGGCAGCTTCCTTTCAGCCATGCGGGCACGGCTGACGCCGGATCCGGCTACCGTTCGCACCACCAGGCGGGTTCCGGGGTTGCGCCGCGAAGAAGTGGCCCAGCTGGCCGGCGTTTCCACCGACCATTACACGCGGCTGGAGCAGGGCCGCAACATCCACCCCTCACGCTCAGTGCTGGCGGCTGTGGCCCGCGCACTGCAAATGAACGACGCCGAATCCGCCCACATGTTTGACCTGCTGGAAAATTGTGGCGGCAAAGCAACCATCCCCACGCCCGCCCAACGGGTGCGGCCAGCCATGCGCCAGCTGCTGGAAGCGGTGGGTGAGGTGCCCGCCGTCGTCCTTGGCAGGAGAACGGACGTGCTGGCCACCAACCGCATGGCCCGTCTGCTTTTTGCCGAATTTCCGGCCATGGCCCGCGAGCAACGCAACTACACACGGTGGATCATGCTCGATCCCGGCGCCCGTGTGCTGTTCCGGGACTGGCATGGTGCGGCCTCGGACGCGGTCGCCGCCCTGCGTGCCGACGTGGGCAGGCATCCCGGCGACCCCGCGGCTACCGCCCTTGTGGGTGAGCTCGCGGTCAACAGCGAGGAATTCCGGCAGTGGTGGGCGCGGCACACGGTGGCCCGTAAATCCTCAGGCACCCTGGACCTGCACCACGAGCTGGTGGGCGATCTGTCGCTCGATTTTGAGCACCTCATTCTCCCTGATGACCCCGATCAGAGCCTGCGGATTTACACCACCAAAAATGGCTCTCCGTCGCAGGACGCCCTGAAACTGCTGTCATCCTGGGCCGGCGATTCCAACTCCGCCGCCAATCTTTCTACGACCGAAGGAACCAAGTGACCATGAAGTATTCACAATTGGGCCGCAGCGGCCTGTCCGTTTCGCAGCTGTGCCTGGGCACCATGAATTTTGGCCCACACACCGATGAGGCCGACGCCTTCAAGATCATGGACCAGGCCCATGAGGCCGGCCTGAACTTCTTTGACACGGCCAACGGCTACGGCGGTGCCGATCGCCGCGGCTGGACCGAAGAGATTATTGGCCGTTGGATTGCCCAGGGCGGTGGACGCCGCGAGCGCACGGTGCTGGCTACGAAGGTCTATGCCAACATGACGGATTGGCCCAACGATTCCAAGCTGTCAGCCCTGAACATTCGCCGGTCCCTGGACGCGTCCCTGAAGCGACTGCAGACCGAGTACATCGACCTGTACCAGTTCCACCATGTGGACAGGGACACGCCGTGGGATGAGATTTGGCAGGCCGTCGACGTCGCCGTGCAGCAAGGCAAAATCCTGTACGCGGGCAGCTCGAACTTCGCCGGCTGGCACATCGCCTCCGCCCAGGAGGCTGCCTCGCGCCGCCCCGTCACCGGCCTGGTCAGCGAGCAATCCATCTACAACCTGATGGAACGAAGCGTGGAGCGCGAGGTCATTCCCGCCGCCCAGCACTATGGCTTGGGGCTCCTCCCCTGGTCGCCGCTGCACGGCGGGCTACTGGGTGGCGTGCTGACGAAGAAGAACGACGGCGTCCGCAGATTGACGGGTCACGCCGCCGATGCGTTGGCCAAGCACCATGACGCCATTGCCGCGTTTGAATCGTTCGCCGCGGAGTTGGGCCATGCCCCGGGTGACGTCGCCCTGGCGTGGCTCATGCACCAGCCCGCCGTCACCGCACCCATCATTGGACCGCGTACCTCCGAACAACTCGAGGCAGGCCTGCGCGCCCTGGAAGTTTCACTGGATGCCGATGCGCTGGCGCGGCTGGATGAAATCTTCCCCGGCCCCAAGACCGCACCGGAAGACTACGCCTGGTGAGCGGTTTCAACGACGGAGTCGACGACGGCCTGCACGCCAGGCCCCATGGCCAATCAGGGGCCCTGCACCGGGGCGACGGGAGCCAGCCCGGGAACACGTGGCAGATTCCCGCGCGGCGGGTGTTGTTCATTGGCGGAACGGGCATCATCAGCACCGCGTCCGTGGCCCGGGCAGTTGCACTTGGTTATACGGTGACGGTCCTCAACCGGGCGGCGAGTTCGGTGCGCCCTGTTCCGGCCGGCGTCGAAGCGCTTGTTGCCGATGTCCGCGACACGGCTGCAGCAGCCGTTGCGCTGGGCAACCGGACCTTTGATGTGGTGGCCGACTTCGTGACCTACACACCCGAGCATGCGCGCGCCGCCGTCGAACTTTTTCAGGGCCGGACGGAGCAATACCTGTTCATCAGCACGGCCTCGGCGTACCAGAAGCCGCCTGCCCGCCTGCCCATCACCGAGTCCACTCCGCTGCGGAACCCGTTTTGGCAGTATTCGCGGGACAAAATCGCCTGTGAGGAGATCTTCACGGCGGCGTACCGGGAGGACGGATTCCCGGTCACGATCGTGCGCCCCTCCTCCACATATGACCACACCCGGCTGCCGCTGCTGTTCGGCTGGACCGATGTGCACCGGATGCGTGCGGGACTGCCGGTGGTGGTGCATGGTGACGGGACCTCGTTGTGGACCCTGACGCACACCGATGATTTCGCTGTGGGATTCGTGGGGCTCTTTGGCTTGCCTGTGGCGGGTGAGGCCTTCACCATCACCTCCGACGACGTTCTGCCGTGGGACGCCGTGTACCGCAGCGTTGCGACGGCGGCCGGCGTCACCGATCCCCTGCTGGTCCATGTGGCGAGCGAGAAAATCGCGTCCGTCGCCCCGGATTTGGGGCCGGGGCTGCTGGGCGACAAAGCCCACTCGGTCATTTTTGATAATTCGCGGATCAAATCCCTGGTGCCGTCGTTTGGGACAACTATTCGTTTTGCCGGCGCCGCCCATGCCATCCTGGCATGGCACATTGACCATCCGGAGGCGCGGGTGGTGAACCCGGAACATATGAAACTCTCGGATCGTTTGGCTGCGCTGTAGGGGCAGGATTGTAGGCGCAGGGCTGTAGGAACAGCGCGTACCGGAACGGGGGCCAGGCACGTGCGCTAAGCGCATTTGCGGAATAGTCTCCGTAGATTTTCCGTATTTGAGGGTTTAGACTGCGGATATGGCATTCATTCGCGTTTCCGAGGCAGCCCGGTTTCTGAGCGTCAGTGATGACACTGTCCGGCGGTGGCTGGACAATGGCACGCTGACCGGGAACAAGGACCAGCAGGGCCGGATGGTGGTGGACGGCGTCGAGCTGGCAGCGCTGGCCAAGAAGCAGGCACAACTGCCCAACGACCCCGCCGGCGTCGGCAGTTCGGCCCGGAACCGGTTGGTGGGGCTGGTGACGAACATTGTCATGGACAAGGTCATGGCCCAAGTGGAGATGCAGTGCGGTCCCTTCCGCGTGGTCTCACTCATGAGCAGCGAGGCCGTCCGCGATCTGGGGCTGGAACCCGGATCCGTGGCTACCGCCGTAGTGAAGTCAACGAACGTCATCATCGAAGTGCCGGCCAAGGGCAGCCCCGCATGAAATTGTTCACCAGTTCCGCCCGCGCCGCCACGAAGCCCTCGGGCCGAAGCCGCTCGGCAGTACTCGCCACCGTTGGTGCACTGCTGGCCATGGGTCTTTCCGCTTGCGCTCCCGCCGCGGACACAGGCCCGGGACAAGGCACCACCAACCAACATCTCAACGAGCTCTCCGGCACCCTCAATGTCTTCGCGGCAGCCTCCTTGAAGAGCACGTTCACCGAGCTGGCCACCCGGTTTGAGGCCGCCAATCCCGAAGTCAACGTGTCGCTGGCCTTCGATGGCTCCGCCACACTGGCCATCCAAATTAAGGAAGGCGCACCAGCAGACGTCTTCGCCTCGGCCGATCAGGCAAACATGAAGAAACTCAGCGACGCCGGGCTGGTCGCCGGCTCCCCCATTGACTTCGCCAGCAACGTCCTGACGCTGGTGGTGCCGCCCAACAACCCCGCGAACATCACCTCCTTCGCCGATGCCGCCAGACCGGGCGTGAAACTTGTGACCTGCGCCCCGCAAGTGCCGTGCGGCGCCGCCAGCGCGTCTGACGCCAAGACCGCCGGCCTCACACTCAACCCGGTCAGTGAGGAACTGAACGTCACCAGCGTCCTGGGCAAGGTCACCTCCGGCGAGGCCGACGCCGGCCTGGTCTATGTCACCGATGCCAAGACCGCCGGCAGCAAGGTCAAGGCCGTCCCCCTTGGGCTGGATCAACCAACCGTCAATCACTATCCGATCGCCGCCGTGAAAGGCACAGCTGCACCCACCGAAGCCCACGCCTTCATGTCCCTCGTGACCGGCCCCCAGGGACAAAAAGTTCTCCAGGACGCCGGTTTTGACGCACCCTAACATTCCCGGAAAGTACGACGGCGGACCGGCCCACCCGGATACCGGGCCGGGAGCCGCCGCCGCGTCCGGCCGAAAAGGTGACGGGCGCTCCCAACACGGGACACGGCGTCGTGCATGGCAGTACACCGGGGTGCCGGCCTGGATTTATGTTCTCGCCGCATTGGGCGCGCTGTTCATTCTGCTGCCGCTGACCGGGATGGTGTCGCAGGTCAATTGGGGAAATTTTCTGCCTCTCATCAGCTCGGATTCCTCCGTGGCGGCCCTGATATTGAGCCTGAAAACGGCCGCCGCAAGCACCGTGCTGTGCATCATTTTTGGCGTGCCCCTGGCACTGTTGCTGGCCCGGGCGCAGTTTTTTGGCCAGCGTATTTTGCGCGCCTTGACTCTGCTCCCGCTGGTGGTGCCGCCGGTGGTGGGCGGGCTGGCACTGCTGTACACCTTTGGCCGATCGGGACTGATTGGGCAGTCGCTGCAGTTGGTGGGCATCAACATTGCGTTTTCCACCACGGCGGTCATTATGGCGCAGACGTTTGTGGCACTGCCTTTTCTGGTGCTCAGTCTGGAAGGAACGCTGCGCACCGCCGGGAACAAATACGAGGCGGTGGCCGCCACGCTGGGCGCCCGGCCGGGGACGGTGTTGCGCCGCGTCACGATCCCGTTGGTGCTGCCTGGCCTGATTTCCGGGGCGGTGCTTTCCTTTGCCCGCAGTTTGGGAGAATTCGGTGCCACGCTGACATTTGCCGGCAGCCTGCAGGGCGTCACACGCACTCTCCCGCTGGAGATCTACCTGCAGCGCGAGACGGACCCGGACGCCGCGGTGGCGCTCTCGTTCCTGCTCATCGCCGTGGCCATCGTGGTGGTGGCCTTGACATACCGGGCCCCAAAGTCACCGCTGCGCGCACTTGTATCCGGCTCTGGCAGGGACTCCGGCGCTGGCAGGGACTCCGGCCCTAGCGGGGACTCCGGCCCTAGCGGGGACTCCGGTAGCGGTGAAGGCGCAGGGGCGGCCGCTGCAGGACGGGCTGGTGCCGCATGAGTCTTGAACTCACCGCAACCCTTGCGTCCCGAAACGTGGACCTGTCGCTGCACGTGGCACCGGGCGAAACGCTGGCCATCATGGGACCCAACGGCGCGGGAAAGTCCACCGCCGTGCAGATGCTGGCGGGTCTGCTCAAGCCCGATTCCGGCACGGCAACCCTGGACGGGCGTGCCCTGTTTCGGCTCTCCCCCGGCACCACATGGCTGCCCCCGCACGAGCGTGGAGTAGGGGTCTTGGCGCAGGAGCCGCTACTTTTTCCGCACCTGAATGTCTTGGACAATGTGGCTTTTGGCCCGCGCTCCCAAGGCGCCGGCCGCAGGACCAGCCGCGAGACCGCCCGCCGCTGGTTGGCTGAGGTGGATTTGGTGGAGTTGTCCGGGAGGATGCCGGCAGAACTCTCCGGCGGGCAGGCGCAGCGCGTCGCGCTCGCCCGGGCGCTGGCCACGGAACCCGAACTGCTCCTGCTCGATGAACCCATGGCAGCCCTGGATGTGAACAGCACACCGTTTCTGCGCAGCCTGCTCAAGCGGGTGCTGGCCGGCCGCCGCGCCATCATCGTCACGCACGACGTCCTGGACGCACTCATGCTCGCCGACCGCATCATCATCATGGAGGCCGGGCGCATCGTGGAATCCGGCCCCACGGCCACCGTGCTGTCCCATCCGCGCAGCGCATTCGCCGCATCGCTCGCCGGGCTCAATGTCCTGACTGGTTCACTCTCCGGCGCCACTCTTTTAATGTCCGACGGCGGCCAGGTCGCCGGCCAGCCCGTCGGCAGCGGCGCTGTGGGTGTGTCCGGGGACGACGCATTCGGTGGGCGGGACGGCTTGGCGGCGTTCCCGCCGTCGGCCGTGTCAGTGTTCCTGGCTCCGCCGGCCGGAAGCCCGCGCAACGTCTTCAAGGTGGCGGTGGACGAGCTGGAACCGCAGGGCGGACACATCCGGGTCCGGGCCGGGAAACTGGCCGCGGACGTCTCCCCTGCCGCCGTCGCCGAGCTTGGCTTGCTGCCGGGGATCGAGGTGTTCTTCGTGGTCAAGGCCGCAGAAGTGCTCCTTTACCCTGCCTGACCACAGGCGCTCGGTGCCCGCCGCGAAGACGGTGGTTCAGGGTCGCAAATCTTTGGGCAGCGCCCGCTGGAGCTGCCATGCGGTATGCATCTGCTCGCGGGTCCCGCCTGGATTGCCGGCAAACCAGGCGCGGGTGAATAGATTGAGCTCGAACTGGCGGCCGATCTGGGACGCCGGCGCATTTCGTGTGGTGTGCCAGCAGCTAAGTGCGTCCGCGAGCGTGGTTGTTCCATCGGCAGCGGCGAAATACTCCCGCATGTGGGTATCGAATGTGAACCCGGGGCCCAGCTGCTGCTCGAACCAAACACGGAGCAGCTGGCTGCAGCGCTGGCCCGCCGGGATGGCCGTGTCGGCGGCCACGGGACCGCTGAGCTGCCGGGTGGCGGTGCGCTTTGCTGCCGGACGCGCCGGTTGCTGCCGGCCGTCAAGAAACGCCTCGACACGCAGGGCAAGTTGTTCCTTGCTGCCTGTCGTGACAAGCGCATGGCTGCGGGCAAAACCTGCCAGCTCAGTCTTCAACCAGTACCAACGGGAGAATTCGGCGCCGGTCAACGTACTGTCCAACGCGGGCCGCTGCGGCACGTCTTCTGCTGGCATGACCACCACCACTCCCTTCAGTCCAAGGTCCACCAAAACCCACCGACCCACCATCGAGCGCACATTCGATCGGAGGCCAATAAGGGCCGGTTCAAGTATCCGGGTGCTGGTCCGGGAAACGAAAAACCCCCGGCCGTCTGGCCGAGGGTTTTCCTCATCTGGTTGCGGGGACAGGATTTGAACCTGTGACCTCCGGGTTATGAGCCCGGCGAGCTACCGAACTGCTCCACCCCGCGTTGCGTCCTCAACAGTACATGCCTTTGGGCCAATCACCAACTCGGGCCCTCGCCCACCACTCCGCCAGAGAAGGAGCGCGGAGAAGGAGTGCGGATATAGTCAAGGGATTGCGTGCTGCAGCGTCTGAGAAAAGGGCCCGAAAGGTGCTGCAGCGTCTGGAATCTCGAGGATCCGACCTTAGCGGTGCTTGAATTCGGCGGGTCGCTTGTCCACAAACGCTGCCATGCCTTCCTTCTGGTCTTCCGTGGCGAAGCAGGAGTAAATCGCGCGGCGTTCGTGCCGGACGCCTTCGGCCAACGTCATCTCGTACGCCGCGTTGACGGCTTCCTTCGCGATCATGGCCACGGGTTTGGACATTGAGGCAATGGTCTCCGCTGTTGCCATAGCGTCCTCCAGCAGTGACTCCGCCGGCACAACCCGGGCAACAAGCCCGGCCTGCTCGGCTTCCACGGCCCCCATGACACGGCCCGTCAGCACCATTTCCATGGCCTTGGCCTTGCCGATGGCACGGGTCAGCCGCTGCGAACCGCCCATGCCGGGGATGACACCGAGCTTGATTTCGGGCTGGCCAAACTTGGCATTCTCGGCCGCGATGATGAAGTCGGCGATCATGGCCAACTCGCAACCACCGCCCAGAGCGTGGCCGGCCACGGCAGCGATCATGGGGATGCGCACCCGGGCCAGCTGATCCCAGACGGAGAACCAGTCGGAGACGTACATCTCCACTGATGACTTCTGCGCCATCTCCTTGATGTCGGCGCCGGCCGCGAAGGCCCGGGCGGAACCCGTGATGACAATGGCACCCACTCCGGGATCGTTGTCAAAGGCCCGTGCGGCGGCCAGAATTTCCTGGCCCATGGCATCGCTCAGTGCGTTCAGTGCTTCGGGACGGTTGAGCGTAATCAGGCCCACCCGGCCGTGTTGTTCGGTCAGGATCAGGGAATACTGCGTCATGAAAATAGTTCCGTTCAGTTCGGTTCGGTTCAAGGGCATATCCAGCTAGGCAAGATGTTCACTTCACGGAACGATCCAGCCGGGCAAAAAGGTGTCAGTCCGATGTGGCGCCGTCCGAAGCGGCATTGTCCGAAGCCGCACGGATGGTGTTGATGATGCCCGAGAAGTCGGTTCCGGCTCCGCCCTCCAAAGCAAATTCGCGGTAAATTTCTTCCGCCGAGCGCCCCATCACGGCGTCCACGCCTGTCGAGTTCAGTGCCTCAACGGCCAGGCCCAGGTCCTTGGCCATGAGTGCCCCGGCGAATCCGGGGTGGTAGTCGCGGTTGGCGGGGCTGGTGGGAACGGGCCCGGGGACGGGACAGTTGGTGGTCAACGCCCAGCATTGTCCGGACGCGTTGGCTGCCACATCGTACAGGGCCTGGTGTGTGAGCCCCAGCTTCTCGCCCAGGACGAAGGCCTCGCTGACCGCGATCATGGACACGCCCAGGATCATGTTGTTGCAAACCTTCGCGGCCTGACCGGCACCCGGGCCGCCACACAGCACGATCCGCTTGCCCATGACCTGGAACAACGGCCCGGCGGAAGCAAAATCCTCTTCCGAACCACCCACCATGAACGTCAACGTTCCGGCCTCGGCGCCCATGACTCCGCCGGAGACAGGAGCGTCCAGCCCCCGGTGTCCGCTGGCCAGCACCATCTCGTGCGCGGCGCGGGCGTCGTCCACGGAAATGGTGGAACATTCAAGGAACAAGGCGCCGGGCTTGGCCGCGGCGAGCAATCCGCCACCGGCACCCTCACCTTCGAACGCGGCAAAGACGTGCTTGCCGGCGGGCAGCATGGTGATGATGACATCGGCACCGTCCGCGGCTGCGGCCGAGGATTCGGCCACCACCACACCCGCCGCCGCAGCCGAATCAAGCGCGGCCGGCACCACATCAAATCCCGTCACCGGATATCCTGCCGCCACCAGGTTGGCCGCCATGGGCCCGCCCATGTGTCCCAGCCCAATAAAGGCGACCTTCGTGTCCCGGTGATCAGTCGTTTCGTTGCTCATGGCCCTACTCCCTTGCACATTGTCACGGAAACGTCCTTACAAAACCATTTCTCCCAGCGGTGCCGCCAGCCCCAACTCCCGCGCACCCAAATCCGCAAACGCCGCCTCAACAACTGCCGGGGACACCTCCGCGAAGCTCGACGGTGACCAGGTCGGGTTCCGGTCCTTGTCCACCAGTTGTGCCCGGATGCCTTCGGCAAAATCAGGCCAGCGCAGGGCTCGCAGCGACACCCGCAGTTCCTGGTTCAGGACCTCTTCAAGCGATCCCAGTGCCCGTGCCCGGCGCAGCGCTGCCAGGGCCACGCTCACGGCCGTCGGCGACTTGGCAGCGATGGTCTCCGCAGCCTTCTGGGCCGCCGGATCCGCAACGCGGGCCAACCGCTCGAGGATGGTCCCGACGTCGTCCGGGGCATAGCACTCATCAATCCACCAGCGCTGCCGGGCGAGCGCGGATTCCGGCGGAACCTGCCCATGACGGGCGACGACGGAGCCTGCCTCCCGCTCGGACAGCTCGGCCACCAGTGTGGGCAGCAGCGCGGAGTCAACGTAGTGCGTGGCCAGGCCCATGAGAATGGCGTCGGCGCCGCTGACCATGCCACCGGTCAGCCCGGCGTGCGTGCCCAGCTCGCCCGGCGCACGGGAGAGCAGGTACGTCCCGCCCACGTCGGGGACGAAGCCGATGCCCGTCTCCGGCATGCCGATCCGGGAACGTTCGGTCACAATCCGGTGCGAGGCATGCGCGGAGATCCCCACACCGCCGCCCAAAACGACGCCGTCCATCTGGGTGACAATGGGCTTGGGATAGCGGCGGATGCGTGCGTTGAGGTGGTACTCGTCGCGCCAGAACTGCTCGCTGGAATGCCCGCCGGTCCGGGCATCATGGTAAATCGAGACGATGTCCCCGCCGGCACACAACCCCCGCTCACCGGCACCGGAGATGACAACGGTGGAGACGGCATCATCCTTTTCCCACTCGTCCAGGGCGGCGGCAACGGCCAGGACCATGCCGTGGTTCAGCGCGTTGATGGCCTTGGGCCGGTTGAGAATCAGCTGGCCCAAGGCGCCGTCGCGCTGCACAAGAACTTCGTTGTGTTCCATGTCTTCATCCTCCACTTCTTAACGCTCCACGGCCAGACGACCAATGATCAAGCTCATGATTTCATTGCTGCCTTCAAGAATTTGGTGCACACGCAGGTCGCGGACGATCTTTTCCAGCCCGTACTCGCTGAGGTAGCCGTAGCCGCCGTGCAGTTGCAGGGCCTGGTTCGCCACGGTGAAACCGGCGTCGGTGGCCACGAGTTTGGCCATGGCGCACAGCTTGACGGTGTCCGGGGATCCGGTGTCCAGGGCGTGTGCGGCGCGCTTGAGCATGGTCCGGGAGGTCTCCAAATCCGTTTCCATCTGCGCAATTTGAAACAGCAGGTGCTGCTTGTCAATCAGCGGGCCGCCAAACGCCTGCCGTTCCTTCAGGTACACGACGGACTTTTCCAGCGCCGTCCGGGCGCCGCCCAGGGAACAGGCACCAATGTTCACGCGGCCACCATTCAGGCCCTTCATGGCAATGCCGAAACCGTCGCCCTCCTCGCCGAGCCGGTTCGCGACGGGGATGCGCACATTGTCAAAGACGACCTGGCGGGTGGGCTGGGCCCGCCAACCCATCTTGTTTTCATTGGCACCAAAGCTGAGCCCGGGGGCGTCATGGGGAACCACGACGGCGGTGATCCCCTTCGCGCCCTTGTCCGCCGTGCGGACCATCACCACATACCAGGCGGAGGAACCTGCTCCGGAAATGAATTGTTTGGTGCCGTTGATGACGTAGTCGTCGCCGTCGCGGACGGCGCGGGTGCTCAGTGCAGCCGCGTCGGAGCCCACACCGGGCTCGGTCAGGCAGTAGCTGCCCAACTCGGTCATGGCCGTGAGACCGGGGAGCCAGGCGGCGCGCTGGGTGTCGTTGCCGAACGCATCGATCATCCAGGCGACCATGTTGTGGATGGATATGTAGGCGGCGATGCTGGGGTCCACGGCTGCTAGCTCTTCAAAGATCAGCACCGCATCGGCCCGGCTCATGCCGGAACCGCCGTACTCCTCCCCCACGTAGATCCCGCCCCTGCCCAGGGAGCCGGCCTGCGCCAGCACGTCCACCGGGAAGTGCTTGTTCTCATCCCATTCGGCCGTGTGCGGGGCAAGCTCGGTGGCCGCAAAGTCGCGCACCATCTCCACAATTGCCTGCTGGTCTGGGGTGGACTGAAACATGGTGGCTCCTTCTGCCGCTTCATTGCGGCCCAAGTGGTGGAGGTGGCGGTGGCCATCTCGAGGGGTGGCGGACCCACCGTGGTGGGCTCCGCCGTCGTACTATTTGGTGACCTTGCCCATCAGCGATGCCACGGGGCGCAGGAACAGCGGCTGGGCGAGGAACCATGCGGCGGCCAGGACCACCAGGGATGCGGCGAAGATGCCAAACCCCCACCAGTTCACGGCGTCGGAGGAGGCATACATGTGGTTGAGGTTGCGCAGGGCGCCGGTGGCCAGGACCAGGGTCACGTGGATGATGATGAACGCAACGAAGTAGAGCATGACCGGGAAGTGGAGGGCGCGGGCTGCCTGGATGGGGTAGATCCTGTTCAGCGTGGTGGCGTTCTTGGGCCAGGCACCGGACATGCGCAGGCCGGTGATGATGGCCAGGGGTGCGGCGATGAAGACGGTGATGAAGTAGGTCAGCAGCTGCAGGCCGTTGTAGTTGACCCAGCC
>JBBPZC010000192.1:0-5283 GCA_038199275.1 Actinomycetales bacterium
GGCACCATGGTCAAACAGCTCCTCGATGAGGTGAAAAGTGCCCCGCTCGACGACGCCGCACGCGCGCGTCTCGCTGAAATCCACCACGCCTCCATTGCGGAACTGGAGGACGGGCTGGCCCCGGAGCTCGTTGCAGAACTGCACCGCTTGAGCCTGCCGCTGACGGATGAAAAAGCTCCGACGGATGCGGAATTGCGCATTGCCCAGGCCCAACTGGTCGGCTGGCTGGAAGGACTCTTCCACGGGATCCAGACTGCGTTGGCCGCCCAAACCATGGCGAATCAGCAGACCGCTGCCCGGCTGGCCATGCATCAGCTGCCGCCCGGAACCGTGATTGCACCCGGCGTCGTGGTGGGCGAAAATGGCGAACCGCAACGTGCGTCCACACCCGGAGCATCTGGCGCAGGCGCCACCGGCCCGGGCATGTCCGCCACCGGCCCCGCGGACTCCGCGGGTCCCGGACAGTACTTGTAACCACGAATGTTCAAGAATCTTTTTTGCGCTTCCCGTCAAGCCAAACGCGACGACGCTGAACTCGGCAAGGGCGTTTGGCGCCGAGACCACGACCGCTTCAGGCGCGGGCTTGACCGTTTCCACCAGATGCTCGAAGGGCTGGCCGAAGCTGAGCCCGGCGCCGATACCGCCGGGCAGGCGGCGGATAAATATCAAGCCATGGTGTTGATTGCCAACGAGCTCGCCGATCTCCTCCCCGCCGTGCGTGCCATCGTGATGGAAGCCCAGGCCATGGCGCCCAGTGAGGGCGCCGAAATCCCGCTCGGCACCGGCGGTTACCTCAACGACGTGCACCGCGAGCTCTCTCGCTCCGGCAACGCCCTCGCGGCCGCCTCGGAAGCGCTCGCTTTGGTGCGGCTGGGAATAGGGGAGGTGTCCGGCGTCGAACTTAAATCAGGGATTGTGCGCCGGCACGTCACCGAAGCAGGGCAGCTGCTGCACAAACCGTCACGTACCGACGGGTAACCCAAGGGTTTGCATCGCAACGAGGCGGAAAAAGTCGCAACGCCGAATGAGAGCTGCGTCACAGTTGTGTCCCAAGTGAGGCGAGCCTGTCCTTGCATGGAATACGATCAACTAACGTTCCCTAATTTCTCTACCGCCAAGAGGGCCCTATGAAGTCGTTGTTCGGAAACAAATTCAGCAAGACCGCGGTGGCCGCACTGGCCGGCGCGTCACTGTTCGCGTTGGCAGCGTGCGGCGGCTCAACCGCCCCGGCCACGAGCACCGGCGCCGCCGGCGGTGCAACGGATGCGATCACGGTCTACAACGCCCAGCACGAATCACTGACACAGGCCTGGGTGGATGAGTTCACCAAGGAAACCGGCATCAAGGTGACCATGCGTCAGGGCAGTGACCTTGAGCTGAGCAACCAGATCATTGCCGAGGGTGCCAAATCGCCTGCGGACGTCTTCCTGACGGAGAACTCACCCGCAATGACGCAGGTTGAGAACGCCGGGCTCTTCGCGGATGTCAGCAAAAAGGTCCAGGAGCAGGTCCCTGCGCAGTACCGACCCTCCACCAACAAGTGGACCGGCATTGCCGCCCGCAGCACCGTCTTCGCCTACGACAAGACGAAGCTGAAAGAGGACCAGCTGCCCAAGTCGGTCATGGACCTGGCCGACTCCTCGTGGAAGGGCCGCTGGGGTGCTTCGCCGTCCGGCGCCGATTTCCAGGCCATCATTTCCGCCATGCTCGAGCTCAAGGGCGAGGACGCCACACTGTCCTGGCTCAAGGCCATGAAGGAGAACTTCAAGTCGTACAAGGGCAACAGCACTGCCATGAAGGCTGTCAACGCCGGCGAAATTGAGGGCGCCGTCATCTACCACTATTACTGGTTCGGCGATCAGGCCAAGACCGGCGAAAACTCCAAGAATGTGGCCCTGCACTACTTCAAGAATGAAGATCCGGGCGCCTTCGTCTCCATCTCCGGCGGCGGCGTTTTGGCCTCCAGCCAGCACCAGGACAGCGCCCAGAAGTTCCTTGAATTCGTCACCGGCAAGGCTGGCCAGATGGTTCTGCAGACCGGCACCAGCTTCGAATACCCGGTCGGCTCCGACGTCGCCGCCAATGACAAGCTGACCCCGCTGGCCGAGCTACAGGCACCCAAGATCGATCCCGCCAAGCTCAATTCCGCGAAGGTCACCGATCTGATGACCCAGGCTGGTCTACTGTAGGTTCAGTGAATTCCAAGCAAAGTACGACGGCGGCACCCACCTCGGGTGCCGCAGTCTCACCGAAGACGGCTGGGGGCCGGGGCGCACGCCTCGGCCCCTGGCCCGTTGTCGTTCTTTCTCTTCTCATAGCGCTCTTTTCGCTGCTGCCGCTGGGATTCGTGGTGGTTGCCACCGCGAACACCGGGTGGGAGTCCATCGTGGCGCTGGTGTTCCGGCCGCGCGTTGGCGAATTGCTGCTGAACACAGTTTCGCTGGTGTTGATCACCGTGCCGTTGTGCGTGGTGATTGGCATTGGCGGGGCGTGGCTGGTGGAGCGCACCCGGCTGGCCGGACACAAGGTGTGGGCGGTGCTGCTTGCTGCCCCGTTGGCCATCCCCGCATTCGTGAACAGTTACGCATGGGTCAGTGCCATTCCTTCTCTCGGCGGGATTTTTGGCGGCGTGCTGATCTCGGTGTTGTCCTATTTCCCGCTCGTGTACATTCCCGTGGCGGCCGTGCTGAGCCGGCTCGATCCTGCCTTGGAGCAGTCTGCGGCGTCGCTGGGTCTGGGGCCGTGGAGAGTGTTTTTCAAGGTGGTGCTGCCTCAGCTCAGGCTTGCCGCCGCGGGCGGTGGGCTGTTGGTCTCGCTGCATTTGCTGGCTGAGTACGGCGCCTTTGCCATGATCGCCTTCGATACATTCACCACCGCCATCTACGACCAGTTCAGATCCACCTTCAACGGTGCCGCCGCGAACATGCTGGCCAGCGTCCTGGTGCTTTTCTGCCTGCTGCTCCTGCTGGCCGAATCCCGGACGCGCGGCAGCGCCCGCTACGCGCGGGTGGGTGCCGGAGTGCAGTCCAATCCGCAGCGGCTGGGCATGGGCCTGCTCCATGTGCCGGCCCAGCTTGGGTTGGCGGCCGTGACAGTGCTGGCCGTGGGGGTGCCGCTGTGGCATGTTGGCCGTTGGCTGATCGCTGGTGGCTCCGCCATCTGGGACCGCGCCGATCTCGGGCAGGCGTTGCTGCAGACACTCGGTTACGGCCTGGCCGGTGCGCTGCTGACCACGGTGCTGGCGTTCCCGTTGGCCTATCTGGTGGTGCGCCATCCCGGACCCGTGAGCAAGGTTCTCGAGGGCGTGAATTACATCTCCAGTTCCATGCCGGGCATTGTTGTGGCGTTGGCCCTGGTGACCATCACGGTTCACAACCTGCCCGCCATCTACCAAAGTGCGGTGGTGCTGGTGGCAGCGTATGCGCTGTTGTTCATGCCGCGGGCGCTCGTGAATCTGCGCGCCGGACTGGCGCAGGTCCCCCACGAACTCGACGAAGCCGCCCAAGCTTTGGGCAAGCCCCCGCTGGTCGCGTTCCTGCGGGTCACCCTGCGACTGTCCGCTCCGGCAGCTGCCGGTGGCGCGGCCTTGGTCTTCCTGGGGATCGTCAACGAGCTGACGGCCACCTTGCTGCTGGCGCCCAATGGCACCCGGACACTGGCAACCCAATTTTGGTCGTTGAGCAGTGAAATCGACTACATGGGGGCGGCGCCCTATGCGCTGCTGATGATCCTGCTGTCGGCGCCCATGACCTATCTACTCTTTGTGCAATCCAAGAAGGCGGCCGGCCAATGACCACCCAATCCAGCAACGTCCCCGCCCCGCAGCCAAAACCCGCCTCCGAAAGCGGCATCCCCGAAGGCGGCATCTCCGAAGGCGCGCCCGAAGGCGGCATCCCCGAAAGCGGCATCCCCGAAGGCGCGTCCGCCAAGAGCGCTACCAAGAGCGCTACCGAAGCCGGCGCACCAAAGACCACAACAAACCACAGCGGTCGCCGCACCCGTGGCGGCCCCGCCCCCGGCACGGCCGAACGCCTCACCTTTGTCCATGATTCCAGCGACGTCCCGGACCACCTGCAGGTCACAGATGTCCACAAGGGATTCGGCGGCACCGGGGTGCTCAAGGGTGTTGATCTGGCCGTTGCACAGGGCCGCACCACGGCCATTGTGGGCCCGTCCGGTTCCGGCAAGACCACACTGCTGCGCCTCATTGCCGGCTTCTCCGCACCCGACAAGGGCAGGATCGCCCTGGGCGGCGAAGAGGTCGCCGGAGCCGAGAAATGGATCCCGGCGCACAAACGCAGCGTGGGATACGTGGCACAGGACGGCGCCCTGTTCCCGCACCTGAGCGTCGGCGCCAACATCGCCTTCGGGCTGCCCTTGCGCGGCAAGGCTGCAGCCCTGCGCGTGGGGGAGCTGCTGGAAATGGTGTCCATGGACGCCTCATACGCCAAACGCCGCCCGCACCAGCTCTCCGGCGGGCAGCAGCAACGCGTGGCCCTGGCCAGGGCGCTGGCCCGCCAGCCCGAGCTGATGCTCCTGGATGAGCCGTTCAGCGCCCTCGATGCGGGCCTGCGCGTCGCCACCCGCAAGGCCGTCTCCGAAACGCTCGAGCAGGCCGGGGTCACCACCATCCTCGTCACGCACGACCAGGCCGAGGCGCTCAGCTTCGCCGATCAGGTGGCCGTCATGCGCGACGGAAAACTGGCCCAGATCGGCAGCCCCTTCGTCGTCTACACCCGCCCCGCCGACAGGGCCACCGCCGAATTCCTGGGTGACGCCGTCATCATCGAAGCCTGGCTGGAGGGATCCTTGGCGCTGTGTTCGCTGGGCGGTATCCCGGTGCGCCGACCCACCGTCCAAGGCAAGGTGCACCTGATGCTGCGCCCGGAGCAAATCCGCATTTCCAGCGGCGGTCCCATCCGCGGCCGTGTGGTGGACACCGACTACTTCGGCCCCGAAACCACCGTCCGCCTCCAGCTCGAACCCATCCTCGTCGACGCCGAGCATCCCCTGGACCCGCACCAGCCCGTGGGCGGCGAGGTCATCAACATCCGTCACTGGAACGCCATGTTGGCGCGCCCCGGCACGGAACTTTCCCTGAAGGTAGTGGGCGAGGGCGTCATCTTCCCCTGGGACGGCTGAGCACCGCGCCCAATCGACGGGACTGGGCCCACTCGCCCGAGGGGCCCGTCACGAGCTTGCGAGTGGTGGGAGGGTGTGGGGACGTCGTGCCTTGATTTCCACATAGACCGTCACCAACACCAGCAGGGCCACCGCCATCCC
>JBBPZC010000193.1:0-9459 GCA_038199275.1 Actinomycetales bacterium
CTCACCCCCACCGGATGTCCGAAGAGCCCACTTGTGCGCTGGTCAACGAGCGTGCGTCGATTGCAGATCTCGGTGACAGCCTGGACCTCGCCCCGGGCGCCCCGATCGGGGTTCCCTTTGCAGGACGCGCATACAACTATTAGCAGGTGAGTCCCCGTCTTGCAGTCAACCACAACCGGTCCAATCACTAGTGGCACGAAATTGAGAACGGTGACACGCTGGTGACACGAAACTGGGAAAATGACATCCAAAACGAGAACATACAGGCAGCCCCGGAATAGGGCGCTAATGGAAGGTGTTGCACCGGATATGAGCTATTTGAGTCCTTTGTTGAACCGTTCCGGAGCCGTCGAAGCGGGAGGTCTGGATGCAGGCGTTGCCGCTCACTATGGGGATCCCAACAAGGAACAGCGGCTGCTGGCCGGATACCTCGGAAAGCCGGGGACCGCCGTCGTGGATCTCTCCCACCGAGGGGTGGTAACGGTGGCCGGGCCCGACCGGTTGAGTTGGCTGAACACCCTCTCCAGCCAGGACGTCACAAAGCTGCCTGCGCACGTGGGTACGGAATTGCTGCTGCTCACCATCCAGGGGCGCATTGAATATGATGCCCACGTGGTGGACGACGGCGAGACCACTTGGCTGATCGTGGAGACTGCCGAAGCCGAACCGCTGGCGCAGTGGCTGAACTCCATGAGGTTTACGCTTCGGGTCGAGGCGGCCGACGTTTCCGCTGACTGGGCGGTGCTGGGTTCCTCGGTTGAAGTTCCGGAATGGGAGAAGCATCTTGTCTGGGTTGACCCATGGCCCGCCGTTGGCGCCGGTGGATACAACTACAGTGCCACCCCGGAGGACAAGCACCCTGGCCTGGAACGGCCGTGGCGTGAATACCTGGTGCCGCGCGCAGAGCTGGAGACAGCTGTTGGTGATCGGCCGCTGGCCGGAGCGTGGGCTGCAGAGGCGCTGCGCGTGGCTGCCTGGCGTCCCCGCAATGGTGCTGAAACGGACGAAAAGACCATTCCACACGAGCTGGACCTCATCCGCACCGCGGTGCACTTGAGCAAGGGTTGTTACAAGGGTCAGGAAACCATTGCGCGCGTGCACAACCTGGGCCGCCCGCCCCGACGACTGGTGTTCTTGCAACTCGACGGTTCCCTGCATACGCTTCCAGCCGCCGGCAGCGAAGTGGTGCTGGATGATCGCGTGGTGGGCACAGTGACCTCCGCGGCGCAGCACTATGAAATGGGCCCGATCGCTTTGGCGCTGATCAAACGCAACGTTGACCCGAACGCGGTCCTGACGGTGAACGACGACGGCGAGCACTACCCTGCCAACCAGGAAATCATCGTGGCCACTGACGCCGGCCAGGTCGTGGGTCGCCAAACAGGATTCCTGCGCACACCGCGCTAGTCCCCGCCCCCTCCCAGGGACCATCCGCTGGCGCGTTTGGTCCTTGGGTCCCTCGGGGGCGTGGGCCCACCCGCCCCCTCCCAGGGACCATCCGCTGGCGCGTTTGGTCCTTGGGTCGTTCGGGGGGGCGTGGACCAAATAAAAATGTGAGTCCGGTCGCAGCCGGCCTGATTTTCTAGGCGCTGACTATTCCACGTGGAATACTTCAGTTGGAATAAAACGCAGGCACCCGTCACAGAGGGCACCTGCGGATGGTCAAGAACTGTACCAATGCGTGCCAGAAGGATGTGGAGATGGCCATGAAACAGCTCTCAGCCCTGGCCATGGCCGCACTTGGCCTGCTCGCAGAACGGCCCATGCATCCGTACGAGATGTACCAGCTGCTCATGCACAGGCATGAGGACAGGCTGGTTAAAGTGCGCCCGGGCACCCTGTACCACGCGGTGGGCCGGCTCGCCGATGCAGGGTTGGTGGAAGCGACGGAAACCATCAAGGACGGCAACCGTCCTGAACGAACCAACTATGCAATCCTGCCAGCGGGCCGGGCCAAGCTGACGCATGACCTGCGGGAACTGCTCGCCGTGCCCGTCAATGAATACCCGCGCTTCCCACAGGCACTCTCTGAAGCGCACAACATTCCCGCAGATGAGGTCGTGCAGCTGCTGCAGAGCCGCAGGGAGGCGCTGTCCCTCGAATTGGCGGATCTGGCCTCCCAGACAAAGCAGGCGCAGGGGCTGGAGGTGCCCCGCCGCTTCTGGATTGATGCGGGCTACCAGGAGCACCAGATAAATGCCGAGCTGAGCTGGCTTGAAGCGCTCTGCGCCGAACTGCAGAACGGGGCGCTGCCTTGGCCCAACGTCCCACCCAGCACACAACCCTCGAACGAAACTCTTCAACTCTAAGGATTACCCATGGAAACCGTGGCAAAACCGTGGCCCGCGTTATGGGCGCTTGTTCTGGGGTTCTTCATGATCCTTGTGGATTCAACCATTGTTTCGGTGGCCAATCCCAAGATCATGGAAGGCCTGCACACCGACATCAACTCGGTGATTTGGGTAACCAGCGCGTATTTGCTGGCGTACGCCGTGCCCTTGTTGGTGACCGGCCGGCTGGGGGATAAGTATGGGCCCAAAAACCTCTACCTTTCCGGCTTGACCGTCTTCACCCTCGCATCGCTATGGTGCGGGTTCTCCGGCGACATCGGCATGCTGATCATGGCCCGTGTGGTCCAGGGCCTGGGTGCGGCCATGATGACGCCCCAGACCATGGCCGTCATCACCCGCATCTTCGCACCCGACAAGCGCGGCCCAGCCATGGGCTTGTGGGGCGCCACGGCAGGAGTCGCCATGCTGGTGGGCCCCATCCTGGGTGGCGTCCTCGTTGACGGCCTCGGCTGGGAATGGATCTTCTTCGTCAACGTCCCGGTTGGAGTCATCGCCTTCGTTCTGGCCTGGCGCCTGGTGCCAACCCTGAAAACCCATGACCACAAGTTCGACCTCCTTGGAGTGCTGCTCAGTTCCGTGGGTTTGTTCCTGCTCGTCTTCGGCATCCAGGAAGGCGCCACGTACGATTGGGGCACCATCACCGGCCCGTTGAGCGTCTGGGCCATGATCATTGCGGGCATCGTTTTCCTCGTCGGGTTTGTTGTTTGGCAGGCCGTAAACAAGGGCGAACCCCTGGTTCCGCTGCACCTGTTCAAGGTGCGCAACTTCTCCCTCGCCAACATCGCCATCACCACCATGGGCTTCAGCGTGACCGCCATGAGCCTTCCGCTGTTCTTCTACTATCAGCTGGTTCGCGGCATGAGCCCCACCCAATCCGCACTCATGATGGTTCCGATGGCCGTCTTCTCCGGTGTCCTGGCCCCGTTCGTTGGTAAGTTGGTGGACAGGGTCAATCCGCGCTACGTGGCCTGCGTCGGCTTCATCCTGATGTCGATTTCACTGGCGTGGACGGCCTCGCTCATGAGCCCCGATACGCCCGTCTGGTTGTTCCTGCTGCCCAGCGCCCTGTTGGGTATTGCGAGCTCGGGCATTTGGGCCCCCTTGTCGACGACGGCCACTCGCAACCTTGGCCCGCGCGAGGCCGGCGCCGGGGCTGGGGTGTACAACACGACACGCCAGATTGGTTCCGTCCTGGGCAGTGCCGCCATTGCCGCGCTGATCTCCGCACGGCTTGCCGCCGAGATGCCGGCAGGCACAGCCGGCGGTGCTGCGGGCGCGTCCGGACCGTTGCCGGAGTTCCTGCACGCGGGGTTCTCCGCTGCGATGGCCCAGTCCACGCTGCTGCCAGCGGCCGCCGTGTTGTTGGGCGCCGCCGTGGCAATCTTCTTCGCCAAGCCGCGTGAGGTGTCCGCTATTTACGCCGGCTTTATGAGCCCTGAAGAGCAACCTGAGTCTGTAGCCCCGCAACACTAAGACCCAGCGAGGCGGCCAGGCCATGGGCAGCGGCATTGTTTACATCCGCCCGCCACTGCACAATGAGCCCGGCCGCCAGGGCCTCGTGGGCGGCAATGCTGGTGGCGAGCTGGCCCATGCCCTGGCGCCGGAATCCCGGCGCCACCAGCGTTCCCAGCCGGGCCAGCAGCCCCTCGTACTCGGCATACGCGCTGCACGCAACCGGTCCGGCGTCGTCCGCCTCAGAGGCCATCACGGTGAACTTGTGTTCCCGGCTGGCCAAAGCCACGTCATTGACATCATCAGGCGGGCACAACGCCTCCAGCAGCGCGGCCTCACCCGAGCCGGTGGAGACATGGACGGTGTCATCGGGCTGGTGCAGGGGCAGCTCATCCGCAAAGTAAAGCGCCTGTGTGCCGTGGCCGCGACCGCCGTCCTGCCGGGTCAGGCGCAACATCATCGCGTGGTCGCTGAGCTCATCATCGCTATAGCCCTCCGCCGCAGCGAGCAAATGTGCCGGACCGGTCAGCAGCGACTTGTCCCACAACCGCAGGAACATCAACGATGGAGATTCGACGGCGTGGGTCAGCCGGGAGCCTTCCCCCGCGGAAAGCAGCGCGTGGGCGGGCAGATTCAGGCCACGTTCCCACGCCAGCAGCACAATGGGGGCCGAAGTCAGGTCAAAGGTCATGGCTTAAACGGTAGCGCCCCGCAGCCACTCAAGCTTGCGGGGCGCTCTGCAGTCCTGAATGGGCTGCGCGAAAAGCGTCAGCCGAACAGGATGGCTGCTTCGTCGTAGCGGTGCTGCGGGACGGTCTTCAGGTTGCCCAAGGCGGCCTCGAACGGGACGTGCTCAATCTCGGTGCCCTTGAGCGCAACCATGGTGCCCCAGCGCTCGTCCACCACGGAATCGACGGCTGCCATGCCCAGACGGGTGGCCAGCACGCGGTCGAAGCTGGACGGGACGCCGCCGCGCTGGATGTGGCCGAGGATGGTGGCGCGGGTTTCAATGCCCGTGCGTGCCTCAATCTCCGGTGCCAGCTGCTCGCTGATGCCGCCCAGGCGGGGACGGCCGAATGTGTCCAGTCCGCGTTCTGAATGGGCGGTGTCCTGATGGTCGGGGACAAAGCCCTCTGCAACAACAACCAGGGGGGCGCGGCCGCGGTCGTGGGCTTCCTGCACCCACTCAACAATCTGATCCATGCTGGTTTTCTGCTCAGGGATCAGGATGGCGTGGGCGCCGGTGGACATGCCCGCGTGCAGGGCGATCCAGCCGACGTGGCGGCCCATGACTTCTGCGATCATGCAGCGGTGGTGGGACTCGCCCGTGGTGCGCAGGCGGTCAATGGCTTCGGTGGCGATCTGTACGGCCGTGTCGAAGCCGAAGGTGTAATCGGTGGCGTCAAGATCGTTGTCAACGGTCTTGGGCACGCCCACAATTTTCAGTCCTGCATCTGTGAGGCGCCGGGCCGCGGCGAGGGTGCCTTCGCCTCCGATGGCGATCAGGGCGTCAACGCCGAGGCGTGCCATGTTCGCCTTGATGACCTCGGGGCCACCGTTGCCTTCGAAAGGGTTGGTGCGGGAGGTGCCCAAAATGGTGCCACCCTGCTTGGAAATGCCGCGGACCATCTGGCGGGGCAGGTCCATGACATCACCCTCAACCACACCGCGCCAGCCGTCACGGAAACCGACAAATTCATGCCCGTAGCTCTTGATGCCTTTCAGCACGATGCCTCGGATCACTGCATTGAGGCCAGGGCAGTCTCCGCCGCTGGTGAGAATTCCAATCTTCATGGGTATTTAGGTCCTTCGAGGGAGTGGAGTCAAATGGGCTTTGAGCGCATCATTGAGCTCCTCTAGAGAACATTCTAGACGTTCGTGTGATCTCGGCAACTTGGCGACCGCAGCGTGGACCCGGATAAGCCGGAAAACGTTCATTTTGACCAATACGACCAAAAGATTGAAGTCCTGGGAAAGCAAACGGAGCATGAACACAGCACAAACAAGTGTTCCGCATCACAAAGGAGTGAATCATGTTCCGTACTTCCGCTCTCACCTCCGGTTCCCTGAGCCGACGCTCAGCACTGGGACTTGGCGTTCTCGGCGCGGCCGGACTTGCGGCCGCGCTTTCAGGCTGCGGCAGCTCCACAACCGGGGGAACGCCGTCGAATGCGGCTGGCTCGGGTACACCTAGCTACTATCCTGCTGATTACGCAGACATTATTGCGGCATCAAAGGCTGAGGGTGGCGGCCTCACGATCTATTCAAACACCGACCAGGAAAACTGGGCCCCCATCCTGAAGGCGTTCAAGGCCAAATACCCGTGGACAAAGGTGTCCGCCGATAACCTGGACAGTGACGAGGTGTTCCAGCGCCAGCTCAGCGAGATGGCCACCGGCAAAGCGCCGGCAGACATGCTGGTATCCAACGCGGTTCAGGCCTGGTCAAGCTACGCGTCCAAGGCTGACACCCTGATGAGCTACGACTCCCCGGAGACGAAGCAGCTGCCGGAATTCGCCCAGTTGATGCCGAACGTGTGGGCCATGTCCATGGACCCGGTGGGAATTGCCTACAACACTGCGCTCATGAAGCAGGCCCCGGCCAGCATTGCGGATCTGTCCAAGGCCGTGGCCGGAGATCCTGCAGCGTATAAGGATAAAATCACCACCCGTGACGTCAAGGGCGCATGGGGATTCAGCGTCTCCCACGCCTTCGCCGAAGGTGATGCCGCCGCATGGACCGACCTTGACGGAATTCTTCCTTCGGCCCGTCCGGAGACGTCATCGGGTACGCAGAAGGAGAAAATCCTCGCCGGAGAATACCTGGCCGGCTTCTTCATCAGCTCCGCCGTGGGATACCCGGCCGAGGCCGCCAGCGGTGGCCTGGTCAAGTTTGTGCTGCCCACCGACGGCACTGTGGTGCTGGGCCGCGGAATCGGTATTACTCCCAAAGCCCCGCACCCGGCCACCGCAAAGTTGTTCCTGGACTTTGTGCTCTCCGAAGAGGGCCAGAACGGTGTTGCCGAGGGTGGGCTCAGTTCCTACCGCGAAAATGTGGAGCTGACAGAAGGGCGCCACACGTACCAGGAAGTGGAAAAGATCGCCGGAAAGGACGGCATCATCCATGTGCCGTACAAGGTGGTTCCCGATGCCGAGGTCACAGCGTTTGTGTCCAAATGGGACGCCAAACTTGGCCACTAGGATCCGTTTCTCCCACTGAGACCAGGCAGGCTTTGCAATGACTATGACCCGCACTGAACGTGCAAATAAAACGCAGGAGCCCCGCACCGTCCTGCCGGCGCCGAAGTATCCCCGGATCTTCGGCCTCGGCAGGGGCCGGCTGCTGCAATATGGCGTGTTCGTGGTGCTCGCACTCTTCGTGCTGGCACCCATCGTCCCCATTCTTTACCAGTCCTTCCGCGACCGGCCGCTTTACGAGGCCGGCGGGCTGCTGACCCCCAACAACTACGTCCGGCTGTTCACTGACGCAGGCTTCGGGGAAGTGATCCTCAATACCGCCATCTTCGCCATTTCCACCACGGTGTTGACCCTGGTGATTGCCATTCCCATGGCCGTGCTGGTGGTGCGCACCAAGCTGCCCTTTGGCAGGCTCCTTGGCCTGTCCATGCAATGGCCGTTTTTCATCTCCACACTGATTCTCGGCTTCGGCTGGATCACCCTTTACGGCCCGGCCGGGTTCATCAGCGTCCAAATCCGGCAGATTTTCGGGTTCGTCCCGTGGAATCTGTATTCGCTCGGTGGCATGGCTGTCACCGAAGCCGTGGGTCTGGCCCCCATTGCGTACGTATTCTGTGCCAACGCGTTGCGCCAGAGCGATGCCTCGCTGGAAAGCGCCGCACGGGTCTGCGGTGCCGGGCCCCTGCGGATCCTTTTCCAGGTGGTCATCCCCATGCTGCGCCCGCCGATTGTCTATAGCTCCATCCTGATCTTCAGCGTTTCCCTGGAAACCCTGAGCGTGCCGCTGCTCTATGGCACACCGGTACGGATTGAGGTGTTTTCCACGTTCCTGTACACCAATGGGCTGCAATCGATCCAGCCCGACTACGGCATCCTGGGGGCCGCATCCACCCTCATTCTGGCTGTGACCATCGGTACTGTTGCCATCCAGGCCAAGGTGCTCAAGAACTCCCAGCGATTCATTTCAGTACGTGGCAAGGCAACCCGGCCCCGTCCCCTTGAACTGAACCAGGGAATCCGTTGGGTCGCGGTAATCGCCATCCTCTTCTACGTCGTCTTCGGAGCTCTGCTGCCGATCCTGGGACTGGTCTTCAGATCCTTCACCATGATCTTCACGCCGCTGCAAAATCCATTCGACACGCTCACCCTCTCCAACTACGACCGTGTCTTCACCTTCCCCGTCTATGTGCAATCAATCACCAACAGTGTGATTATTGCCGCAGTGGGCGCAGTGCTGGTTAGTGTCTTGGCGCTTCTGGCCGTCCTCGTTGCCCGGCGTTCGCCGTTCAAATTTGCGCGCAGCGTGGAATATTTGGCGCTGATTCCACAAGCCATTCCGGGCATTATTGTGGGCATCGGGTTCTTCTGGGTCTTCGCGCTCATGCCCGGCGGTGGGCTCGTGCAGGGAACCTTGATGGCTGTCATCATTGCCTTCGGGCTGCGCGCACTGCCCACGGCGTTTGGCTCCATTGCCCCGTCCATCATGCAAATTGGCCGCGAGCTCGACGACGCCGCCCGCACCTCAGGTGCGGACTGGTTTGGCACGTTCTTCCGCATCTTGCGCACGCTGCTCAAACCAGCCTTTGTTGGCGCGATCATTCTGGTGTTCGTGACCATGATGAAGGAATACTCCGCTGCATTGTTCCTGGCTTCGGCCAACACCGGTGTCATTGGCACCACCATGCTGGACCTCTGGGTGCAGGGCAACACCGGCTCCGTGGCAGCACTGGCCACGATTCAAATTACAATTACCGCCGTGTTTGTCGCTGTGGCGAACATGTTCATGAAGGGACATACCGATGCCTGACGTAAGCGTCCAAGGACTGCATAAAACATTCGGCGACGTGACCGTGCTGAACAACATCAACTTCACCATCAAGGAGGGCGAGTTCTTCACCCTGCTCGGCCCCAGCGGCTGTGGCAAGTCCACCACATTGAACAGCATCGCCGGCCTGGAATCCCCAACTTCCGGGCGCATCACCGTCGATGGGGTGCCCTTTGTGGACACTGAACACAAAATCAATGTGCCCACCGAGGAACGCAACTTAGGCATGGTTTTCCAGTCCTACGCGCTCTGGCCCCACATGAGCGTGGAACAAAACCTGGTGATGCCCCTCGCCATCCGCAAGATCTCCAAGGAGGAGAAAGCCTCCCGTATTCATGAGGCGCTGGATACGGTGGGGCTGGCACATCTAAAAGACCGCTACCCGCACCAACTCTCCGGCGGCCAGCAGCAGCGTGTGGCGCTGGCACGAGCCCTGGTGTATTCGCCGTCGGTGCTGTTGCTTGACGAACCGCTGTCCAACCTGGATGCGAAACTGCGTGAGCAGTCGCGCGCCTGGCTCAAACGCCTGCAAGTCGAACTGGGCATCACCACCGTCTACGTCACCCACGATCAAGACGAGGCACTGTCCCTCAGCGACCGGATTGCGGTCATGTTCAATGGCCACATGGCGCAG
>JBBPZC010000194.1:0-12832 GCA_038199275.1 Actinomycetales bacterium
CCCGCGACTGGCCCCCGTCAAGGCCGCCGTCCTTCCATTGAGCCGCAACGAGGAGCTTTCGCCCAAGGCCAAGGAGCTCGCCAACACGCTGCGCAAGCACTGGAACATCGACTTCGACGACGCCGGCGCCATTGGCCGTCGTTACCGCCGCCAGGACGAGATCGGCACCCCGTTCTGCATCACCGTGGACTTCGAAACCCTCGAGGACAACGCCGTGACCATCCGTGAGCGCGACACCATGAGCCAGGAGCGCGTGCCCCTGGACCAGGTGCAGGCCTACCTGGCAACCCGTCTCCTGGGCGCCTAAGCATGGCTGAACTTGTCTACCGGCCGTGGCAGGACGGCGATGACCTGACTCTTCTGGAGATCTGGGGAGACGCCGATTCCGCCCCGGCCGGTGCGTTCCGTGCCGCACTGGCCCCGGAGTCCGACTCCGGCCCGTGGCGACGCACCATCGTCGCCGAGGACCAGGGCATCCCGGTCGCGGCCGGCGTCGTCTATTCCACCAAACTGCACCCGGCACGCCTTTGGGCATTCGTCGAAGTCGCCACTGACCACCAGCGCGCAGGCGTCGGCGCCACCTTGCTGACCATGCTGCGCCGCGAAGCTGACGGAGCGCATGCCGCAGGTTTGGTCAGTACGACGGCGTTGCGCACCAAGGTTGCCCCCGGCACCTCGGGCGCAGGGTTTGCCGAGGCAATGGGCCTGGCCGTGCTGCAACGCAACCGTGTGGTTGAGGTGGGCCCCGGCGCACTGAATCTGCCCAAGTTCGGTGAGGGCACCGAGGCGGAAGCCGAGGCCCGCGTGCAGGATTTGGCCACCGGTTCGGTTGAGCTGACCGACGTGGTGGGCCGCTACTACGAGTCCGTGAACCAGTGGGACCCCACCGGCCCGCTGAGTCCCGGACTGGTACAGCGCATGTTCCTGGACGATCTCACCGGTGCCCACGGCGCCCTGGTTCTGCGGGCAGAGCCTGCCAGCGCCTTCGGTGCGGACGTGGCGCCGAGCAAGAAAGGCAAGATCCAGGCCTTTGCGCTGAGCTATTCGCAGGGACACATCGAATCAGGCGAAGAGAAAGCAGCCGCCGCATCCGAGGTTTTCCTCGGCGTGGAACCCGGGCTGGGCAACGACGAAGCGGTGCAGGCCGTGTACGACCTGCTCGCCCTCATCACCCACCAATACCCGGTGCTGCTGGAACTGGACGACTCCATGGAAGCCCTCTCCGCCGTCGTGAATCCCATGATCGCCGTGGGAGCAGCCAAGGTTCGCGGTACTGAAACCCTGGTGCTCGGAGAGTAACGCGTTTGACCGGCGGGATGGACTCCCTCGCGGGCAGTAAGATTTCCGCGGTCGCTGAGCGACCTTGAAAATCCATCCCCGCTCCGGGAGCCCCGCCCGCCCGCGTCACGTTCTCCTGTAGGCAAGTCTGTCCTCGACGGTTTGGCTTGCCACGATTGCGGGTGCTGGGGCCGGGTCCAGAAAGCGAGCACGGATTTTTTCGGCGACGTAGGAGCCCTAAAAAATCTTTCTGCGAGCGGTGGACCCGGAACCAGCAACCGCACACCAGCCCGCTACCGTACAACCAGCCCGCACAACCGCCCGCACGCATTGCCAGACTCGACCACAAGGACTGATTGCAGCCCATGGGCCATTCACATTCGCACGTTGATGAATCGGCCCTGAGCCGTCAGGAATTACGGCGGCGCAAGGCGGTGCGACGCCGGGCCGTGGTGCTGCTGACCTGGATTCTTGTGCCGTTGGCGGTGCTGACCGTTGCCGCCATGATGGTCATGTGGCCCAGCGCTGCCAACGCCCCGACTCCACCCGGCAACCCCTACGCCGCCGCGCCCGGAGCGAGCATCGATTCCGGAACCGTGCAGCGCACCGTGACGGAAGACTGCTCACTCAACGCTGGCGGCGTGGCCGGAAGCGAGTGCTTTGTCGCGTTCACCTCCCTCGAGGGGCTGGCCGATGTCCCGGTGCTCATCAGCCCGGACATCGTGGCGACCCGCGGCGTGCATGTCGGGGACAATATTACCTTCCTGAACTTGTCGGGGCTGGCGGCAATAACCGGCAGCGACCACAGTGGCCCCACTTACATTTTCATGGACTTCGTGCGCACCCTGCCCATGGGGCTGCTGGCCGTCCTTTATGCCCTGGTTGTTGTGGTGGTGGCCCGGTGGCGCGGACTGCGCGCCATGGTGGGCCTGATCGGGGCCTTCGGCGTTCTGGCGTGGTTCATGCTGCCCGCTCTCGCCCAGGGCCAGCCGCCGCTCATGGTGGCGCTGGTGGGTTCCTCCGCCATCATGTTTGGGGTCCTGTACTTTGCGCATGGCTTCTCGGCACGTACTTCCACGGCGCTGTTGGGCACCCTGTTCGGTTTGGGAGTCACTGCCGGGCTGGCATGGTGGGCGGTCGACGCCGCCGCACTGAACGGGACCACGGGGGAGTACTCCTATCAACTGCTGAACATGACCCAAGGCATGTCGCTCTCCGGGATGATCCTGTGCGGGCTCGTGATTTCCGGCCTCGGCGTGCTCAACGACGTCACCATCACGCAGTCCTCGGCAGTCTGGGAACTGTACGAGTTGGCCCCACACACCAGCGCCCGGGAACTGTTCACCTCGGCCATGCGCATTGGCCGCGACCACATCGCCTCCACTGTCTACACCATCGCTTTCGCCTACGCGGGCGGCGCCCTGCCGGTGCTGCTCATGGTCTCCCTCTACGACCAGCCGCTGCTGACCGCGCTGACCGGGGTGGAACTTGCGGAAGAAATTGTGCGGATCCTGGTTGGTTCCATCGGCTTGGTCCTGGCCATCCCGGTGACGACGGCGGTGGCCGTCGCCGTCGTGAAGGCCACCGGCCGCCGGGCTGCTGCCGACGAAACTCGGGTACCCGTTGGCGAGGTATCGGCACCCGCCGCAGCGCGGCTCGAAACCCGTCATTGACGGTGCCCTCGGTCAGGAGTAGATTGCGCTCGGGTCCGCGAACCGGCAACCCGGCCGATCCTTGCAGGATCTTTCGTCTCGGGAGGCGTCGCGCCATGAATATTGCCATCAGAACGCTCGCGTGGTTGATTGCCCTGCTTGTAGCCGTTCAAGCCGCCAGCATCGCCTACGCGCTCATGTCGGTAGGCCATCTCGTCTTCGCCGAGGGCGGGACCATCACCCAGGACACCGACGTCGGCGGTGCCGGATTCGCCGTCCACTCGATCGTGGGCATGCAGGTCGTCCCGGCCCTGGCCATCATCGTGCTGATTCTGGCCCTGATCCATCGCTCGCGCACCACCATTTGGCTGTCCGTGGGCCTGGCCGTCGCCATCGCCGTGCAAATTTATCTGGGCATATTCGGCGGCGACGTGCCTGCCCTCGGCTGGCTACACGGCATCGTCGCCTTCGTGGTCTTTGTGCTGGCAGGCCTCACGGGGCAGTCGGTTGGTGCCCGGCCAGCCGTCCCGGGAGTCACCAGGGCCCGGGCCTGACCGCCGCCACTGCTGCGCATATATTCACTGCATCGTGAAGCGACGGCTCACCAGATTCTGCACCGGGGATAACCGGAGCAGTTGACCCAGCACCAGATTCCTGCCGTTGAGGTACGACGCCGGGGCGCCACGTCCCAGCGCCATGTTCAGCCACGCCTGCCCTCCCGCCAGCCGGGCCGCCCGCAGGCGTTGGCGCTGAAATTGCGCCAGTTGCGCACCGGTGGATTCGCCCGCCAACGCCGCCACGATGATGGGTGCCAGTGCGGCGGCATCCAGCCAGCCCAGGTTCATGCCCTGACCACCAATGGGACTGATCTCATGCGCGGCGTCTCCCACCAGTGCGACCCTGCCCTCCACCATGCGCCGGGCCAACCTGGTCCGCACACCAAACGCGCTGAGCATGCTGTTGCGTGCCGGATCCACTTCGGCCTCTGTCCGCTCCCTGATTAACCGGGCCAGGACGTCGGGACCGGCCGCATCCAGCTGCGTCTGTGTGTGCACCACCCAGCGACGCAGCCCTCCCGGCAGCGGAAAAGACTCCACAATCCCACCCGGCTCCAAATACAGCACGGCCGCCGGACCGTCGTTGCCCGTGTCAGGGAAATCGCCCATGAGGTAGTTGTCTGGGTAGTTGCGCACACTCGTGGGGATTCCCGCCAGCCGGCGCACGGTGGATCGGGTTCCGTCGGCGCCCACGACGATTCTGGCACGGTGTTCAACGGGCACTCCGGCCGCAACGTAAGCCGGCTGGGAGGTCCGGGCTGTAGTCGGTTCGGCAGGTGGCATACGAGCCGGCCCCCCATCCGGGTGGGCGCCGAGCGTGACGCAGGTACCGTCGTCGTGCATGGCTGTGATGGGGCAGCCGTGCACGAGTGCCGACCGGTCCAGCTCGCACACCCGGGCCGCCAGAATTGCCTCCGTGCGGGTCTGGGGCAGGCTGAGCACAAACGGGTAGGGTGCCTGCGGAAGACCGAGCGGCAGGTGCGCCACCTTGCGGCCGCCGCTGCGGGCAATACCGAATCGGATCGCCACGCCCTCGGCCACCATGGCCGGGAGAACGCCTGCCCGTTCCAGCACAGCCAGCGCCGGCGGGTGGATGCCAATCGCGCGCGAGTGCGCCTCCGGTTCGCTGCGCTGTTCGAAGATGCGCACGCTGATTCCCTCCTGCAGCAGCAGGGCTCCGAGGAACAGACCCACGGGTCCGGCGCCGACGATGGCGACGTCAAGGATCGCCCCGGCAGGCATGGCCCCGGCAGGCATGGCCCCGGCAGGCATGGCCGCCGCAGGCATCGCCCCATCAGGCATGGCCCCGGCAGGCACCGCCTCATCAGACATGGTGCGTGCCGGGCGTGAACAGCACCAGATTCCGATACGGCCGAGCGCGCTCCACCTGCCAGCCTTCCGGCACCACGGCAACCAACTCCGCGGGTGTGTAGCTGCGCCTAATGGACGTCAGGCCATCGCGGCGAATGAACGAGCCCGGAAAGAACGGCGCCGTGGCAACCGAAAACAGCGCATAAGCGACCGCGCTGCGGAGGATGTCGCTGTGCAGGGCCAGCTGCCTGGCCAACTGCTGCGAGTCGGCGAACAGTCCATCCAGTTCGGCCGGGGCCAGATGGTGCAGCACGTGGTTGGAAATGACCACGTCAAAAACCGCACCCTCCGCCACGAGCTCCGAACTGTACGCCTGTCTGTAGTGCAATCCCGGCACCGGCTGCTGAGCCCGGGCAAAATCCATGGCGCGGGGATCCGGGTCGATGGCCGTGACATCCAGGGGCAACCCATCCCGTGCCGCCCACCGGGCAAGGCTGCGGGCAATGTCGCCACCGCCGCAGCCAAGGTCCAGCAGCGTTGTCCGGCGTCCGGGCGCCAACAAGGGCCGGATGCGGTGCACATAATTGTCCCGCCAGCCCGAAACGAACGCATTGACCACGGGAAACTGGGCGTAGGTGCGGGCCAACTTTGCCGGGTCCGCATCCGGACGGTCCATTTCCTCCGTGGCCGACTTCGCCCGTTCCCGCAGCAGTCCCACCGGGCTACGCTCTGCCGGACCACGCTCAGCCGGGCCACGCGCCGCCGGACTATGCCCCACCGGACTACGCGCCAACGGCGTCGGTCAGCTGTTCGGCGTCGGCCAGCCGTCCGGCGTCGACCGTCAAGGAATCACCCGTGGCGGGCGCGACGGCGGCGGAGACCTTCGTGAACAAGCCTGTCTCCACCGTCAGGCCGGGGCCGAACGCCATGGCACAAATGTTCTCCCGGGCGTCCACGGCGGGCAGCTCGAGGATGTGTTTGAGCACGAACAGGACGGTGGCGCTGCTCATGTTGCCGTAATTGCGCAGGGTCTCCCGGGCCGGGATGAGCTGCTCCGGCGACAGCGCGAGCTTCGCCTCCACCTTGTCCAGGATGCTGCGGCCGCCGGGGTGAATGGCCCAGTGCTTGATGTCGCCAAATGGCCTGCCGGCGAGCCCGGGTTCGTGTGCCAACAGAGGTGCGAGCGCACCGGTGATGTGCTCATCAATGATTTTGGGAACGTAGCTGTCGAGCACCATTTCAAAGCCTGCGTCGCCAATGTTCCAGGCCATGGAATCCTCGCCAACCGGGGTCAGTACCGTCTCGAAATGATCCAATTCAATGACGGGCCCTGTGGCGGGAAGCTCCCGGGCACTGACGACGGCGGCCGCCGCACCATCGGCGAACAGGGACGAACCCATGATGGTGTCCGGGTTGTTGGAGGTGCGCACATGCAGCGAACACAACTCTGCGCTGACCACCAGAACGACGGCGTTCGGGTCAGCCTCGCAGAACGACTTCGCCGCCTGCAGCGCCGGGAATGCCGCGTAACAACCCATGAAACCGAGGTGGTAGCGGCGCACACTCGGGTCCAGGCCCAGGGCCCGGACGATCTTATAGTCGGGGCCGGGATTGAAAAATCCGGTACAGGAGACCGTGATGACGTGCGTGACATCGGCCGGGCCCACTCCGTCGCACGCGTCCAGCGCCTTGGTGGCTGCCTCGATGAACAGCTTCGTGGATTCTGTGGTGAACAAATCGTTGCGCGCCTTTGTCCCGGGTGAGAGCAGCAGGCCCGTGGCGCCGTCGTAAAACACCGGGTCATCGCTCTGGTAATCCAGGCTCATCTCTGCGACGGCGGTGTGGCGGGTGTCGATTGCTGCCGAATCGAAGCAGGTGCGCACCAGCCGCTGACCCAACCGGCTCAGCCCCGGTTGCGCCGCAAACACATCCCGGGCCTGGGTCTGGATCAAGATGGTGGGCGGCACAGCGGTTTCCAGGGATCTCAAGGTGACTGTCATTCTCCATTGTTATTCGCTTCGGCGCCGGAAAACAATGGGGGGTGTCTTGGGAGCGGTGGGGGTCCGTGACTTGGGAAGTGCCGGGGTGGGTGACGTGGGGCCGGGATTCGGTGATGTGGGGCCCGGGACGAGGAAGCTGCGGGGCCCGGTGATTCGTGGTTCCACCAGCGGGTGGCCTAGGATGGAAATGGAGCCGTGGAATGGTTTTTGAATTCTCCACGAGCGTTGTTTTTTGCCCGCTTGGGCCCGGGATGGATGGAGGTGGACCGCACATGGATGACGGACATAGTCGATCTACCAAACCGCGCGAACTCCGCCTGCGCCCCAGGAAAACACCCGCGAATTAATTCCCGCCAACGCATGTGACACCCGGTTCCACTCCGTGGTGTAGGCGGTGCCGTGTCAGGCACCTGCCACCAGCAGCGTGGGATTGCGATGTGAGTTTCCCTTGGATGCCTTCCCAAGGTCGCGGAGTTTGTGCGGTTGCGTCTCAGCAGCGCCACGCCAAACACTCTTTCTGCACACTGCCGCCTCAGGCCGCCACGTGCCCACCCCGGAGGGACCCGGACCATGATCAAGTACCCCGTTCAGACATTTGAAGACAGCGAAGGCCTGCTTGCCAGGGCGCTGTCAACGCAGAACCTTGCCGGCATTTCGCAGGCATTGTCGCCGTTGAACATCTCCGAAACGTTGGAACAGCTTGAACGGTTGAACACCATTGACCGTGCGGTGGCGTACAGGACCCTGCCCAAAGGCCGGGCTCTGGAAGTTTTTGAGCGGCTGGATGCGGCGCTGCAGGCGGACCTGGTTTCGGGTCTGCAGGAAGCCGACGTGGCCGAGGTGTTCGCGGAACTGAGCCCGGATGACCGGGTCACGCTGCTCGATGAACTGCCGGCCTCGGTGGCCAACCGCCTGATCCTGGGACTGGATGAGAAGGAACGGGCCCTGACCAGCACCGTCCTCGGGTATCCGCAAAAGGCCGTGGGCCGGGACATGAGCCCGGAGTATGTCACCACCCACCCGCACCTGACCGTCCAGGAAACCTACGCCCGGGTGCGCAGCCAGCTCGACGAAGCCGAAAGCATTTACACCATCCCCGTCACCGACACGAGCCGGCACCTGGTGGGTGTGATCTCGTTGCGCGATGTGCTGCGGGCCGATGACTCAACGTTGATTGCCGACATCATGAAGAAGCCGCTGAGTTTCCAGGCCACCGACAACTCCGAGGAAGCTGCACGCTACTGCGCCGATGCAAAGGTCTTGGTGCTGCCCATTGTTGACGCCGAGGAGCGCCTGGTGGGCATCCTGACAGTGGATGATGCCCTGCGCATTCTCGAAGATGCCGAAACCGAGGATGCAGCCCGCGCCGGAGGAACCGAGCCGCTGCGCCGGCCCTACCTGGCCACTCCCGTCAGCGCCATTGTGAAGGCACGGGTCGTGTGGTTGCTGGTGCTGGCTGTGGGTGCCACCCTGACCGTGCAGGTCATTGGCGCCTTCGAGGCCACCTTGGAGCAGCAGGTGGTGCTCTCCTTGTTCATTCCGCTGCTGATCGGCACCGGCGGAAACACCGGCAACCAGGCCGCCACCACCATCACCCGGGCCCTGGCCTTGGGCGATGTCCGGCCCAAGGACGTATTCAAGGTCTTCGCCCGTGAGATTCGGGTCGGCGCATTCCTGGGCCTGTTGTTGGGCGCTCTTGGTTTTGTCATCGCCTCGATCGTGTTCACCGTGCCGATTGGCGCGGTCATCGGACTGACGCTTCTGGGGGTGTGCACCATGGCCGCGAGCATCGGCGGACTGATGCCGTTGCTGGGCAAGGCCGTGAAGGCCGATCCGGCCGTGTTCTCCAATCCGTTCATCTCCACGTTCGTGGACGCCACGGGCCTGATCATTTACTTCCTGATCGCCACAACCATCCTCGGCCTGTAGCCACGCGCAGTCTGGCAGTCTGACAGTCTGACAGCCTGCAACCGCCGACCTGCGGGAGCACTCATTCGGTAACCACGGCGACTTTTCTGGGCATGGCGGCAGCTGCCACCATGCCCAGAATGCCGCACACCAGAACGGCGATAAACACGCTGCGGGCGGAGCCAATGATGGTGGAGGGCCCACTCGTCCCGGTGCTTGAACCGGCGATGACGGCATTGGCGATCGCCCCGAAAATGGCGACACCGACGGAACTGCCAATGGCCCGGGCCAGCATGTTTGAGCCGGTCACGACACCGCGTTCACCCCACCCCACGGACGACTGCGCCGCCACAATCGCCGGGGTGGAAGCGAATCCGAGCCCGGCGCCGATCACCAGGCAACAAGCGGCAACAACCCACACGTTGGGGGAGGTGGCCGTGGTGACCAGGGCAAGCGCGCCAATTACGATGACGGCCATGCCCAGCAGTGATGTTGCCCGGAAACCGTGCCGCATGTAAACGCGCCCGCTCAAGCTGGAGGCTATTGGCCAGCCAATGGACTGGGCGGCCACGGCCAGCCCCGCCAGCAGCGGAACCGTGCCGATTGAACCTTCCAGGAACGTGGGGACGTAGGAACTCAGCCCGATCAGGACGGCACCAACGGCCAGCGAAACGAGCGTGGTGGTCAGCAGGAGCCGCCGCGAGAGCACCCACAGGGGCAGTACCGGGTTGGCGCTGCGGCGTTCCACGAACACAAACGCCGCGATGCAGGCGGCCCCGAGCGCGAACCCGCCGATGCTCGGTGCCGAGTCCCAGCCCCAGGCCTGGCCTCCTTCAAGGACGGACAAAATGAGCAACGACAGGCCGGCAGCGAGAAGGATCGCGCCGGGGTAGTCAATCCGGACACGGCGCCGTTCCACGCTTTCGTGGTAGGACCGAATGATCAACACCATGGCCACCAAACACACCGGGACGTTGATAAAGAAGATCCAGCGCCAGCTCGCGAATTGGGAGAACAGACCGCCTATGGCAGGACCCAAAACGGCCGCCACCGCCCACACGCTCGACAGATAGCCCTGCGCCTTGGCCCGCTCCTCGACGGTGTAAATATCGCCGGCGATCGTGGATGTCGTGGGCTGGATGGCCCCGGCGCCCAAGCCTTGGATCACGCGGCAGGCAATCAATACAGGCATGCTCCACGCGAATCCGGCCAGGATTGAACCGACCATAAAGATGGTGATGCCGGCCAAGATAATTGGCTTGCGCCCCAGCGTGTCAGAAAGCTTCGCGTAGACCGGAACCGTGACCGCCTGCGCCAGCAAGTACACGGAAAACAGCCACGGGAACGAGGTGAAGCCACCCAGGCTCTCCACAATGGAAGGGACCGCCGTGGCCAGAACGGTTGAATCCAGGGCCACGAGCGCCATGCTGACCATGAGCGCCATCAGCACCGGACCCCGCTCCGATCGGAATCCCACGCCGGCCCCGGCCACTACCGCACCGCCGCCCTGCCTGACCACTGTGAAATTGGGCCCAGCCACAACGCTGACATGGCACACCTTTCCGGGCACGCGTCCATTCCTTTTCCCAATGTGCCCCAAAGCAGGCCGCACCACAAGGGCCGGGAGAAGGGGAGCAGGGCCTACGGCGCGGCCAACTTGCCGGAGAAGGTAAACAGGATGGCCGATGCGACATCGGCGGCGTCGGTTTCAGGGCTGAACAGCAGCCATTCCAGCCCGCCCACCAGGGTGGCGCCGAAAATTCCGCCAGCCATCAGCAGCCGGCTGGCCTCCGAGGTGCCGGCCGGGACCAGCGGGGCCAGGGCCGTGCCAATCTCGGCCACCGCCTCGCGCCGCAGTACCGACACCGTGTTCTGCCAGACCCGGTCCGTACGGAAAATCTCCGCCGCCATCAGTTTCGCCAGGGCCTGGTTCTCTGAAATCAGCGTCAGCATGTCCCTCACGAGCGCCTCGATCGCGGCGAAGCCGTCCGCCGATTCCCTCGCCCCGCGCAGGGTTGCCCCGAGCGTGGTGACACCGGCCGTCAGCAGTTCCTCGAACAGTTTGTCCTTGGACGAGAAATTGTAATATACACTGCCCTTGGCCACGCCCGCACGCTCCGCCACCTCGTCCATGGTGGTACCGGAAATCCCGTGCAGCGCACCAAGATCCAGCGCGGCCGCCAAAATGGCTTGTTTGGTGGGCGAGATGCGTGGCACGGGATTCCTTTGTTTCTGGCGAACATGATGGACGACGGCGGATATGCCGGCTTGCGCTGTTGGCCTACGTTGCCGGCCGGGTGGCCAGCCGCGTTGCCGGCCGGGTGGCCAGCCGCGTTGCCGGCCGGGTGGCCAGCCGCGTTGCCGGCCGGGTGGCCAGCCGCGTTTCCAGCTTGCCTGACGGCTGCGCGGGCAGCTTACATTTCCAGTTCCGGATGCAGGCGCTTGATGGAGAACACGCGCTGGCGTCCGGCACTAAAAGCGCTGATGGCCACCGATGCGACCGTCAGCACCGCCAGGAATGCCACCGAGGCCCACAACCGGGAGTCTATTCCACCAGTCATCAACTCCCGAAGTCCATTCACCACATACGTGGCGGGCATGTAGGGGTGCAGGGCTTGGAAGAATGCCGGGGTGGTCTCCACGGGGTAGGTTCCGCCGGAGGAACTGAGCTGCAGCATCAACAGCACCAGGGACACCACGCGTCCTGCCGCGGTGCCGAATACAATGATGAACATTTGCTGCAGGGCCAGGAACGCGACGGTGGTCAGGTAAATGAAGGCAGCCATGGCCACGGGGTAAACGGGCGCCAGGTCCAGCCCCCACAACAACACACCGACCATGATCAGCACCTGTCCCAGCCCAATCGCCAGGGCCGGCAGCAGTCCGGTCAGCACGGAGCGGATGCCACTGGCGCCGGCGGCCAGGGCCCGGGTGGGCAGCGCACGCAGCAACAGCCAGGAAATCAAGGCGCCCACAAAGGTGGCCAGGGCAATGAAGAAGGGGGCGAAACCTTCGCCGAAGCTCTTGGACTGATTCGAGAATTGCTGGTTCACGGCAACAGGCTCGGCCAGCACCGTGGACTTCTCCGCCAACAGCGATGCGGAGTCGTTGGGCACTGCGGCGCCGCCGTCGGTCAGCTTGGTGGTCAACTCGTGGCTGCCGTCGGAGAGCTTCTGCGCCCCGTCGGCCAAGGTGGTGCCGCCGGCCAGGAGCTGCCCGGTGCCGTCGGCAAGATCGGAGGTTCCGTTGCTGAGAGTGCCGGCACCGGTGGCCAGAGCCTGTGCGCCGGTGTTGGCGGTTCCGGCGCCGTCGGCCAGTTGGGCAGCCCCGCCGGACAGCGTGGCTGCGCCGGATGCGACGTCGGCTGCCCCGGCCGAGGCGCTGCCGGTGCCTTCGGCCAAGGTGGCTGCTCCGGTGTGCAGGGTCCGGGCTCCCGCAGCGAGTGCGTCGGCGCCTGTGCCAGCCGCGGCAACGCCCTCGGCAAGTTGGGTGACACCCGTGGCAAGGTCGGAGGCTCCGGCGGCGAGCTGTGCAGCACCGCCGGCCAGAGGTGCGGCACCCTCGGCTGAGAGCTGCTGCACACCGGTGGAAAGCTGGCCCGCACCTGTAGCCAGCGGGGTTACAGCTTGCTCCTGCAATGTCTGCAAACTCTCAATGAGGGCGCTGGCGGGGGTGCCCGCCGGCAGTTTTTGTGCACTCGCAATCAGGGCGGCCAATTGCTCCTGCGTCTGTGTGGCACCGGTGGCCACGCCCTCGGCACCGCTGGCCAGGGTCTGTGCCGAGGCGGAGAGCTGCCCGGCGCTTGCGGCCAGTGTGCCGGTTCCGTCCTTGAGTGTGGCAGCGCCGGTCACGAGCTGCTGCGCACCGGGCGCGGCGTTGTTCAACGACGTGGAAAGTTCCACGGCGCCGGCGGCCAGGGTTGCGCTGCCTTCGGAGAGGGAGGACGCGCCAGAGTCAAGCGCGGACACACCTGTGGCCAGCGACCGGGTGCCCTGCGCCAGTGCGGAGGCGCCGGAGTTGAGCGTGTTGGCGCCGTCGGACAGGGCGCCCACACCTGCCGAGAGCGAGGTCGCGCCGTCGGAAAGCTGCAGTGCCCCGTCCTTGAGTGTCAGTGAACCCGAGGCGA
>JBBPZC010000195.1:0-4410 GCA_038199275.1 Actinomycetales bacterium
CAAGTATCCAGCGCACATGAGCATCCCGGATCCGGAGTTTCCGCCGCGCCATCCGGACCCAACCCAGCCACCCAATCCAGCACAGCCACCGGACCCGTCGGCCCCGCCGGATCCATACCGCCCACCGGAGCCCAACGAGCCCTATCCCCAGCCGATTCCCCCAGAGCCGATCTTTCCCACGGACAACTAAGCATTCAGGGCTGCCCGTCAACGGGCAGCACCTGAACGTGGGGGAGCCGTGGAAGTACAGCCGGGCCGCACCGGCGTCGTTGTCAATCTCCCTTCCTCAATTATCCGCCCGGGAAACGCGCCGCCACCACGGCTATCGCCCTCATCCCGGGGAATTCCCCGCACGAGCCCGTAGGATTCCAGCATGAAGTCAGCCCTCTTTGAACCAATCGTCCTGCGCGAAACCATTGTCCGCAACCGTCTCTGGGTCACCCCCATGTGCCAGTATTCCGCCGAAGCACAGGACGGCATGCCCACCGACTGGCACCTGGTCCACCTGGGCTCGTTTGCCAGGGGAGGCGCCGGGGCCGTGTTCACCGAAGCCACGGCCGTGCTGCCCGAGGGGCGCATCTCGCCGCAGGACCTGGGCCTGTGGAACGACTCCCAGCGAGAGGCTTTCGCCAAAATTGTTGACTTCATTCACAGCCAGGGTGCGGTGGCCGGGATCCAGCTGGCCCATGCCGGTCGGAAGGCCTCAACGTACCGAACCTGGGCGCAGGAGCACGGCAGCGTGCCGGCGTCGGACGGCGGATGGGGCACCGTGGCTCCCAGCGCCATCGCTTTCCCCGGATATGCCGAACCCGCCGCACTCACCTCCGAAGGAATTGACGAGGTGGTCCAGGCCTTTGCCGCCGCCGCCGCCCGCGCAGTTGGGGCCGGGTTTGATCTCATCGAAATCCACGCCGCCCACGGCTACCTCTTCCACCAGTTCCTCTCACCATTGAGCAATGGGCGCACTGATGGTTACGGCGGTGCGCTGGCCAATCGCGCCCGGCTGTTGCTGGAGACAGTCGACGCGGTGCGGGCCGCGGTGGGCGAATCCATTCCCCTCGTGGTGCGTTTCTCTGCAACAGACTGGGCCGACGGCGGATGGGACCTTGCGGACACCGTGACAGTTGCGCGTTGGGTTGCCGAGCGCGGCGCGGACCTCGCCGATATTTCCACCGGCGGACTCGTCCCCGCGCATTCCATCCCGGTGGGGCCCGGCTACCAGGTGCCATTCGCCACTGCGGTCCGTGCCGGGTCAGGGCTGCCGGTTGTCGCCGTCGGACTGATCACGGGGCCCGAGCAGGCGGAACAAATCATCGCAACCGGCCTTGCCGACGTCGTCATGATGGGCCGGGAACTGTTGCGCGACCCCAACTTTCCGCTGCGCGCCGCAGCCGCGCTGGGTGTCCACGTGGACTACGCCCCGGCGCCCTACCACCGGGCACCCATCGACTGATGATTGGCGGCAGGGCGCCCGACGCGTGCAAAAACATGCGTGAATTGGGAGATAATTGAACGGAGCGGCCCAAAGCGGCCGCAATTTTCCGACTTTAAGGGATCCCCATGTCTACGCTGAAGCAGCAATTGAAGACCGACGTCATCACCCACATGAAAGCCGGCAACAAAGCTGCCCTGACCACCCTGCGCAACGTTTTGGGTGAAATCGAAACACGTGAAAAGGGCGGCAAGACACCGGTGGAGTTCGACGACGCCCAGGTTCTGGCGCTGCTGCAGAAGGAATCAGCAAAGCGTCACGACACAGCGGGGATCTACACCGAAGCCGGCGAAACCGACCGCGCCGCCGTGGAAATTGCGGAGGCCGGCATCATTGAGGCCTACCTGCCCCAGCCGCTGAACGAAGACCAGGCGGCCGCCATCGTGGATCGCATCATCACGGGGCTCGAGGCAGAACAGGGCGAACTCTCCATGCGCCAAATGGGTGTGGCCATGAAGCCCATCACGGCCGAGATTGCCGGACGATTCGACGGCAAGGCCGTTTCCGAGATGGTCCGCAAGCGCCTCGCATAACCCGACACGAACAAATTTAAGGGACCAAAACCATGATCCAACTCAAACAAGACGCCGCAGGATTCATTCACATGAAAAGGCACTTTCCTGCCAAGACGCTCATTTCCATCACCTTCACCGATGGCACAACGGGTGAATACACGGGAAAAAAGCTGAACGAACTCTATGACGTGGCACTCGCAGACTTCCGGCTCGGCAACAACATGGACGCCAAGGGCTTTGACCGCAACGCCAAGAACATCCATCGACGCAACGGTGTGGACCATGTCCCCGTCCAGTCCGGCATGGCGGGCTAGGAAGCATTGCGTCGGCGGGCCTCCCACCGTCCGATCCGAAACACTGGCCTCCACCCATCGGCTGCTGCGTCGGATAAGTGGGCGTCACGTGCGGCATCAGCCGTCAAGTCCGCATGGGCTTCGAGCAAAATTTTCCGGCACTCCAGCTCGGTCTCTTGAGCAACGTACTCCCGGCGGGACTCGAGCAGGACCTTTCCCACGTCACAAAAGTATTGCGCCGCAGTGGCCATGATCGCCAAAAAACCCGCCACACCCCAGACGAGAGCCAAGGAAAAGTCTCCATCGCCGTCGTTCGCGGCAATGCCCTCCAGGACCGCGAAGGCAAGGCACACCACGGTCAGGAGGGCGAAGGGCACAATCCACTTGCCCGTCGTGGTGCGGTAGTTGAAGAACAGAGTGCGTCGAAAGCTGCGGGCCCGGCTGTGCCGGTCCGGCAGCCGCCTCAAAAACTTCAGCTGTTCCATCAGCCTGGCCCGCCGCGCTGTCTCGTGGGCAGTGAAGTAGAGGTCAAATTCGTTGCCGAGGTGGGCCTTGGACCGCTCCGCTCGATGCAGTTGCCGCAATTGCTCGAGTTCGCCCTGGTAGTGGGCAACTTGGCGGGGACTTTCCAGGCCACCAAATTTCCGGGCGTCGTGGAGGTCCGCCAGCAGCTCCGGGAATCCCAGCCGTTCCTTCCTTGCCAGCATGCTGGCGGTAAGCAGTATCGCCAGGGCGTACAGGCCAACCGTGATCAACGATGCCGTGATGCCCGGCAGGGACAGCAGGCTGATGGGATCCTGCACCTCGTTGATGTGGGCGGCGGCCAAACTCGAGGTCACGCCCATGATGTAGTTGGCGAGCAGGGTCAACAGGCCGATGATCAGAACTGTGTAGAAGAACATCCGGCGATTTTGCCGTGCTTCCTGATTGGGGCCCGCCACCACTGCCAGCTTCCTGCGCTGGCGTGAATTGTCGCCAATCTGCCACGCAATGGAAATGAGACAGATGAGCAGGAAAAAGATGATGAGCACCGGGCCGTCAGCCTCGAGCGTTATCCTCACTTCACCTGTGTCTGTCACATCAAGCCTTTGTCGTGAAGCCTTTGTCGTGCCGGCGATTTGCCGTGGCCGGTCAAAATTTTAGGCCACAGCCCGGGCAGGGTCAACAGCAGCGAATGCGCGCAACATTTATTCCCCTGAATGGAGAAACCACGCGGCATCCGTAACAATGGAGTGACCAGGACAGCCCGAACGGTCTCATAAACAGCTGCCCGCAATCCGAAAGGTCCCAAAGTTGGAACTTCTCGCCCTCATTCCCCTCGCCATTGGCCTGGGCGTCATCGTGGTCATTGCCCTTGTTGCGGCAGTGATTTCACGCATGGCGCTGCACATCGCCAGCCCGGACCAGGCACTTGTCATCTCCTCCAAGGACAACAAGTCCCAGCCCGATCCCAACAGCCAGCGTGTGGTGTTCGGGCGGATCTTCATCAACCCGTTCACGCAGCGCGCCTACCCGCTCTCGCTCGCCTCACGCCAGGTGTCGCTGAAAATTGAGGGCATTTCCAAGAACGGCATCAAGCTCCACCTCACCGGTGTTGCCCAGGTAAAGGTTGGCGGCGATGCCGAGTCCGTGCGCAAGGCGGCTCAGCGCTTCCTGAACCAGCAGGACGCGATTGATCACTATACGCAGGAGACGCTGTCCGGTTCCCTGCGCTCCATCGTGGGCACGCTGACGGTCGAGTCCATCATCAAGGACCGGGCCACCTTCGCCAAGAGCGTGAAGGAGGAGGCCGAGCACTCCATGCACAACCAGGGTCTGGTCATCGACACTTTCCAGATCCAGTCGGTCGACGACGAATCCGGCTACCTGCGCAACCTGGGCCGCCCGGAGGCAGCCCTCGTTGAGAAGAACGCGAAGATCGCCGAGGCCCAGTTCCTGCAGGAAGCCGAGCAGGCCAAGGCCATCGCCGACGAACAGGTCGCCTTGGCCCAGCCGCAGCTGATCATCAAGCGCGCCGAACTGAAGGAAGAATCCGATGCCCGCCAGGCCCGCGCCGACGCCGCCGGTCCCCTCGCCGCGGCAGAGCAGCAGGAGCAGGTCATCATCCGCG
>JBBPZC010000196.1:0-13211 GCA_038199275.1 Actinomycetales bacterium
AAGGCCAAAGAGCAGCTGCTGCACTCGTTTGTGTACAGCTACGGCGACCGCCGCAAGCGCAAGGGTGACTTCCGTCGCCTCTGGATCCAGCGTATCAACGCTGCATCACGCGCCAACGGCCTGACCTACAACCGCTTGATCCAGGGCCTGAAGGCTGCGCAGATCGAGGTTGACCGTCGCATGCTGGCCGACCTGGCCGTCAACGACGCCGGTGCCTTCACCGCACTGGTGGCCCTGGCCAAGGCTGCCCTGCCTGCTGACACCTCAGCTCCGGTGGCAAAGTAGTTTTAGCTTGACCCTTGGGAACCTGCCGGTTCCTTGTTCATGAGCAGCGACTGCTAAAGTCCTAAGCATGAATGAACCCGGGCGTCCACCAGCAGAAGCAATGACCAATCCTCGAGCAGATCGAGTGAGGGATGTTGCGAAGCTGGTTGGGCGCTCTGGTCGTTTAAAGCGTCGCCAGTTCCTGGCTGAGGGCCCCCAGTCCGTCCGTGAAGCACTGAAGGCGCACACCGATTGCCTTTCCGCCGGTGGAAGCCCCGTCGTCGAGGCGTTGTATGCCACGGTGGAGTGCTTGAAGAAGTACCCCGAGCTGATGGAATCCGCCCGCGGCACCCGCTTGCAGGTTCGCATCGCCAGTGAAATGGTCCTGGCCGCCATGACGGACACTGTTTCCCCGCAAGGCATTGTGGCTGTCTGCAATTTCGTGGACGTGCCGCTGACTGAGGTCCTTGCCGCCAAACCCAAACTTATCGCCGTGCTCTGCCGGGTCCAGGATCCAGGCAACGCGGGCACCGTTCTCCGAGCAGCCGATGCTGCGGGAGCGGACGCCGTGGTCTTCACCCACTCCAGTGTTGACATTTACAACCCCAAGGCAGTGCGCTCCACAGCAGGGTCATTGTTCCACTTGCCCGTTGTACTGGGTGCGGATCTGCCCGAGGTCGTGACTGCCGCGAAAGCCGCAGGCGTGGGCATCCTGGCCGCGGACGGCTACGGCCAGTTGAACCTGGACCTGCTTCAGGACGAAAGCGCAGCCCGTTCCTTCGACCAGGAAATCCCGGACTCCCTCTACGACCTGGCCGCGCCCACCATGTGGCTGTTCGGCAACGAAGCGCAGGGGCTCGCCGGTGAAGAGAAAGCCTTGGCAGACCACCGGGTCGCGGTCCCCGTCTATGGCGCTGCGGAGTCCTTGAACCTAGGCACCGCAGCAACAGTCTGCCTGTACGCCAGTGCAAGGGCGCAACGCCGCCCACAGTAGGGCTCCAGCCGCGCGGGCCCGGCGAGGCTCCGCACGGCGGATCGTTCAATGGAGCGGTGGCGTCCCGGTGGCATCCTGGTGGCGTCCCGCCGGCCGGTTGCATCCCGGTGGCGTCCCGTATCCCGGTTGCATCCCGGTGGCGTCCCGCCGGCCGGTGGCATCACAGCACGATATGCTTTTTGCTTGGACTCCACGTCCTTACGACCGCACCCGCGCGGCCGTGCCATTTTTCAAGGGGGCCGCAAATGTCGCATTCCGGAGGCAGCAAGGCAATTGTTGCCGCGCTGGTAGCAAATCTGTCCATCGCTGTGATGAAATTTCTGGCGTATTTCTTGACGCTGTCATCGTCCATGTTGGCCGAAGGGATCCACTCCGTGGCGGACTCCGGCAACCAGCTGTTGCTGCTGCTGGGCGGCAAGAAGGCCAGACGCCAGGCCAGCCCGGAACACCCCTTCGGATACGGCCGTGAACGGTATGTTTACGCGTTCATCGTCTCCATCATCCTCTTCAGCGTCGGTGGGCTTTTCGCCCTCTACGAGGCGTACCAGAAATGGCAGGACCCCCACGGGATTGAAGGACCATGGTGGTGGGTTCCCCTGGCAGTTCTGATCGGTGCCATCATCATGGAGGGCCGTTCCCTGCTCGTGGCCGTCAAGGAATCGAGGGTCCTCAAAGGCAACCGTTCCTGGCTGCAGTTCGTCAAAACAGCCAAGGCCCCCGAACTTCCGGTGATCCTGCTGGAGGACGTCGGTGCGCTGGCCGGGCTCGTCTTTGCCCTGTTCGGTGTCAGCATGACACTCGTGACAGGCAATGGCATCTGGGATGCGATAGGCACGGGCCTGATTGGTGTTCTGTTGGTGTGCGTGGCCGTGATTCTTGCGGTCGAAACCAAGTCGCTGCTGTTGGGGGAGTCAGCCACAGTGGAAGACGTGCGGGCCGTGGAGAGTGCACTGGTTGGTCCAGGGGTCAGCCGTGTGATCCATTTGAAGACCATGCACCTGGGTCCGGAGGAATTGTTGGTCGCCGCGAAAATCGCGATTGACAGCTGCGACACCGGCGCTGAAATTGCGACCGCCATCAACAAGGCTGAACAGCGCGTGCGGGCCGCTGTCCCGATCGCCACGGTCATCTACCTTGAGCCGGACATTTACTCGGGAGGACCCGCAACAACGGCCGCGCCGGAATCGACACAAACATCCCTTTAGGGATCCTGAAGGGGACTTGGGTCTATGTCCGACGCCGGATGCGACTCACGCGCAGGCGGCGTCCCCCGCTGCGGTCAAGGCGAGGGACACGCCTCTCGCGCTGTAGGTCGTTTGGCGGCGGGCTGGCGGCAGCGCTGTCTACGTGCTTTCGTTGAGCGAGCGCAATGGCAGGGAACAATAGGACCGAGAGCATGCCGGCACCAATCAGTGCGGTGGCAATCCCGGAAGGCAGGTAGCCACCAGCGCGTCCAATGGCCGTGACGGCAACGATGATGGGCAGCCCGGTTGCGCTGAACAAGACGAAGGCCCACCTCTCTGGCGGTGGTGCCCCTGCCGGTGCGGCCACAAGATTGGGCAGCCCGCGGACCACGAACAGCGCCAGCAACAACAGGGGAACCAGCACAATGGTGAAGACGTTGCTCAGCAAGGCATCCAGATCGAAGGCAATTCCGGTATTGATGAAAAACACGGGGACGAGAAAACCGTAGGCGATCGCATCCAGTTTCGTCTCCACAACGTTTGCGTGCTTTTTGTCGGCTCCTGAGATGAAGACCCGCCACAGGATGCCGCCGGCAAAGGCACCCAACAGCATGTCCAGCCCAAAGAGGGTGCTCAGTGCAACGGCTCCGGCAACGATCAGCAAGACCAGACGCACACCGAACTGCCCGCTGTTGTTCAGGGTGGCCGCGCTCAATCGGTGAAAGTGGCGGAGTTTGCCCGTCGAGGTCCACCAGATGGACAGGGCGGCGATAATGAAGAACGCCGCGAGGAAGAGTGCGGAGGCACCGAAGTTGCGGCCGCTCAGGAACAGGGAGATGGCCAGTAGCGGCGCAAACTCACCGACAGTTCCGACGGCGGCCACTGCCCGGCCAAAGACGGTCCTGGATTCGCCGGCGTCGCGCAGGATGGGCAGGAGAGTCCCCAGCGAGGTGGATGCCAAGGCAACACCGATGAATACAGCTGCTTCCAGAGTGGGGCCGATCAACCAGCCCACGACAATGCCGGCGGCTATGGACATCAGCCAGGCGAGGCTGGCCCGGCGCAGCGGCCTGCCGCTGATCGCCTTGAAGTTCAATTCGTTTCCGGCCATGAAGAACAAGATCGCCAAACCAAATTGCGAGAGCGTCTCAATGAAATCGGTTGGCTTGACCCAGTTGAGGATGGCCGGACCAACCAGAATGCCCAAGGCGATCTCAAAGACCACCAACGGCACTTTTACAAAATGGGAGGCCGCGCTCACCAGCAGCGGGGAGGCCACGGCAATCAAGGCGACCAGCGCAATGCTGACGGGCAGATCAAACATGAGCGCGTCCTCGAGGCAAACAAGTAGGCAGACAAGCGGGCCGTCATATCACAGCAGCGACTCCAGGGACCAAAGGGTGTTCCCCGGGCAGACGTACAGCGGTTCACACAAGAGTATCTTGCCTGCATTGGCTTGTCCCGTACCAATGCCGTTGTCAGAACCAATGCCCTGCCTCGACCGGAATCGACCGGAATCGACCCGGAATCGTGCCGCCGTCGTCCTATGCAGCCGTGCGCTGCCGCGACTTCTTGTCCAGCAGGCCGCTGAACAGGGCGATGCCCAGGCCCAAGACCGCCAGGACTGCGCCGACCAGCGCGGGTGCGGTGTAGCCCCAACCCCACGCGATGACAAGCCCACCCACGAATGCCCCGAGGGCGTTGGCCATGTTCAGGGCCGAATGGTTCAGCGAGGAAGCCAGGGTAGGTGCGCCGGGGGAGACGTCGAGCAGCCGGGTCTGCAGCGAAGGAATCAGCATGGAACCGGAAGCCCCGATGACAAAGATCATGAGCAGCGCCATCCACTGCACGTGCACCGAGGCTGCGTAAATGACCAGCACGGCCGCGATGAAACCCATCATGACGTAGATGCTGCCCATGACGGACCAGTCCGCCATGCGCCCGCCCACATAACTGCCAGCCACCATGCCCAGGCCGTACAGACCCACAATGACCGGCAGGAAGTCAGCTGCGAAGCCGGCCACATCCGTCATCGTGTTGGCCACGTACGTGTACACGGCAAAGAATCCGCCAAATCCCACGACGCCGATCAACAGGGTCAGCCAGACCTGAGCCCGTTTGAGCGCGCCGAGTTCCTGGCGGAGGCTGGCATCAGGCAGCGCCTTTTGTGCCGGAACGAAGAAGAAGATGCTGGCCATGCTGATGGCGCCAATGATGCCCACCAGAACAAACAACCAGCGCCAACCAAATTGCTGGCCTATGTACGTCGCCAGCGGCACCCCCAGAACATTGGCCACTGACAGGCCCATCATGACCATTGAGATGGCCCGTCCGCGCTTGCTGGGGGCCACGAGTGAGGCTGCCAGCACCGCTGCAACACCGAAGAATGCGCCGTGCGGCAGTCCGGCAATGAAGCGGGTGACCAGAAGTGTGGAATAGTCCTGGGCAAAAATTGAGAGCAGGTTGCCCACCGTAAAGAGCGCCATCAAACTCAGTGCCAGCGCCTTGCGCGGCATTTTGGCAGTGATGGCCACCAACAGCGGAGCGCCGATCACCACGCCCAGCGCGTACGCCGAAATGACGTGTCCCGCCGTGGGCACGCTAACGCCGACGCCTTCTGCAACGTTGGGCAGCAGGCCCATCATGGCGAATTCGGTGGTGCCGATGCCAAATCCACCAATGGCCAGTGCCAAGATTGCCCACGCCACAACTTTGGGTGGGTAGACGGTGGTGTCGTGGGTGCTTTTAAGCAGGGACATGAACAACTTTCGAAGGATGGGTTTCACTCGTTGCCGCACGATGTTGGGCGGTGGTGCCGGTGGTGTGGTGGCGCAGGGCGCAGCACGGGCAACCGGGATACTCCCTCCAGTCTAGTTGGCTCTAGACTTGGGCGGGTGACGACCAAGCAAATAGTGGGCGCGGCCCTCGTGGATTCCCTTGACAGCCCGGAAAAACTGCTGATTGCCAGACGAACTGCCCCGCCGGAATTGGCCGGCATGTGGGAGTTCCCCGGCGGCAAGGTGGAGCCAGGGGAGGGCCCACAGCAGGCCCTGCACCGTGAGCTCGCGGAGGAGTTGGGCATTACGGCGGAACTTGGCGCTGAGGTGGAAAGTCCGACGGCGGATGGCTGGCCTTTGAATTCCGGCGCCACCATGCGTGTTTGGCTGGCACGGATAACGGAGGGTACACCCGAACCACTGGAAGACCACGACCTGCTGGAGTGGGTGGATTTGGTGGGGCCGGGGATTCTGGAGTTGGCCTGGATCCCGGCCGACCTGCCCATCGTGCATGCACTCAGGACCTTTGCTCGCCAATAACTTAATGTGCCGGGGTGGTTGAAAATCCTGCACCCTGTGCCAGACTGGGTTCAGAAAACCCTAGGAGGTTGTGCCATGACGAGTGAAAATCACGATGAACAAGCCGTCACCGGTGCCAGCGAAGACACGAAGGAAAAGTTTCGCCAGGCTCTGGAAAACAAGAAGAACAAGCAGCACGGCAGCGTAGAGGCCGCCAATGGCGCCAAGATCAGCGCCTCGCACGGTGCAGCCGGACACAAACGTGAATTCCGGCGCAAGAGCGGATAAGGAACTCAACCCGTAAGGGTGGCGCCCCTTTGGGGGCGGGTGAAGGTGGCAGGGGCGCTCAGGCTCCTGCCACCTTCTTTTGTGTCCAATCTTTTAGGCCCAATGCCAGTGCCGGACTGGCGGGGCACCAACTGCCGGACCAAAACCAACCGTCTAAAAAAGCGTTGGTGCGGTCCCCGCAAAAGCCTCCGGTCCGCTGGCCTCGACGGGCAGCGAGCCATTCGGGTAGCTGGCTTCTTCCTGTCGCGGGTCGTGGACGAATCCCTGCGCCGAAAAGCCGTTGCGCGCCTTGGCTTGATTGACCGCAGCGGCCAGCCATTGCCGGTACTCCTTGGAGGCGTAGGAGCCGGTCCCATACAGGCGTTGATACCGACCGACAAGGGAGGGGTGCTCGCGGGCCAACCACTGCATGAACCACTCGCGCGTGCCCGGCCGCAGGTAAAGCGCGCCGGCGCTGACGCCGGTTGCTCCGGCTTTTGCCAGCGCGGCAAAGAGGGAGTCCAGAGCTTCCTCCGAATCGGTGAGCCAGGGCAGGATTGGCATGGCCATGACCCCGCACGGCAGACCCGCCTCACGCAATTTACTGATTAACGACAGCCGCGCTTTGGGGGAGGGCGTCCCCGGTTCGAGCGTGTGCGCCAGCGCCTCATCCAGCAGGGCCAGGGAGATTCCCATCCCCACACTGACCTGCTCCCCGGCCTCACGCAGCACCGCAAGATCGCGGGACAACAAGGTGCCCTTCGTGAGGATGGAAAACGGGGTGCCGGAATCGGCCAGCGCCCGGATAATTCCGGGCATCAATTTGTAGCGGCCCTCAGCGCGCTGATAGGGGTCGGTATTGGTGCCCAGGGCAACGTGGTGGTGCTGCCAGGACGGCTTGAATAATTCCTTGCGCAGGACTTCAGCCACATTGACCTTCACCACCACCTGGGAGTCGAAGTCAACGCCGGAATCGAAATCGAGGTACGTGTGGCTCTTGCGGGCAAAGCAGTACACGCAGGCGTGGGAGCAGCCCCGGTATGGATTCACGGTCCACTCAAAAGGCATTGTGGAACTGGGCGGCACCTTGTTCAGCGCGGACTTGGAGAGAACCTCATGGAAGGTGATGCCCGCGAATTCGGGTGTTTGCACACTGTTGACCAACCCCGCCAGTGGCAGCAGCGCTATGCTGGCTGCCGAAGCCGAGGGGGCCGCGCGGTTGCCCGTCTGATCGTCGTCCTGCAACGGAAAGAGTGGCTGGTTGAGTTGCTGATTTGTCCAACGCATGCATTGATTAGAACATATCTTCGAACTCAATTCAATGGGTGACGAGAAGAATTTGGTTACTCGCAGGTAACCCTGTGGCGCAGATCACTCATTGGGGCGTTATGGTGGAGTCAAAGAGGCGATGATGCCTCTCCGTTCGGCCCGGTGCGGAAACGCTCAGTGGAGCCTCCCGCCGTCGAACATCCCAGCACTTAGGAGCAGAAATGACTAACCTAGCCACGATCCTTGCGGCATCTGCGCAGCGAAACCCCTCCGGCGTCGCCATCAAGTTGGATGACATAGAGATCTCCTTCGCAGCCTTGGAAGCGCTTAGTTCCAAGGTTGCCGGACTTCTGGCTGCGCGTGGTGTCAAACCGGGGGACAGGGTGGCTCTGATTACACCCAACATTCCGCAGATGCCGCCCATCTATTACGGAATCCTGCGTTACGGTGCCATCGTGGTGCCGCTGAATCCGCTGCTGAAAGCCCGCGAGGTGGCGTACCATCTCAAGGATTCCGGAGCCACGCTCGCCTTTGCCTGGGAGGGCATGCTGGCTGAGGTGCTTCCCGGGGCGGAAGAGGCCGGCACCGAAGTCATCGCGGTCGACGCCGGATTCATGGCCTTGGTGTCTGCGGCGGAACCCATCGCCGAGATAGCTTCGGCGGAGAAGGATGACACTGCCGTCATCCTCTACACCTCAGGTACGACCGGCCGGCCCAAGGGTGCAGAGCTGACGCACGAAAACCTGCGCAGCAACGCCGAAGTTTCCGTCAGCCTCTTCTCCAGCCGGCCCGGCGATGTCATTTTTGGTGGCCTGCCGTTCTTCCACATCTTCGGCCAGACCTGCGCACTGAACTCGGCCATGCTGGCCGGCTCCACCGTGACCATCCTGCCCAAGTTTGACCCGGTCAAGGCGCTGGAAATCGTCCAACGCGACAAGGTGACCATCTTCGAGGGTGTGCCCACCATGTACATCGCGCTGCTGCGGGCGCCGGGCCGGGAAAACTATGATCTCTCCAGCCTGCGTGTGGCGGCCTCGGGCGGTTCGCCACTGCCGCTGGAAGTGCTGCACGAATTCGAGACCGTCTTTGGCGCCACCATGCTGGAAGGCTACGGACTCTCCGAAACCTCCCCGGTGGTCACGTTCAACCAGATGGACGGGATCCGCAAACCAGGATCCATCGGCCAGGTGGTGGCCGGAGCGCAGGTGCGCGTGGTGGATGACGCGGGCAATGACGTGGAACCAGGCGCCATCGGTGAGCTCGCCGTTGCCGGTCCCTATGTCATGAAGGGTTACTGGAACAACCCGGAGGCCACCGCGGCGGCCATCCCCGACGGCTGGTTCCGCACCGGCGACCTGGGCCGCAAGGATGAGGACGACGTGTTCTTCATTGTGGACCGCAAAAAGGACATGATCTTGCGCGGCGGCTACAACGTGTACCCGCGCGAGGTGGAGGAGGTTCTGTACGAGCACCCCGCCGTCGCCGAGGCAGCCGTCATTGGCATGCCCGACGACGTCCACGGCGAGGAGGTCGGTGCTGCAGTGGCACTGAAGCCCGATGCCGCAGGTGCGGATGATCCGGAGGCGCTCGCAGCCGACATCCTGGAGTTCGTCAAGGCCAGGGTGGCCGGCTACAAGTACCCGCGCAAGGTCATCATCATGGACACCCTGCCCAAGGGGCCCACCGGAAAGATCCTCAAACGCGAGATCACTGTTCCCTAGGGCCGGGATTCGAGCGGTCGGAACGGTGGGACTGTGCATCAAGTGGTGGGGGTCCTGCACTCAACAGTGCTTTCTAAATGGCGATGATGCTGACCATCGTTTCGACCAGCTTGAAGTCCTTCGGATTGCGTGTCATCAGGGCTGCGCCCAGTGAGTAGGCGTGGCCCGCGATCATGATGTCTTTGCTGCGGGCATGGCTGGCGCGCGAGCGATGCACCAAGGCTGCCAGGGTTCCGTAACCCACGGCCGCCTTCTCGTCGAAGGGTGTCCACTCGAACTCGGACTCCAGGAGGTTCAACCGTGCTTGTTGTGCTGCGTGTGTGGGTGTGCCCACAGTGAGCTGGAGTCCGAACTGAAGCTCTGCGAGGGTGATGGTGCTGCAGGCGAACATCTCATTCTCAGGCCATTGGTTTTCGGCAGGGAAGTCGATCAGGACGCTGGTGTCCAGCATGATCATGCCGGACCTGCATTCTTGGATTCGGCATCCCAAGGATCAAGGATCCGGTCGTCGTCGAGCTCGCGCTGGGCCCGAAGCTCCTCGGCCCAGCCGGTGCTGCCCGTACTTTTGAGGCCTGTTGCGCTGTTGTGTCCGGGTGCGCTGTTGTGTCCGGGTGTACGCGCCAGTGCAACCATTGCCTTCATGGCATCAGTGCTGACCCACCGGCTGCGAAGATTTGCGTCGCGCTGTATGACGACGCCGGCCGGCTTGCCGTTGCTGAGGACATCAAATTGCACGCCACTGGCCGCCCTGGCGACTACCTCGCTGGGGTTCTGCTTCAGTTCCCTGATGCCGACCGTCTGGCGGGATTGGGTTTGCCCTGTTCCGGATTCTCCGGCCTGTCCTTGCTTCATGCCATCGATTTTACCAGCCGTGTAGCACGCGTGCTACACGGCTGGTGCACAAACAAATCGAGCGGTGCCGACGCGCTGCAGCACTGGACGGCTGGACCGCTGGGCAAATGGTGGAGCTCCACTGCGGAACTTCCCGCTACACCAAAAGCCAGGTGACCTGGACGGCGATGATGATTTCGCTTTGTCCGGGGGCGATGGGCATGGTGGCGTCCATGGTTGACAAGGCGGCCCGGGCCATCATGGGGCGCGGCCCGCCTGCCGGAATGTTGCCGTCCATCACGGTGTGGACTGCGCCGAGCGTCCGTCCGGCCAGCTGGGCGTATAGTTCGGCTGCGCGGCGGGCATCAGCCCAGGCTGCCGAGCGGGCGGCGTCCTCGGCGGCGGAAGGGTTGGACACCAAGGGGGTCAGGCCATTGATGCGGACACTGTTGTTGCCCGATTCCACAACGGCGGCGAGTACTTCTTCGGGGCCCTGATCATAACGCAGTGGCACGTTCAATGTGCTGGAGACGGTATATCCAGTGACCACCGTGCCGAGTCCTTCCTGCCAGCGGGTGTCCACCCGGACATCCAGGGAGGAGGACGTGATGGATTCGCGGGATACACCCAGCGACAGAAGCTTTTGCTGGACGGCGTTCATGGCCCCGCTGGCTTGCGCATAGGACTCACGAACCGTGGGCCGGGAGGCTTCGATGCCGATGTTGATGTTGAACTGGTCGGGCGATGTTTGGGCGGTGCCGCGACCGATGACCGTTATGCACTGAAGTTCCTCACTCATGGCTTGCTTCCTGCTTTCGTTGGGGTGGGCTTGGTGGTTGACGGACGTTTGAAAAGTGACTGTTTGAAAAATGACAGTTTGAAAAATGACAGCCGGGCAATCGTGGGCAGTTCCCGGTAGCCGCCCAATGCCAGCCCGGCATTGCGTTCAAAGAAGTTTCGGCTGCCTGGATCCCCCGTGCGCCACCAAGACCACGCCGCGCAGCCAAAGTAGAGCGGCAGAAACGGCAGGCCCAGGCACCAGGCGTATTGGGTGGCATGGCCGGCTTCATGTTGAAGGAGATCAGATCGGGAGTCAATAAAAGCCCGCTCGGCGCGGTAGAAGATGACATTGCCCACCGTGAAAGCGTTCGCCAGCGGCAACTTGAGCCGGTAGCTGGTGCCGAACAACAACCCCTGCGGACCTTTCTCAACGGCAGTGCGTGTCAGTGCCGCCAACAACAGCCCTGCAGCCGTGGATAGGTTCACGGCGTTGGCCGCGGCGCGCAGGCGTTGTGCTCCGGTCAAGGAAGGCTCCGGGTTCATGAGACGGATTCCTGTAAAGGTACGTTGCGTGTGGAAATGACCGTGAGTCCGTTCAAGGCCTTGGCCGTCTCCGGCAGGGAGTGCTGGCATGAATCCATGGGCCACTGGATATTGACGGCCTGGCCGGACGCATTGACCAGCCAAATGGCAGGCAGGATCTCCCCATAGTCCAGGCAGCTCGCAGGCCCGCGTTCACTGGATACGGCCAGTGCGGCAAGCAGGGGCGCATAATCACCGCCCAAATGCTCCTCCTGCACTTGCCCGTCTGCGATGTCTGGAAGCGTGCATCGCACCACCTCAGCGGTGACGAAGCCGGCCGGGATGCTGCCCTTCAACAGCGAGGCCGGTGCCGTGCCGGGCGGTTCCCAGCCGGTTGCTGTTGAACAGTCGACGGCGGACCGCAGCGCCGCAGGTTCCGGCAGGTATTGCTCGGTTGTCAGCGGTGACGAACATGAGGTCAGGGTCAGCGCACCCGTCGCCAGCGCCGCCACCGTACGGCGTGTCACTTGCCCTGCCCGAGGAATGGCAGGACCAGCACGTCCACGATGCGCAACGCATCGATGGCCTTTTGCGTGTCAGGCTTGCCACGCGACTTGCCGCACTTGTCCACGGGCCAGGCCGCGTTGATGGCTCCGCCAGCAGCGTTGACCAGCCACAAGCCGGGAAGCAGTTCCAGGTCTGCGGTGCAGACGACGTTTCCTCCCGGGGTGTCGCTGGGCACGGCCAAGGCCGCCAACAAAGCGTCGAAGTCGCCCGCCAGTTCTTCCTGCTGGAACTGAAACGGCGAGCTGCCGTCGCTGTCGGTTGCGATGGGCGCCATGCGGCAGACAAAGACTTGTGCAGGGACGAACCCCTCCGGCACGGAGCCCGTCAGATCCTTTGGCGTGGATGTGGGGGAGGGGCCGGGACGGTTCGGCATGGAAGATGGGCAATCCACCGCCGCCTGAACCACGGCAGCATTGGGGGTGTAGTGGGATGTGCACCCGGCCAACGCGGCAGAGAAGACCAGCGTAAGGCAGGGCAACAGTGCCAGGCGGGAGGCCGGCGTCGTACGTCTGCTGCGAAGGGAGCCCATGGGCGTTAGCGTAACAAGCCCGGGGCGCGAATGGGTGACAAATCAGACGCGGAGTGGATTCAAATCGGGGCCGCCCCGTCAACTAGACTGGTACGGGCGGGATGAGCCAACCCGCCGGTTACTCGCACACGAGCTTAGGTAAAAACTGTAGATGTCGAAGATGCCCCACGAGACGGCTGAGATGCCCGAACCAACCACAGACCCCGTAACGGTCCCGGATCCGCTGGACGAAGCCGCCATTGGTGCCGCCGTCGAGAACGCCCTCGCAGCCATCGCTGCCGCCGCGACGCTGGATGAGTTGAAGACCGCGAGGCTGGCGCACACCGGTGAAAAGTCGCCGCTGAGCCTGGCCAACCGCGAAATTGGCGGGCTCGCCAAGGAATTCAAGGCCGCCGCCGGCAAGCTCATGGGTGGCTCTCGCGGTCGCGTTGCCAAGGCGCTCGCAGCCCGCACCGAGGTGCTTGAGGCCGAGGACGCTGCCCGGATTTTGCTCGAGGAAACCGTTGATGTCACGGCCGCCCCGCGCCGCCGTCGCGCCGGTGCACGCCACCCGCTCTCCACCCTGCAGGACCGCGTGAGCGACATCTTCGTGGGCATGGGCTGGGAAATTGCCGAAGGCCCCGAGCTGGAATCCGAATGGTTTAACTTTGACGCCCTGAACTTCGCCCCGGACCACCCGGCCCGCGAAATGCAGGACACCTTCTTCGTGGAACCACCCGAAGCCCACCTGCTGCTGCGCACCCACACCTCACCGGTGCAGGTCCGTGCGCTGCTGGAACGCGAGCTGCCCGTGTACGTGCTGTGCCCCGGCAAGGTGTTCCGCACCGACGAGCTCGACGCGACCCACACCCCCGTGTTCCACCAGTTCGAGGGCCTGGCCATTGACAAGGGCCTGTCCATGGCGGACCTGGTTGGCACGTTGGAGCACTTCACCCGGCAGATGTTTGGCGAGGAAGCGAAAGTGCGGATCCGGCCCAACTTCTTCCC
>JBBPZC010000197.1:0-7647 GCA_038199275.1 Actinomycetales bacterium
CTGGGCTTGTCCGGGTTGCGACAAACGAGTCCCCCAAACCTGGTGGGGGGGGGGGGGGGCCCCCCCCCCCCCCCCACACCTACTCCGCCTTGGCACTGCCAGCCCTGACTATTTCCTTAGGTGAACCATGTCTGCATCCTTAAAAACCCCACAGGCCCCGCGAACGGTGGCGCCGTCCCGGCCATTCTCCGTGTGGGCCAACAAGCACCGAAAATGGCTCTTTGCCGCACCCGCCATGATTTTCGTTGGCCTGCTGATCGTCTTCCCTCTCGTCTGGACCATCTACCTCAGCCTGACGGATTCGCGCGGTTCGGTCCGGGCACCCTCGGACTTCATCGGTTTCGGCAACTACCTGAGCGTGCTCTCCGACTTCGACCGGTTTTGGCCGGCCGTTGGCCGAACTGTGTACTTCACCTTCACTGCATTGGCTGTGGAAATGGTGCTGGGCATGATCATTGCCCTGCTGTTGTGGCGTCCGTTCCGCGGTGAGAAATGGGTACGGGTCGCCATCCTGCTGCCACTCGTGGCCACCCCCGTTGCCGTCGGCATGATGTGGCGGCTGATCTTTGACCCGAACATGGGCTTCGCCAATCAGATGCTTTCCTGGTTTGGCATCCCCGCACAGCCTTGGCTTTCCGGGCAGGCAACCGCGCTGCCCACCACCATCTTCATGGACATCTGGCAGTGGACTCCCATGGTGGTGTTGATCCTGCTCGCCGGGTTGACTTCCCTGCCTGAGGAGACGGATGAGGCAGCCAGGGTCGACGGCGCAAATGCCTGGCAGCGCTTCTTCCTCGTCACGCTTCCGCTGCTTAAAGCAACCGTCATTGTTGCCATCCTGCTGCGCAGCATTGACGCACTGAAAACCTTCGACATCCTTTACGCCACCAAGGGCAAGGGCGGTGGCTCCTTCCACGAGGTGGAGACGCTGAACGTCTACGCCTACGGACTGAGCTTTGACTACAACGAATACGGGCTCTCCTCCGCGGTGCTCATCATCTTCTTCCTGATCATCATCGGCTTCATGTGGATTCTGACCAGGCGCAGGAAAGGACAGGACTAAATGTCTGAGTATGCAATCAAGCAGCGCCGCAAACCGACCGGTGTACGGGCCTATGGCTGGTTCAGGGTCGTCGCGCTGAGCGTGGTGGTGCTGGCCCTGCTGGCACCGTTGGCCTGGCTGGTGGCCTCATCACTGAAAACGAACGTGGATATTTACGATCCGACGAAGACCTTCTTCTTTGTGCCAACGTTTGAAAACTACGTGAACGTCCTGACCCGCAACAACTATTTTGTGTTCATCGTCAACAGTTTCTGGGTGGCCTTTGTCTCCACCGTTCTGTCACTGGTGCTCGGCGTTCCGGCGGCCTATGCCATGAGCCGGTTCACCATGCACCGCTCGGCACTGGTGGTGCTGATGGCCAGGGTCATCCCCGGCATCACCTTGCTGGTGCCCTGGTACTACGTGTTCTCGAACATGCGCATGGTGGGCGGGTTCTCCGTGCTGATCCTGAGCCACATGTTCGTGGCACTGCCATTGATTGTGTACATCATGATGAGTTACTTCGATTCCATGCCGCTGGAGCTGGAAGAGTCCGCCCAGGTGGACGGCCTGACGCCCATTGGCGCCTTCGCCCACATCACCTTGCCCCTTTCCGTCGGAGGAATGGCAACGGCAGGAATCCTGTCCTTCATCTTCTCCTGGAACAACTTCATGTTTGCGTTGGTGCTCTCCGGTGCCAGGACCAAGACACTTCCGGTGGCGATCTTCGACTTCGTCTCCTACGCCAGCATCGACTGGGGCGGGCTGATGGCGGCGGCCACCGTGGTCACGGTGCCCATCATGGTCATTGCCCTGTTCACGCAGAAGTACATTGTGTCCGGCATGACGGCGGGTGCCATCAAGTGACCGGGCAGATCAAAAACCGGATTGTCCGGATCGAAACGTTCATGGTTCCGCCACGCTGGTTGTTTGTCCGCATTGAAACGGCGGAGGGCCTTGTCGGGTGGGGGGAAGCAACGTGCGAGGGGCGCAGCGAAACTGTACGCACCGCCGTCGAACAACTCTCCGAAGTCCTGCTCGGTGCCGACGCCCTGCGCATTGAGGACCACTGGCAGGTCATGACCAAGGGGTCCTTTTATCGTGGCGGACCCATTCTCGCCAGTGCCGTTTCCGGCCTGGACCAGGCCCTGTGGGATATTGCCGGCAAGCACTTCAATACCCCTGTGCACCAGCTGCTGGGCGGGCACGTCAGGGACCGGATCCGCGCCTACGGCTGGGTGGGTGGCGACGAACCCAACGAGGTCGCCGACTCGATTGCCGCTCAGCTGGAGGTCGGCCTGACCGCGGTGAAAATGAACGCGAGCGGCCGAATGTCCCCGCTGGGGACAGTTGCCGAGATCGACGGCGTGGTTCGCCGGGTGGCTGCCGCCCGCGAGGTTTTGGGTGAGCACCGCGACGTCGCCGTGGACTTCCATGGCCGCTTTACGCTGGCCAACGCGCGCAAGGTGGCGCCGCTGCTGGAACCCTACCGGCCCTTCTTCCTGGAGGAACCGGTGGTGCCGGAGAACACGCACCTGCTGCGCGAGTTCACCGCCAGCACCACCATTCCGGTGTCCACGGGGGAGCGGCTGTACAGCCGGCAGGAATTCCTGCCCGCGCTGCAGGCCGGCATTGCCGTGGCGCAACCCGATCTCTCCCACGCGGGTGGAATCACGGAGACGCGCAAGATTGCCTCACTGGCCGAGGTGTACGACGTGCAGCTGGCCCCGCACTGCCCGCTGGGTCCGTTGGCGCTCGCCGCCTGCCTGCAGCTCGGCTTTGCCACACCGAACTTCCTGATCCAGGAGCAAAGCATCGGCATTCACTACAACAAGGGCGCGGAAGTCCTGGACTACGTGGTGGATAAGGAACCGTTGAAGTTTGTGGATGGCCACTTTGAGAGGCTGCTTGGACCCGGGCTCGGGATTGAGGTGGACGAGCGTGCGGTGCGCGAAGCCGACAAGCGCGGGCACGCCTGGCGCGGCCCCGTCTGGCGGCATCCCGACGGCTCCTTCGCGGAATGGTGAGGCGGGGCGGGTCACACATGCGCCGCCCCGCATGAAGTACGACGGCGCGAGGTCACCTGGGCGCGAAAGGTGCCGGACGCCGTCGTACTTGGGCAGCGGAGGCACGCGAGGGACAGCGGCAATAACGGGCATGGGTGTCCGTGGCCGCCGTTAGAATGGAGACCATGACCTCCACTCTCGCCGCTGACCGTGCCCGCCTGCTTGAACTCGTCAAGGAACTCGCCGTTGTTCGCGGCAAGGTGATCCTCTCCTCCGGCAAGGAAGCCGACTACTACATCGACCTGCGCCGCATCACCCTCCACCACGAGGCCTCCCGCCTGGCCGGGCGGGTCATGCTGGCCATGCTGGACGACGCCGGCATCGAGTTTGAGACGGCCGGCGGCTTGACCATGGGTGCAGACCCCGTCGGCACGGCCCTGATGCACGCAGCTGGAGATGCCGGGCGCAACATTGACGCGTTCGTGGTCCGCAAGGCGCAGAAGTCGTACGGCATGGGCCGCCAGGTTGAGGGTCCCGGCGTCGACGGCCGCAAGGTAGTGGTCCTGGAAGACACCTCCACCACGGGCGGCTCCGCCCTGACCGCTGTGGAAGGCGTGCGCAAGGCAGGCGGCAACATTCAGGCCGTGGCCGTCATCGTTGACCGCGACACCGGCGCCAAGGAGCGCATCGAGGCCGAAGCCAACGTGCCGTACCTGTTCGTCTTCGGCAAGGACGAACTCGGCCTGAACTAGGGCGCACTTGCCGGCCGGGGAAATCGCTGCGCGATTTCCCCGGAACTTGGCAAGCGTGGGCCCACCCACGCCCTCCTACTGCATAACGATTTGAGAGGCATCTTTTGTCGAAGCTGTATTTCCGCCACGGCGCCATGAATTCGGGCAAGTCCACGGGCTTGCTGCAGGCGGCTTTCAACTATGAGGAACGCGGCCAGCGTGTCCTGCTGGCAAAGCCCGGCGTGGACACGAAGGGCGAGAACGCCATTGTTTCGCGTCTGGGCGTCAGCCGCGACGTCGATTTCGTCATCCCGCCGGGGTCCGACGTGCGCGAGCTCTTTGCCGGGCAGGCTCGCGGCGATGACCCCGACGCCCTCCTCGAGCACATGGACATGGCTCCCGTCGCCTGCCTGCTCGTGGACGAAGCCCAATTCCTGTCCCCGGCGCAGGTCGATGGCCTGTTCCGCATCGCTGTGCTCGACGGCGTCCCCGTCCTCGCCTACGGCCTGAGCACGGATTTCCGCACGCGCGCCTTCCCCGGCGCCGCCCGGCTGCTGGAAATCGCCCATTCCCTTGAAGAGCTGAAGACGATTTGCCGGTGCGGACGGAAAGCCATGTTCAACACCCGCCGCGTCGGCAACGACATCGTGTTCGACGGCGACCAGGTCGCCATCGAGGGTGCCGAGGTTTGGTACGAATCCCTGTGCGGCAACTGTTATCTCGAGGCGTCCGGCGGCAAGCTCGGTTCCTAAAACTGGCCGCGTTGCTGACGCACGACGACGGAACCGGCCTTGCGCCCTCGGCTCGCCTACGGCTTTTTGGGTTCGTCGTGCGTCAGGATTTTCTGGAACATGATGTGGTCCTGCCACGCTCCGGCGATCTTCAGGTACTTCGGCGCCAGCCCGTAGCGGCTGAATCCGTTCTTTTCCAAAACATGCTGTGAGCTGGCATTGTGCACCAGTGTTTCGGCCTGCAAGCGGTGCAGGCCAAGGCCGGTGGCCAGCGCCGCCGCGTCGGCCACGGCGGCGGAGGCCAGGCCCGCACCGTTCTCCGCCTCGCTGACCCAATAACCAACGGCGGCCGATTCGAAGGCGCCCCTGACAATCCCGTTGAGGTTCAGCCGCCCAGCCAGAGCACCCTCTTTGGTGAGGATGACCAGCGGAACCATGGTGCCGGCGTCGTATGCGGCCAAGAAGGTGCGGGCCAGCTCAAGCTGCGCGGGGACCGTGAAAAATTCGTCGCTCCGCACCGGATCCCACGGGCGCAGGAACTCGCGGTTCTGGCGCAGGAGAGCGGTCAGTTCCTCGACATCGGGCAGCTCCAGCAGTCTCGTTGCGGACACCGGTTACAGGTGGTGCAGCAGGTCAGCGACCGAGTTCAGCGTCTGATCCGGACGGAACGGGTATGCTTCAACATCGGCCGGCTGGGTAATTCCGGTGTACACGAGGACGGTGTGCAGCCCGGCCTCCATGCCGGCAATGATGTCGGTGTCCATGCGGTCCCCGATCATGGCGGTGGTTTCCGAGTGGGCCTCGATCCGGTTCATGGCGGAGCGGAACATCATCGGGTTCGGCTTGCCCACAATGTAGGGTTCGCGGCCGGTGGCCTTGGTGATCAGCGCGGCAACCGCACCCGTGGCAGGTATCGGGCCCTCGCGTGAGGGGCCCGTGGCGTCCGGGTTGGTGCAGATGAAACGTGCGCCGTCGACAATGAGGCGGATGGCCTGGGTGATGGCCTCGAAGGAGTAGGTTCGGGTTTCGCCGAGGACCACATAGTCGGGCCGCTGATCGGTGAGGATGAAACCGGCCTCGTGCAGCGCCGTCGTCAATCCGGCCTCACCAATGACAAAGGCGCGCCCGTGCGGCATCTGCCCCTTCAGGAATTGGGCCGTGGCGAGCGCCGAGGTCCACAGATTTTCCTCCGGCACCTCAAGCCCGGAGGCTTTCAACCGTGCCGCGAGGTCGCGCGGGGTGAAGATTGAGTTGTTGGTCAGGACCAGGAAACGCTTGGAGGTGTCCACCCAGCGCTGAATCAGTTCGGCAGCGCCGGGGACGGCCTTGTTTTCGTGGACAAGGACGCCGTCCATGTCGGTGAGCCAGCATTCAATATCGGCGGGCTCGCGGTCAATCAGGGTGCTCATGGTTCTCCTTGGCGGGGCGTTGAGGTCTCCAGTCTTGCAGAAATTGGCTCCGGCTCGGAAGCACCGGCACTTGTGCGTAAAGTTGGACGGTGACTACCACTGGTGAAAATTCTGTCCCTGACGCTTCCGAATATGTGGAGCCGCACCACGAAGTCGGTGTTGGCCCGTGGGAGGGCCCCCTGCCCGAGGGCGATCACTGGGACCCCGAACTGCTGGCCAATGGCGATCGCCGCAACGTCCTGGACGAATACCGGTACTGGAGCATGGACGCGATTGTGGCCGAGCTGGACACCCGCCGCCACGACTTCCACGTCGCCATTGAGAACTGGCAACACGACATGAACATTGGCACCGTGGTGCGCACCGCCAACGCTTTTTTGGCGAAGGAAGTGCACATCATTGGACGACGGCGGTGGAACAAGCGCGGTGCCATGGTCACCGACCGCTACCAGCACGTCCGCCACCACCCCACCGTCGACGACTTTGTTGCCTGGGCCCAGGGGGAGGGTTTGGCGATCATCGGCATCGATATTTTCCCGGACTCCGAACAGCTGGAAACGTACGAACTGCCGCGCAACTGTGTGCTGGTGTTCGGCCAGGAAGGCCCGGGGCTCAGTCCTGAGGTGCATGCCGCGGCGGAAACCACCCTGTCCATTGAACAGTTCGGTTCCACCCGTTCCATCAACGCCGCCTCGGCCGCCGGGATCGCCATGCACGCCTGGATCCGCCGCCACGTGTTCAACCAGCGCGTGGGGTAGGCGCCTACCCCGGTAGGTACGGCTGGGGGAGGGGCGCAAGGTGGTTTGGGTGCGCGAGGAGGAGCCGCCGTCGTCCATGGGAAGTGCACGCCACCCGGCGGAGTCCACAGGACGGGCGGGATCTTCATCTTCTTCGCGACTTTGGGGACACTGGCTAAGATGGAGATAGCCATGCGGGAGGCGGTCCGTTGATCGCCTCTTTGTACCGTTCAGCACAGAGGAGCTCTTAATGCCCATCGCAACACCGGACAAGTATGCCGAAATGATTGACCGCGCCAAAGCTGGCGGATTCGCCTACCCGGCGGTCAATGTGACTTCTTCCCAGACCCTGAACGCAACTCTGCAGGGCTTCGCCGACGCCGGCACCGACGGCATCATCCAGGTCTCCACCGGTGGCGCTGCCTACTGGTCCGGCGCCAGCGTCAAGGACATGGTTGCCGGTTCATTGGGCTTCGCTGCATTCGCCCGCGAGGTTGCCAAGAACTACCCCATCAACGTTGCCCTGCACACGGATCACTGCCCGAAGGACAAGCTGGACGGCTTTGTACTGCCGCTGCTGGCTGCTTCAGAGGCTGAGGTAAAGGCTGGCCGCGACCCCATCTTCAACTCCCACATGTGGGACGGCTCGCACGAGACCCTTGAGGAAAACCTGCGCATCGGCCGCGAACTGCTGGCCCGCACGCACGCCGCCAAGATGATCCTTGAAGTTGAGATCGGCGCTGTTGGCGGCGAGGAAGACGGCGTCGAGAACGCCATCAACGACAAGCTCTACTCCACCATCGAAGACGGCCTGGCCACTATTGAGGCATTGGGCTCCGGCGAGCACGGACGCTACATCACGGCCCTGACCTTCGGCAACGTGCATGGCGTGTACAAGGCCGGCAACGTCAAGCTGCGCCCGGAACTGTTGAAGGAAATCCAGGCAGCCGTTGGCGCCAAGGTCGGCAAGGAAAACCCCTTCGACCTGGTC
>JBBPZC010000198.1:0-5174 GCA_038199275.1 Actinomycetales bacterium
CGCTGTGGTGTATCTGCGGGAAGCGTCTGGGCTGCAGCGACCGTAACGGCGCCTCTCATTCCGGCCCATACGACGGCGGTTCCCTCGCGCCATCCGAGGGGTGTGCTGAGGAAATAGTCAATGTCCGCAAGTCCGCGCATAATACGTGCGGTGAAGACTTCGAGGTGACGTTCAGAAGCTGGCCGCCCGCCACGGGCGATGTACTTGTCCATGGCTTCCTCCTTGCCCTCGGGCGTACTCACTTGGTCCTGGATCTCCAGTAGCCGGCTCTGCCTCAACTCGTGAAGCTTGGAACGGCGCGCCAAGCTGCCCAGCAACGGAGCAACATACGCTGCACGCACCAGAATCGTCAGCACGAGAGCGCCGGCGGCAATCAGCACAGCCGTCCCGAACCCGGCATGGTCGTTTTGCACATCCGTCACGATCGACTTGATCTGCAGGCCCATCGTAAGGAAAATCGCGCCCTCCAGGACGAGCTCGATCATGTGCCAGTTCTGCGAGTCTGAGAGTCGGTTCCGTGGTGGAAGGACGCGTGGAGCGCGGATCCCGGTGACGAGTCCGGCGACGACGGCGGCGACCAGGCCCGAGGCTCCGAGCATTTCGGCAGGCACGGCAGCAGCAAACGGCACGGTGAAGGAAATGATGGTGTTCACCGTCGGATCGCCCACGCGTTTGCGGACAGCCAGATTAATCCAGCCGATAAGCAAACCGATGATGAGTGCTGCGAGGACTGAATAGACGAAGCTTCCGACGACACCCCAAAAAGAGAAGGATGCAGCGGTGGCGACAATGGCTGATCGCAGGAGTACCAGGGCCGTCGCATCGTTGAGCAAGCCCTCGCCGTCGAGTATGGCCACGACGCGTTTGGACACCGAGGTCGACTTGATGATCGAGGTGGCCACGGGATCGGTGGGGCTCACGATGGCGCCCAGGGCCACACCCCAAGCGAACCCGAGATCGGGCAGGACCCACATGAAGAACAGGCCAAGGAGGAGTGCAGTGCCCACCACCAGCACAACAGAAAGCCCGCTGATGGCGCCGAACTCGCGGCGGAAATTCATGCTCGGCATCGACACCGCGGACGAATACAGCAGTGGTGGCAGGATGCCGGCAAGGACCAATTCGGGCTCAATATGGATGGCTCCGAACGCTGGCAGGAAGCTGGCTGCGACACCGATCGCGACCAGAAGCAGGGGAGAGGCCACGCCCAGACGACGTCCAACCACGCTGGCCGCAGCGATAAGCAGCAAGCCAACGACGGCCACAATCAGGATTTCTGTCATAGGAACAGAATCCCACGAATCGTGCAATCGTCTACGCCCTCCGGCTGGAACCGGCGCCTTTCGGCTCTACAGTCTGGCGAGCTTGGCTCGGACAAAGCTGTACAGCCCATAGGCAATGAGCCCTACACCGATCGCGATCAGAATGGCTTCGCCCCAGGGCAGTGCGGTCAGTGCCTTAAGTGCACCGTCCAGACCGGAGGCATCCTTCGGATCCACCTTGACGGCGGCCACCACAAACAGCACGCCCAAGGTTACGATGGCGATGCCCTTGGCAAGGTATCCAGTCATTCCCAGTGCATCGATGGCTTGCTTGGCGCGGCCGGAGGGCAGGGAAATGTCCTCGTGGAACTTTTTCACAGCTCCCTTGTAGATGAAATATCCGCCAATGCCGGCCGTGACGGCGCCGACCGCGATCAGCAGCGCCTGCCCGCCCGGAAGTGAGAGTATCGTGCCGCTGGCGTGTTGTGCATTTTCGGATGAATCTGCCGGTTTCCGCAAGGCCAGCGCCAGTGCAGTTGAGGTCAGCGTCGCATAGGCCACGCCCTTGCCAAAGGACACCAGGCTGCGGACCCACCGCTTCTTCGACGACGAGCCAATGCCCAGCGCAGCCTGCAACAGCAGCCACACGGTCAGTGCCGCGAGACCAACCACCGTGACCCAGAGAATGATCATCCCGCCGGGCAGTTTCACCATCTGCGCAAAAGCTCCGGACTGGTCCGATTCACCACCTTGATGGGTCGCCACCCGGATAGCCAGGTAACCCATGAGCAGGTGCATGAGGCCACTGGCCGCGAACCCGATCCGGGCGATCGTGGTCAATGCCTTGCTGTTTCCGGCCCGGCTGACGGCCCAGCGCGCTTCCTGCCCGGCCTTCACGTGCCATCCACCTGAGGCTGTGAATGCCCGCCGTGGACGTGTTCGCCGGACACCCGCACCGTCCTCGCGGTATCGATCGCCATGACGGCGCCGAGAATGATCAGGGATAACGCAATGGACGCTGTGGTGTCCGTAATCCAGTGGTAGCCGAGGTACAGCCGGCTCGCCACTTGAACCAGAATGAGCACGGCGGCAAGGGTGAACAGCCAGATGGTCAAAGCCTTGTTTTGCCGTCGGCTCGCAATCAGAAACGCCAAAATGAGCAGGAAATCCGATGTGCCGAGGACATGCCCCGACGGGAAGGAGAACGAGCTGTCCGCACCCATGAGCATCAAATCGGCTGGAGGTCGCGGATGCTGCACCACCGGTGCAATGACCTTCGCCAGCACTACACCGGTGATCATACCGCCAGCCAGCAAAATTGGCCGCCAGGCGTGCTTGGCCAACAGCGTCCACGCCACAACCACAACGAGCACAATGATCGGCAAGGCCACGGGCCCAAAGACCACCGCCAACACCATCATGATGGACGTCAGCCAATCGGAGCGCAATGATTCGAACCACGTGGCGACCGGCTGGTCGAAGGGTTGGAGCGCGGTGTGGTTCATGACGCTGAACAGCAGCACGGCGAAAAGGATCAGCCCCACCACCGCGAGGACCAGCGCTGTAAGGTAGAGGCGGCGTCGCGCGGAGGCGGGAACAAATCTCTCCTCCACAATGAACTTTTGCCGCAGGTTCAGTGGCGCTGGGTGTTCCGCCGGTGCACTCATTTCTGTGAGGCCGTCATTCTGATGGTCAGCGCTCCGGGCTCGACACTGACTTTCAAATGGGTTGCCGTGCCGAGGTGGTCGCCGTCGAGCTGGAATTCCTGGGGGCCGGCCAGTTCGATCTGTGCGGTTTTTCCGGAGTAGTTCTGCACCGATTTGTTGCCTTTGCTACCCTTGCCAAAGACACCGGCGACGACGTTCAGCCAGCCAAGCCTGCCCCGCGGGGCGAGCACCAGCAGGTCCAGAATGCCGTCAGTGAACAGCGCATCCGGGAAGATTTGCACATCCCCCATCAGCTTTCCGCAGTTGCCCACCATGACACTGCGGACCTTGCGGTGGATTGGCGGCTGCCCGTCAATAGTGATTTTTGCGGGAACCGGTTTGCCCGGCAGCTTCCGGATGCCGGCTTCAACATAGGCCAGCCAGCCCACGCGGTCCTTGAGGTCGTCATTGGTATCGCCCATGATGGCCGCATCGTAGCCAAGTCCTGCGGCGACCAGGAAGATCTGTTCGTCCTTGCCATGGTCCAGAACCGCCTTGACGACGTCGATCTTGGTCTCCGTACCGTCCAGGATGCCCTGGCCCGTGACGAGTGGGTTGTTGACGTCCAAGCCCAAGTTGCGTGCCAGCAGATTTCCTGTGCCCAGCGGCATCAATCCCATGGCAGTGCCGGTGCCCGCCAAGACGGAGGCAACGCAGCGGACGGTGCCGTCGCCACCTGCGGCAATGACGACGTCGACCTTTGCATTAAGCGCTTCCCGCGCCTGGCCAGCGCCTGGGTCATCCTCCGTGGTTTCCAACCACAACGGCTCGGCCCACCCGGCGTCCGAGCACAGCTGGAGGAATTGGGCCTTGAATTCCTCATCTGGAACCTTGACGGGATTGATGACCACGGCGGCACGCTGGCCCTGTTCAGGCTGGCCCTGTTTACGTTGACCTGGGTGAAGATTATTCTCTGACATGTCGTCCTTCGAGCTTGAGCGAATGTTGAACTGGATAGCATCCTAGCCCGAGCAATGCCGTTGCCTGCCCAATCAGAGCAAGCCGCGTTCCTCCAGCTGTTTGGCCAGACCGGCGCCGTCCGGGGCGGAAATCCACGGCACGGCCCCATGGCCCGAAAACGGGGAGTCCTCATGGGCGCGGCCACCGGCCAGCAACGCTTCGCCGGGGGAGAGTTCGCGAATGGCCACGGCTGCAGTCTGCGCCGGGTGTTGGCTGGCGAATTCCGTGTAGATCGCCGGGTCGTGCTGCCCGTCGTCACCCACGAGGAGCCAGCGTACATTGGGGAATTCCTGGGCGAGCCGGGCAAGATTGCGAAGCTTGTGTTCACGGCCGCTGCGGAACCAATGCTGCCGTGTGGGGCCCCAATCGGTCAGGAGCAGAACGCCGTCGGGATAGAGGTTTCGGGACAGGAAACGTTCCAGCGCGGGTGCCACATTCCACGCACCGGTTGACAGATACAGGATCGGAGCGCCGGGATGTTGGGCCGCGACCCGGTCATAGAGCACCGCCATGCCAGGCGTGGGGGTCCGCGCGCGTTCGCTGAGCACCAGGGTGTTCCACAACGCGAGCAGGGGCCGGGGGAGCGCGGTGACCATGACGGTGTCGTCAATGTCGGAGACGATGCCAAACGTTGTCGCAGGATCAACGATCTGGACGCGGGCCTCCACCGGCTCCGCGTCCAGACTCCGAAGCACGATGCTGTGCCAGCCCGGTGGCAGGGAACATTCCAGGACCACATCCACCAGTCCGCCGTCGTCGGCCTGGACGTGGTGGATCACGCCGTCGATCTCAATTTCCACGTCGCTGTTGCGCACGGGGACGCTCGTGAAAGCCCGCCAGCCGCGGACCGTTCCTTTGGTGGCGTTGCCGGAGTGGCGCATCAGCACCACCCTGGCCAGCACGCGCACCCAGGCCGTGCTGCCGTAGCCGGGGTAGGCGAGGATGGTTGTCTCGGATCCCGTTGAGGTGGCGATCCGGCCGCGGAGAAGGTGGAGGGCGTCGGCCGCGTGAATGACCGTGTTGAGCAGTCCCTGTGCCGCGGGCAGCTCGGGGGTGTGCTCCGCCGGATTTGGTGCGGGCGGAATTGGCGTGGGCTCCGCCGGGGTTGGCTCGGCCGGAATTGGCGTGGGCTCTGCCGGGAACTGCTGACTGGTGGCGCCAGGCGCGGGCTTGCGTGGAGACTTAGGCATGTTTCACTGTCCCACAAATGCCGCCGCGGGAGCCTCACATAAACCGAATGCATCGC
>JBBPZC010000199.1:0-8386 GCA_038199275.1 Actinomycetales bacterium
CGTCCAGGTCGTTCTGGAGGAAGTCGATGCGCGCATCCGCTGCAATGACTTCTTGGGCCGTTTGCAGATCGGCTGCGGCAAAGGCTGTTGTTGCCTTGCTGACAGCTTCAACAACCAGCGCGGAGATCTCAATGAGTCCTTCGCCAATCTGGTGCAGCTCTGCCTGGAAAACTTTTCGCACGCGTGTGTCCTTTCAGGGGCAGGGCAACAGTGGCCCTATTTATGCCCCCTAGCATGGCACCCGAAGATGAACGCGGTGGCACAGCTAAGTGAACGTTTGTTGAACGAGCCCCGCCCGGCCCCGAATGTGGCGATAATGCCCCGGGCGCAGCATAGGCTTGAGGCGTGGATCCCATGGTGGTTGGACTGATAACCGGGCTCATAGGCTTGGCCTTGGGCGTCTTCGGCATGTTCGCATTCAGCCTCAGCGAACGTACGCGCCGCTTCCCGGTGAACATTGTGGAGCCAACCCTGCCCGACGGCGCAGCCGAGGTTCTCTCGGTTGTCGGCAAGGCCTACATTGTGATTGACACGGTCGACGGCGTTGTCCGCGCCAGTCCTGGGGCGTACGCCTTCGGCTTGGTGCGCGGTCACACCATTGTTCACCACGAACTGGTTGAGCTGGCCCAGCGCGTCCGGCGCGACGGCGTCATTGAAGAGCGGGATCTGATCCTGACGCGCGTGGTCCTGCCCAGTGCGCCAGCCTCAGACGCGCCCGCTGGCAGCGGCGCCACGGAGCGTTCCACCGCGGATCCCCTGCAGTCCACGCCCGGTCAGGGCACCCTGGTCATCCAGATCCGGGTGGCGCCGCTGGGGGAGGAGTACATTCTTCTGCTGGCCGACGACCGCACCGAAATCGCCCGCACCGAAGCCGTCCGCAATGACTTCGTCGCGAACGTCTCGCACGAGCTGAAGACCCCTGTCGGTGCCAGTTCGCTGCTGGCCGAGGCCCTCGAGTCGGCACCGGAGGATCAGGCCACGGTCAAACGATTTGCCTCGCGCATGCTGACGGAGTCCGCGCGGTTGGCGGCCCTGATCCAGGACATCATCGAACTGTCCCGGCTGCAGGGCAAGGATGTGGCGGTCGGGGCCACCGCGGTGGATATCAACAACGTCATTGCCGAGGCCGTGGACCGCACTCGAATGCCGGCCCAAAGCAAGAACATCTCCCTGGTCACCGGGCCGGCCCAGCACGCGTCCGTGTATGGCGACCACGCCCAGCTGGTCACCGCCCTGCGCAACTTGATCGACAACGCCGTGCGTTATTCCCCGGACAACACGCAGGTGGGGATTGGGCTTCAGGTGAGGGACGGCGTCGTCTCCGTCAGCGTCTCCGACCAGGGCGACGGCCTCACCCCGGAGGAGCAGGACCGCATCTTCGAGCGTTTCTACCGCGTCGACGCCGCCCGCTCCCGGCACACCGGCGGCACCGGGCTCGGCCTGAGCATCGTCAAGCACATTGTGAGCAACCACGGCGGTGAGGTGACACTGTGGTCGGCCCCCAAAATGGGTTCCACGTTCACCGTGCGCCTACCGCAACTTTCCAATCCAACGTCCGACGGCGGCACCTTCCACAGTGCCGACCGCCACCCCGGTCTTACCTAAGGAGCTCAACGAGCGTGAGTCGAATTTTGATAGTTGAGGACGAAGAGTCCATCAGCGACCCCCTGTCATTCCTGCTGGGGAAGGAGGGCTACGACGTTCACGTTGCCGACAATGGCCTGGACGCGTTGGTTGAATTTGAGCGCAGCGGGGCCGATTTGGTGCTGCTTGATCTCCAGCTGCCCGGCATGAGCGGCACGGAGGTGTGCAAGCACCTGCGCCAGCGCTCCAGTGTCCCGATCATCATGCTGACCGCCAAGGATTCAGAGATCGACAAGGTGGTGGGACTGGAGCTGGGGGCGGATGACTACGTCACCAAGCCGTACTCCTCACGCGAGCTGATCGCCCGGATTAGGGCCGTACTGCGCCGCCAGGCCGAACCGGAGGAATTGCTGCACTCCACTGTGGCGGCCGGACCGGTGCGGATGGACGTCGAACGACACGTGGTGAGTGTGCACGGGGAATCCGTGAGCTTCCCGTTGAAGGAATTTGAGCTGTTGGAGATGTTGCTGCGCAACGCTGGCAAGGTGCTGACACGGGGCCAGCTGATTGATCGGGTGTGGGGCTCGGACTACGTGGGTGACACCAAGACCCTGGACGTGCACGTGAAACGGTTGCGCAGCAAGATTGAGTTGGATCCGGCCGTTCCCCGGCACTTGGTGACAGTGCGCGGGTTGGGGTACAAGTTCGAGCCGTAGCGGCATCACCGTGGTCGTAGTGGACCGCAGGAAGCGCCCTGTCCGCTAACGCCAAGGCGGGCACAAAAAAGTGGGGCCGATTGCCATCGTGGCAACCGGCCCCACTTGCGCTGCAGTCAAACGCTGCAGCCCCCTGTAACTAGGGATAAAGAACTACGGTGCCACCGTGGCGGGCGCTTCCGTGGCTGGCGTCTCCGTGGCGGTTGCCTCGGTGGCCTCAGCAGTCGGAGTGGCCTCGGCAGTCGGAGCCGGAGTGGCCTCAGTAGTCGGCGCCTCGGTGGGCAGCATGGGCTTGTACTCGGCCAAGGTGCCGTCCAGAACCGGAACCTTCAGCGTCTTGCTCTCGCCGGCAGAGGTGCTCAGCTCGAGAGCTTCAAAGCTGCCCGGTGCTTCGGCTACGGGGTTGAGCTCCACGCGGTCGGTGTCCACGCCGAGAACCTTGGGGGCTCCAGGGGCAACGGTGATTTCCGCCTGTGCGCCCTGTTCGCCGTTGACGGTCAAGGTGATGTCCGAGTCGGAGGTGTTGTAGAACGTGCCCGCGATGTTGCCAGGAGCGCCCGCGGATTCAGAAACGATCAACACATTGCGCATTTGCAGCTGGCCCATGTCCAAGTTGACGCCGTCGGAAACGGTGACCTCCATCATGGTGCTTTGTTGGTTGATTGCACTGCAACCGGTGAATGCCATTGCACCAATACCGATGGCTGCAATCAGGCTCAAGCGTTGTGCTCGTTTGGCACCGCGGATGCCGGCAGCGATTCTCACGTCAGTAACTCCTCATGGAAAAGACAAAATATCTTTGCCCAGCTTATCCGCAATTGAGGGAAATGTGCGCTTCGGTCGTTAACGGTGGCCTTTCGGCGTGGAACGGCTGCACCCGGTGGATGCATCTCCAGGGGGTTTAGTCAAGGGGATGAATTCTTACATTTGTTGGAACAATTGCGCCGCAAGCGTAGCTTTGGCCGGTCCTGACCTGCGGAAACACAAGGGAGTGCCTGGGTAACCGTGGTAAACTAGGGGCATTGGAAAGGGAGAATCCACATGCTTTTTGAGGTCGGCGAGACAGTAGTTTACCCACATCACGGTGCGGCAAAGATCGAAGAGATCAAGATGCGCACCGTTCGGGGCGAAGAGAAGATGTATCTCAAGCTTAAGGTTGCCCAGGGGGATCTGACGATTGAAGTCCCTGCGGAGAACGTTGATCTTGTTGGGGTACGGGACGTAGTGGGCAAGGAAGGGTTGGCGCACGTCTTTGAGGTGCTCCGCGCTGAGTTTACGGAGGAGCCCACGAACTGGTCCCGACGTTACAAGGCAAACTTGGAGAAGCTTGCTTCCGGTGATGTCATCAAGGTTGCAGAAGTTGTCCGCGACCTGTGGCGTCGGGACAATGACCGCGGCTTGTCCGCAGGTGAGAAGCGCATGCTGGCCAAGGCCCGTCAGATCCTCATTTCGGAGCTTGCTCTGGCTGAGAAGACTGACGAGGACAAGGCTGCTGAAGTTCTCGATGAGGTTTTGGCTTCATAGAAGAAATCACGAACGGCCCCTGTACCACCTAAGTGCAGGGGCTTTTTCGTGCCCGGATAGTGCCCGGATTCCCGTGCCCTGACGGATTTCCGTGGCGCGACTAATGTAGTTCCTATGACTGAGGTAGAAGCTGGCACGTGTGCCGTCGTGATTGTTGCAGCAGGTTCGGGGCATCGTTTGGGCCATGGCATGCCGAAGGCCCGGGTGCCGTTGGGCGCGGATGCCATGGTGGTCCATGCCGTCCGCGGCGTGCTGAACGCCGGCATCGCGGCCCAGAGCTGTGTTGCCATCCCGGCCGACGACCCCGAGTTGCATGAAATTTGCCAGCGCCTGGGTGCGGAAGTTGCCACCACGGGTGTGCGATTTACCGTGGTCGACGGCGGTGCGGAGCGCGCCCAGTCTGTCCAGGCCGCACTGGCCGAGCTGGCCGAAGGCACCACCACGGTCATGGTCCACGACGGCGCCCGCCCCCTCACGCCGTCGGGCGTTTTCAACCGCGTGGCAGCAGCGCTGCGCGACGGTGCGAAGGCCGTCATTCCGGCCCTCGCCGTCACGGACACCATCAAAATTGTTGAGCCAAGCAACCTCCCGCGCACCGGCGCCGGGGTGGAAAAGGTGGTGCAGACCCCGTCCCGGAGCCAGCTGCGGGCCGTGCAAACCCCGCAGGGCTTCGAGCTGGCCACGTTGCGCCGCGCCCATGAGCAGGCGCTGGAGTTCGACGCCGAAACCGCGGCCCGCATTACGGATGACGCCATGCTCGTGGAAGCCATGGGCGAAGAGGTCTACGTGGTGCAGGGTTCGACCCACAGTTTCAAGGTCACCACACCCATGGACCTGCTGCTGGCGGAGGCCATGCTTGAGGGCCCGCTGCGTCCGCGCTGGGTTGAAGGGTAGGACGGCAATGCTGCCCAGGACCGGAATTGGCATTGACATCCATGCGTTCGCCGCAGACGGGGATCCTGCACCGCTGTGGTTGGCCGGGCTTTTGTGGGAGGGGGAGCAGGGACTGAGCGGCCACTCCGACGGGGACGCCGTGGCGCACGCCGCCGCCGACGCACTGTTCTCCGCGGCCGGCGTCGGGGACCTCGGCACGCACTTTGGCACCGACCGGCCCGAGTACGCCGGAGCCTCCGGAGTCCGGCTCTTGACCGAGGCGGCCCGCATTGTGCGCGAAGCCGGCTTTGAGATCGGCAATGTCGCGGTCCAGTTCGTCGGCAACCGGCCCAAGTTCAGCCCCCGCCGGGCCGAGGCCGAGGCCGTTCTCAGCGCCGCCGCCGGGGCACCAGTGTCGGTGAGTGCTACGACGTCGGACGGCTTGGGCTTCCCCGGCCGCGGCGAGGGAATCACGGCCATGGCCACCGCGCTGGTGGTCAGCATCGAATCCCGGTAAACGCAGCACCGTCCCGCGGCAGACCGGGGAAGAACAGCGCCGGGCAGCGCAACGCGGTAGCCTAGAGCCGTGACCCTGCGATTCCATGACTCCGCCACTTCCGCCGTCCGCGATTTTGCCCCGCTCCGGGAAGGAAAGGCGTCGCTGTACTACTGCGGCGCCACCGTTCAGGGCGAACCGCACATCGGCCACGTCCGCTCGGCCCTGGCCTTCGACCAGCTCACGCGCTGGCTCACGATTAGCGGCTACGACGTCACCGTGGTGCGCAATGTGACGGACATTGACGACAAAATCCTGGTCAAGGCCGAAGAGAACAACGAGCCCTGGTGGGCGCTGGCCTACCGTTTTGAGCAGGCCTTCGAGGACGCCTATGACGCGCTGGGCATCCTCAAGCCCACGTATGAGCCCCGCGCCACCGGCCACATTCCGGAGATGCACGCGCTGATCCACACGCTGATTGAGCGCGGCCACGCCTACCCGGCGCTGGATGATTCCGGCGATGTCTACTTCGACGTCCGCTCGTGGAAGCAGTACGGGTCCCTGACCCATCAGAACATTGATGACATGCAGGCCGCGCCCGACGCCGACCCCCGGGGCAAGCGCGATCCCCGCGACTTTGCGCTGTGGAAGGGATACAAGGAGGGCGAACCCGAGACCGCCAAATGGGAGTCTCCGTGGGGTGCGGGCCGCCCGGGATGGCACCTTGAGTGCTCCGCCATGGTCACCAAATACCTGGGCACCGAGTTCGACATTCACGGCGGCGGGCTGGATCTGCGCTTCCCGCACCACGAAAACGAGATGGCCCAGTCGCAGGCTGCCGGCCATGGTTTCGCCAACTTCTGGATGCACAACGGCATGGTCACCTATAAGGGTGAAAAGATGTCCAAGTCCATCGGCAACACCATCAACCCGCGCGAAATGCTGGCAATTGCCCGCCCGCTGGTGGTCCGCTACTACCTTGGCCAAGCCCACTACCGCTCCGTCCTGGACTACCGACCGGGCTCGCTCACGGAGGCCGCGGCCGCCGTCGAACGCATTGAAACATTTGCCAAGGCCGCCCTGGCGAAGCTGTTCGCGGGCAATGACTTCGGGTACGTCGGTACCAGGCCGGAAGCGTTCACAGCGGCCATGAACGATGATCTGAACATCCCGGCGGCTCTCGCCGTGCTGCACGGGACAGTGCGCGCTGGCAATACCGCGCTGGCAGCCGGGGATCAGGACGGTATTGGAGAAGCCTTCCTCGCTGTGATGGGCATGACCGACGCACTGGGCATTAACCCGCTCGCCGAGCAGTGGGCCGAAGGGACCGGATCAGCCGCAGCGTTGGAAGCCCTCGACGTGCTCGTTCGGGCGCAGTTGGAGGCGCGTGCGCAGGCGCGGGCGGAGAAGAACTGGGGCGAATCGGACCGGATCCGGGACCTCCTTGTGGCGGCCGGCGTCGAGGTGGCGGACACCGCAGAAGGGGCCACCTGGTCCCTCAAAAAGTAACGGCACCCGCCCGCCCCCGCCTCTGCCCTGGACGCTGCAGCAGATGTCGGGGTGTTTCCCGGGACGCTGCAGCAGATGGCGGGGTATTTCCCGCGACGCTGCAGCAGATCGGTATTTGTCAACCTGTTTGAGAGAGGTTGGTGGTTTGGGTGTGGTGTTTGGGGTCGTTGATGGCGACGTAGTCGTCGAGTTGGGGTGTTAGTGGTTGGCGGGCGTATCGGACGGGGTTTGCTGCGTAGCTGGCGTCCAGGGCGGCTTGCCGGCGTGCGTTGACTTCATCGACGTGGCCGTGGTGAACGGTGGCCGGGGTGTGGCCGGCGATGCCTTCGTGCTGATGTTCGTTGTTGTAGCGGATTACGAACGCGGCGACGTACTCGCGGGCGGCTTCCAGACTCGGGAATCCCTGGGGGTAGGTGGTCTCGTATTTGAAGGTTTTGAACAAGCTTTCTGAGAATGGGTTGTCGTTGCTGACCTTCGGGCGTGAGAGGGAACGAGCGATGCCGTGCCCGGCCAAGGTGGCGGCCATAATCTTACTTTTCATCGAGGCACCGTTGTCACTATGGAGGTATTCCGGGGCGTGGGGTGCCTCGTTCACGGCCTGGGTGAGCATGGCCGCGGCGGTGGCTGAGACCTCGGTGTGTTCCACTCTCCAGCCCACGATGTAGCGGGAGTAGATGTCCATGATCAGGTAGAGATCGAAGTACTGGCGCAGCCGTGTTCCTTTGACTTTTGAGATGTCCCAGCACCAGACCTGATTGGGACAAACAGCCATCAGCTGGGGGATTTTCTTCGGCGGATGGGTCGCCTGCCGGCGGCGGTCACCGCTGAGTTTCGCGGCAGCAGCGACGCGGTGCCAGGAGCGCTTGGAAGCAACGTGGAGGCCTTGGTCGAGGTACTTGTAGTAGACCTTGGCCACGGAGAGCAGCATGTTCTCCGGTGCGCTCAACCACCCGATGATCATCGCTGTCTCCCCTGGATTCAGCGTCGCAGGCTGCACTCGCTCCTTCTGCGGGACCGCAGCCCTCGCTGGTGCCTTGGGGGTCTTGTCCCGGTAGTAGGTCGCTGAGGACAGCCCCAGCAACTCCAAGGCCTTCACCGCCGAGTGGCCTCCCAGGACCTGCAACTGCGCAACGAACGGAGTCAGTGCCTTTCGTCGTGCTTGGGCTTGAGCCAGGCCGGCCAGCCCTCTGATTCCTCCTGCGGTTCTGCTGTCTTGTCCGCCGGTTCCGGGCTCTGCAGGTTCGAGGCGCTCTTGGCTAGGGAATCCAACAGCGCCGATGCTTTTTTTAGGATGTCCACCGTCGCCACGGACTGCTCCAACTTCAGCTTCAACGCCGCGTTCTCGGCCTTGAGCTTCATGAAGTCACGCTGGTCTTGTCCCGACATCGTCGAGCCCTCCCCACGCACCGGCGGGTTCTCACCCGGGGCTTTCAATCGCCCCTCATCCCGGGCCCTGGACCACTTCTTCATCGTCACCGGCGCCACTTGAACCTTTCTGTAAAAAGCTACTTTTGAGCCACGGTCTAGGCACTTGTCGAACTCGAGCAACAAGGCCCACCGCTCCGCCGGCAAGAAACTCGACTGACGAGAAGGCCGCTGGGGAATATCCATGAACAATTATCTCCTCCTGCCCAACCACCCCTGAATGAGAAAAACTCTCTCACCCAAGGCTGGCACGAAGGGA
>JBBPZC010000200.1:0-7670 GCA_038199275.1 Actinomycetales bacterium
GCCAACAGGATGCCGTCCTTGTCGGTGGTCCAGACAGATCCGTCCTTCTTCACAAACGATGCGCCGGCGGACTCCTCGCCACCAAACACGCCCTCGCCGGAGAGCAGTCCGGGCACAAACCACTTGAAGCCCACGGGCACCTCGACGAGCTGGCGTCCCAGATCTGCTGCCACCCGGTCAATGATGGACGAGGACACGAGCGTCTTGCCAACCCCCGCGGTTGCGGGCCACTGGGTGCGGTGCGTGTACAAGTACTGGATGGCCACCGCGAGGTAGTGGTTGGGGTTCATGAGCCCGGCGTCGGGCGTGACGATGCCGTGCCGGTCGGCATCGGCGTCGTTGCCGGTGGCCATATCGGAGGGGGCGCCGGCGGACAGCTTGCTGATCAGGGATGCCATGGCCGACGGCGATGAGCAGTCCATGCGGATCTTCTCATCCCAGTCCAGGGTCATGAACGCCCACTGCGGGTCCACTGTGGGGTTGACCACCGTCAGGTCGAGATTGTGGCGTTCGCCGATCTCGCCCCAGTAGTCAACGGAGGCACCGCCCATGGGGTCCGCGCCGATGCGCACGCCCGCGGCACGGATGGCGTCCAGGTCCAGGACTGAGGGGAGGTCATCAACGTAGCCGGAAAGGAAGTCGAACTTGCCCGTGGTTGAGGCATCCATGGCCTCGGTCAGTTGCACGCGTCGCACGCCGCGCAGACCGTCCTCGAGGAGCTCATTGGCGCGGTTGGCGATCCAGCCCGTGGCATCGGAATCAGCCGGTCCGCCGTGCGGCGGGTTGTATTTGAAGCCGCCGTCGCCCGGCGGGTTGTGGGACGGCGTCACCACAATGCCATCGGCCAGTGCGTCGGTGCGGCCCTTGTTGTGGCTGAGGATGGCATGGGAGACGGCCGGTGTGGGCGTGTAGCCGTGGCGCGCATCAATCAAAACCTCCACACCGTTGCCTGCCAATACTTCCAGCGCGGTGTTCTGTGCCGGCTCGCTCAAGGCGTGCGTGTCCTTGCCCATGAACAGCGGCCCGGTGATGCCCTGCCCGGCACGGTATTCCACAATGGCCTGGGTAATGGCGGCGATGTGCCCTTCATTGAAGGAAGCCTTCAAAGAGGAGCCGCGGTGCCCGGAGGTGCCAAACGCAACCCGTTGGTCCGCATCGCTGAGATCCGGGGTCAGGTCGTAGTAAGCATCCAACAGGGCGCTGATGTCAACAAGGTCTTGGGGAAGGGCAACTGTGCCCGCGCGGCTAGCCATGACCCCAGCATGACAGAGCAACACTGGGTTTGGCACGTGATGCCCGGACTATGAACCACAATGTCTGCTTTGTCTCATTCTGCCCACGCGCATGAATGGTGTTTTCCTCGTTCGCAGAGCCTGCTGCATTACCATGGGAGGCAGATTTGCCTCTGTAAATTTCTGCATGCGGGGCAGCTCTTCCAAGGAGGTAGCGATGACCAACCATCCGAGCACGCCGAATCAAGACCCTTCGGCAGACTATCGGGGGGCCGAGCCTCCCTATGGTGCGCCCAATTACGGGACGTCCAAGTACGGTGCGCCCGCCTATTATCAAGACCCCCAGGGACTAACGCCGCAGCCTGGCGCAGTCACCGGTCCGCAGGGGCTGAGCCTGACCAGCATGATCATTGGGCTCGCGTCGCTGATATTTGTTGGCGGATTGATGGTGCCGCAAATTGTGGGCCTGGTTCTGGGTATCTTTGGAATCCAGCGCGAGAGCCCGCAAGGGCGCGGGTTCGCCCTTACCGGCATCATCACCAACAGCCTCGCATTGTTGATTTACGCCGCGCTCTGGGCATTCGGATTGTTCTTCTTTGCCGCAATCATGGGCACCATGGACAGCGAATTCACCAGTTCGGTCTAGTCGCCACCGGCGGCGCATCCCACTCAACACAAGCGGCACCCAACCTGGCATATAAGCGCAAGGTTGGGTGCCGCCGTCGTACGTCAGGGCTAGAGAATCCCCGCCATCAGCTTCTTGATGGGCTTCTGGGCCAGGAACAAGAGCACACCGAATCCAATGGAAATCAGGCCGATGACCAGGAAGTAGGGGGTCTCGTTGCTGGGGTCGTACCACTGGGCGAGGACGCCGGACATGGCTGTGCCGAGCGAAACGGACAGGAAGAACAGCGCGACCATTTGTGTTTGGAAGGCGCCGGGAGCCAGTTTGGTGGCCAGCGAGAGGCCCACGGGGGAGAGCATGAGCTCGGCGACAGTGAACAGCAGCAGGATGAAGACGATCGCCAGCATCGGCACCATGGCCATGCCCGCGAACGGGATGAAGGCGAGGTAGGCCAGGCCCATGACCACCAGTGCCGCGGAGAATTTCACGGGCGTGCCTGGCTGGCGGGCGCCCCACTTGGTCCACAGTGCGGCAAAGACACCGGCCAGGACGATGATGAACACCGGGTTGATCGAGGTGACCCAGCTGGCAGGGACCTCCCAACCGAGGATGCTGCGGTCAAGGCGCTTGTCGGAATAGAGCGCGATCACGGTGAACTGCTGCTGGAACAGTGACCAGAACACGGCACTGGCCAGGAACAGCGGCATGAAGGAGTAGACGCGGCTGCGCTCGATGCCGGTTAGCGACTTATTGCGCAGGATGACCGCGAAGTATGCGACGGCCGCCAGAATGACGACGGCAACAATGATCCACTTGAGGTTTTCCGCCGTGATGAGTTTCAGGGCCACCGCGACAACGATGAGTGCGACGGCGGCAATCGCCAGTGCGATGAACTTGCCGTACTGGGCCTTGGGGAGCGGGTTGGGGATTTTGTGGGCGGTCTCGGGCAGGTTTTTGCGGGTCAGGCCGTACTGCAACAGGCCAAAGCCCATGCCGACGGCGGCCGCGGCGAAACCAATGTGGAAGCCGTACGTGACCTGGAGCCAGCCGGTGGCCAGGGGGCCGATGAGCCCGCCGATGTTGATGCCCATGTAGAAGATGGAGAAACCGGCGTCGCGGCGGTTGTCGTCCTTGGCGTACAGGGTTCCGACCAGGGCTGTGGCGTTGGCTTTCAAACCACCGGAGCCCACACCGATCAGGATCAGGCCAATGGTCAGGCCCGCTGCGCCGGGGATGAAGGCCAAGGACAGGTGTCCGGCCATGATCATGACGGCACTGTAGAACAGCACCTTTTCCGAGCCCATGACGCGGTCGGCAATCCAGGCGCCGAGGATCGTGGAAAGGTAGACGCCACCGCCGTAGGCGCCGACGATGCCAAGCGCGGTGCCCTCGTCAATTCCGAGCCCGCCCTTGGTGACCGAGTAGTACATGTAGTAAGCAAGAATGCCCTGCATGCCGTAGAAGGAGAACCGTTCCCACAGCTCGACGCTGAAGAGGTTCAGCAGCATCTTCGGCTGCCCGAAGAACGCTGTATCGCTAGGGTTTTGGGGAGCCTTGGCCGTATTGGCGGGGCTGTTTTGTGAACTCACTCATCAATTTTGACACCTCAGTCACAATCAGTCACATTTGCTTTTCGACGCCGGGACTGTATTAGTGCCGTTAGCGCCTTGCTCCCTTCCGTGTGTTCGCTGCGCTCACACCGGGCCCCTCGGGAGCTAGGCTTAGCCAAGTATTGGTTTTTGAACGACGTACCAGGAGGCAACACATGTCAGACATCATGAGCGTCAACGTCACCGAACTCGGCGCAGATGCGGTGATTTTGGATGTACGGGAAGACTACGAGTGGGAGGCCGGCCATGTTGACGGCGCCCTGCACATCCCGCTGGAACAGCTGCCGGCACGTTTGGAAGAGCTCGACCCCGACGTTGATCTCAATGTCATTTGCCGCACCGGCGGACGATCCTTCCGCGCCACCACCTGGCTCAACCAAAATGGCTACAGCGCGTTCAATGTGGTCGGTGGCATGGGCGCCTGGTTTGAGGCCGAGAAGCCCATGGTCTCCTCCAACAACGAGGCTCCCCGAGTTCTCTAGACCCGCGCATATTTTTCACTGAAATATTTATAGCCAACGACAGGTCCCCATGATTTCCGTACCCAATGAATCTGCCCTGCCCCTGACCTTCCTGGGGCCGGAGGGGACGTTTACCGAAACTGCGCTCCTGCAGGTCCCGGGCGCGCTTGAGATGGCCCGGGTCCCCTCGAGCAACGCGGCCGCCGCGCTCGCCATGGTGCGCAAGGGCCAGGCTTTCGCCGCGATGCTGCCCATTGAGAACTCCATCGAAGGCGGGGTGCCGGCCACGCTCGATGCCATTTCCAATGGTGTGGAGCTGCGGATACTGCATGAAGTGGTGGTGCCGGTCAGCTTTGTACTGGTGGCCCGGGACGGAGTGGTTCTGGAGGACATCACGGCAGTTGGCACGCATCCCCATGCCTGGGCACAAACCCGGGACTGGTTCGGCCAAAACCTGCCGCTGGCCCGCCACGTACCGGCAAATTCGACGGCGGCCGCAGCCCACTCGTTGGTGGCCGGTACCGATGCGTTCCAGGCCGCTGTGTGCGCCCCGCTCGTTGCCGAACAAACCGGGCTGAATATCCTCGCCGAGGCCATTGAAGACAACCTTGGAGCAGTGACACGCTTCGTGCTGGTTGGCCAGCCCGGGTCGCTCCCGGAGCCGACTGGTGCCGACAAAACCACCCTGGCCATCCCGCTGCCCGATGATCACCCCGGAGCCCTGATGGCAATTTTGGAGCAGTTCGCCAGCAGGGGTGTGAACCTGAGCCGCATTGAGTCCCGCCCAACGGGAGAATATCTGGGCCAGTACACGTTCAGTGTGGATGTAGACGGTCATATTCGTGACGCCCGTGTTGCAGATGCGTTGCGCGGTCTGCACCGGGTGAGCCCCGGCATCCGCTTTCTGGGTTCGTATCCCCGGGCGGATCAGCAGCAGCCGGCGATCCGCTCCTACAATTCGGACGCCGCCTTTGCCGAGGCAACAAGCTGGGTGAACAACCTCCTGTAGGCGCTCGGCCGGCAACTTCCCCGCACCAGCGTCTTCCCATTCGAGTTTGCACTGATTAGATCGATCAGACCGGTGAGGGCCATTTTCGCCGTCTTTGATTGGATAAGTGCAAACTCGAATTCATCGGGGGAGCGGCGCGTCCCTTTCGCCGTGGCAGCTGCCAGCCTATGCTTGGCGTATCTCCACGAAGGCGACTTTAAGGGGATTTGGCAACGTTGGTCCCCAGCAGGGAAGAGGCGATTTAGTCATGAGCACTCATGAAAGCAGCAACGAAGGCACCATAATCAATCCGGGCCATGATGAAGGCAAGGACACGTCTGTCGGCGACGAGGGCGACGACGCCAACGAGTTGCGTTTCGACGAAGAGGAACGGCTCATACGGGAGCAGTCCCAACGCCCCGAAACGGACTAGCGTAAACCGACTGATGCCTGGAAACGCCCAAGCGCCAGGGCCTAAGCGCCAGGGCCTAAACGATCGGGTTGTCCGGAGCCGCCACGCGCACCAACACGGCCTTGGGCTCCACGCTGACCTTCACCTGGGTGGCCGGCCCCGAAGGGTCACCGTCAACCTGGGTCTCCACGGGCATAACGGTACGGATTGTCAGCTTTTGTGAACGGTAAAAATCAATGACCGGCAGACGGTTCTTGTGCTGGAAAACAACCTTGCCCGCCATTGCAACCCAACCAAAAGCGCTCCGGGGGCTGATCACCACAACGTCGAGGACGCCGTCGTCAATCAAGGCATTGGGCACAAAATCAATGCCACCTGGCAACAGGCCGCAGTTGGCAAACATGACCGAACGGACCTTGCGCTGCTGGGTGGGTTCATCATCCAGTGCAATGCTGACCTTCTTGCGCCGACCCGCCATGTGGCGCAGCCCGGCCTCACTGTACGCCAGCCAGCCCACATGCTCCTTGAGCTTGGAATTGGTGTCATTCATGACCTCCGCGTCCATGCCCAAGCCGGCAATCACCATGAACGAGTGCTTGGAAACCGAACCCGTGATCCCGTCTTCCAACTCCATCATTCCCGCATCGATGTGCCGTTGGTGGCCAAAAAGAGCGATCTGGACGCTTCCGGCAATGTCCGTGACATCGAGCTTGAGGTTGCGTGCCAGCAGGTTTCCCGTACCCAAGGGGATGATGCCCAAGGGCACCTCGGTGTGTCGCAGGGTCTGGGCCACGGCGCGAACCGTCCCGTCGCCGCCGCCCACAATGACGACGTCGGCCTTGGCTGCCAGCGCCGCGCGCGCCATCGCGTACCCTGGGTCCTCAGCAGTGGTCTCCATGAATATGGGGGAGGGCCAGTCGGCTTTGGAGACGGAACGGGTAATCAGGGTTTTGGCGGCACCGGCCCCGTTTTTGGTGGGGTTGTAGATGAAAACAACCTGCTGTTTGGCCAGATGAATCTTGTGCGGGGAATCGGCCACGGAGCTGCGGGTGTGCTTCTGTGCGAGCTTGCGAACTCCGAGCCAGCTGAACACCGCGATGAGCAGGACGGCGAGCACAATGACGGTGACAAGAATTTCAGTTGGCATGATTCTCTAACCTTAGCCCGACAACTTGTTTTGATTGGATAGGCTTAGGGGGTGATCGATGTACGAGACCTCTGCGAAAATCCCGAAATCTACCGCGCCAGCCAGCGAGCCCGCGGTGCCGAACCGTCCGTGGTGGACTCCATTGTCGCCGCCGACGCCGCCCGGAAGTCTGCGATCAGCTCCTTCGAGTCCCTGCGGGCGGAGCAAAAGGCGTTTGGCAAGAAAGTTGCCGCGGCCAAGGGCGAGGAAAAGCAGGCACTGCTGGCGGAGGTGAAGGATTTGGCAGCCGCCGTGAAAGCAGCGTCCGCCGCCTCAGACGCCGCCGTTGCCGAACAGGACGCGCTGGTGCGCGGTATGGCCAACCTGGTCTCCGACGGCGTACCCGAAGGCGGCGAAGACGACTTCGTTTTGGTCAAAACCGTCGGCACCCCGCGCGAATTCCCCGACTTCGAACCCAAGGACCACCTGGAAATTGGTGAGCTGATCGGCGCGATCGACATGGAACGCGGCGCCAAAGTTTCCGGCTCACGCTTCTACTTCCTCAAGGGAGTGGGCGCCCGTCTGGAAATGGCGCTGCTGCAGATGGCCATGGACCAGGCCATCGCGGCCGGGTTCACACCCATGATCACCCCCACCCTTGTGCTGCCCGAAACCATGGCCGGCACCGGCTTCGACGTGGAGCACGACGCCGAAATCTACCGCCTTGCCGACGACAACCTGTATCTGGTGGGCACCTCGGAGGTGGCCCTGGCCGGCTACCACGGCAACGAAATCATCAACGTTGATGAGCCCGTCCGCTACGCCGGCTGGTCCTCCTGCTACCGCCGCGAGGCGGGTGCCTCGGGCAAGGACACGCGTGGCATCATCCGGGTGCACCAGTTCAACAAAGTGGAAATGTTCGTCTACACCACGGTTGAAAACGCCGCGGAGGAACACCAGCGCCTGCTGGCCTGGGAAGAGGAGATGCTTGCCAAGGTCGAGCTGCCATACCGCGTCATCGACACGGCCGCCGGGGACCTCGGCATGTCCGCCGCCCGCAAATTCGACTGCGAGGCCTGGGTCCCCACCCAGGACGCGTACCGCGAGCTGACCTCCACCTCCAACTGCACCACCTTCCAGGCCCGCCGCCTGAACATCCGTGAGCGTCAAACCGCGGACGACGGCGGCAAGGGTGGCACTCGCGCTGTTGCAACAC
>JBBPZC010000201.1:0-6877 GCA_038199275.1 Actinomycetales bacterium
ATGTTCCTGTCCCGGTGCGGCCGGAGCGGGTGGACGCAGGGGGACTCTGTCCAAGGCCAGCAGCCGCACCCTCCGTCCGAACTCCGAGAGCAGTGAAACGGTTGCCGCAGCGCTGAGATGGACGTTGACCGGGGTGTCCAAGGGTGTCGCATCGGCCGGATTGTTCGTCAGCGGCACCAGCAGTTCGCCATCGCGGTTCAGGGCTGCTCCGGCAAGCAGGGCATCCGTGGGTAGCGGCTCGGCAGTCGCGGGCTCAACAGTGGAGGGCACGCTGGTAGCGGGCGCAGTGGTGGACGGTGCGGTGGCGGCGGGCGCAGCGGTGGAGGGCACGCTGTTGGCGGGCACGGTGGTGCTGTGTTCGTTGGGCACCGCCACAAGTTCCTTGAGCGCCTTGTCAATCAAGGGCCGGACGGCCTCGTGGCCCTGCTCCGACAACAGTGCCTGCCCGCCTTGCACAGCACCCGTGGAAAGATCCGTGAATTCGGTACGGACGGAGTCTTGAGTTTCATTTCCACCCGAGACCAGCGACAGGGATGTCCTGGTCCCTAGCATTGTGCCTCCTGCAAGGACCATTTCCTGTTCAAATTTGAGGCCGTCCGTGAAGGCGCCTTTAGCCGTGGCGGGATCGGATGGATTGTAACGGCCCCCGGCACTGACGTCGAAGGCGCTGAACAGCTGTTTGTCCAACCGTTCGTTGTAGGGCTCGGCGCCGTTGATGTAGACCCACCGGGCGCGGACGGTCCCCGCGCCGGAGGTGCGCAGGGTGATGGGCTTTGCGCCGGAAACGTCGGCCGGATCAAGGGCGGGGAGGGCTGCGCCCAGCGAGGACTCCGGGATAGGAGGAGGCGGGGCGGGAGTCGTTGGCCGCTGCTCGGTGGGGGGCGGGGAAATGCTGCAGGCGGCCAGGGACAGCACCAACGCGGACAACGCCATCGCACGTACCCATGATGAGTAAAACATGAAGTACGCTCCCACATTGCCGCAATCAAACAATCCTGATTGAGGCTAACAGAACCGCTGCCGCAATCTTTTGCTGGAGCGCAACATTGCGAACGCCCCAATTCCGGCTCTCCGGGCGTCAAACTTAAGCTGCGAGCCCGTCAGTTTTCGCTCCTGCCGTGGCATCATGTAGTTCATGACCACTAGGCGCTTGTTTGCAGCAATACGTTTTCTGTTCGGCGCGCTCACCCTGGTGGCGGTGGGAACGCAGTTTGGCATCCATCTCAACCACGGGTTCAGCGTGCTTAACTTTTTCAGTTATTTTACGAACCTGTCGAATATTTTTGCCGCCGTTGTCCTCATTGTGGAGTCCGTGCTGACGTGGCGAGGGAAGGAATTGGGTCCCTGGTGGCAGATTCTGCGCTGCATTTCCGTTGTATGCATGGCACTGGTTGGCATTGTCTACGTCTCGCTCCTGCGGGACGTAGATCTGGGTGCGCTGCTGCCCTGGATTAACAGCTGGCTGCACTACATCATGCCTGTGGTGCTCGTTGCTGACTGGTTGATTCAGCCTCCGCGCCGGTCCATCCCGCTCTCCGGGCTGGGCGTGGCGGTGCTGTTCCCGCTGGTGTACTTGGCGTATTCACTCACCCGAGGGGCTGTCATCGACTGGTACGCCTACCCGTTCCTGAATCCGGTCAACGGCGGGTACGGCACAGTTGTGGTGACCTGTGTTGTGATTGCGGTGGCATTCCTAATCGCCAGTGCCGTGCTGATTATGCTGGGCAACAAATTACGGCCGCTCATCGCGCCGGCCCCGGCCCACAGCGGCTGACCGTGGCGGGTTCGCAAGTGGCCCGGTTCACAACCTGGCCGGTTCGGAAACCTAGAGCGTCGCGGCCAGAAGCGCGGACAGCTCGGCCGTGAGCCCTTCGCGGATCGCGGCCGTGCCCACTTCCTGCCCATCAATGGAGTTCACCGGGGCGAGCAGGCGGAGGCTGGAAATCAGCCATACGGCGTCGGCGTCCATCAGGTCCTCAGGCGTGACCGGGCCGTAGCCCAGCTCCCAGCCGGCGTCCCGCGCCGCGGCGAACAGTGCACCCTGGGTGGTGCCGGGCAGGATGCCGGTGTCCAGATGCGGCGTGATGAGCCGCTTCACCGGCACCCCTGAATCATCGGAGACGTGTGCCAACAAGACGGACGACGTCGCCCCCTCCAACACGAGACCGTCACCACTGGTGAAAATCACGTCATCCGCGCCCTGGCCGTGTGCGTGCCGAAGAGCAGCCATGTTGACGGCATAGGACAGTGTCTTCGCGCCCATCAGCAGCCACGGGGCGCGGGAGGCAATGTCACTGTCATAACCGCGCTCCAGCAACAGCACGGACAGGCCCTGTTCGCGCTGAACGGCTAATGACGACGACACAGGGTTGACCGTGACCCAGGCTGTCGGAGAGTTGGTGCCTTCGGGTCCGCGTGTGGCGATCAAGCGAACCACGCACTGCTGCGGTTCGTCGCCGGTTGACGCGGCATCGGTCGCTGGCGCGTCGCTCGTTTCGCGTGCGGCGGCGTCTGGTGAGCCGGCGGCATAAGCCGTGAGCGCCGTCGTAATTGCAGCCTGCCAGAGTTCAGCGGCAGGTATGTCAAGGTCCATGGTGCGGGCTGAGGACGCCAACCGGCCAAGGTGTGCCTGGATTTTCCTCGGGACACCGTCGATGGCGAGCATGGACTCAAAGATTCCGTCGCCCCTGGTCACGCCCTGATCCGTGGCCAGGATGGTGGGGACGGAGGCGTCGGCGATGCGGCCGGAGGGGTGTGCGGGGTCCAGAAATACCAGGGTTGTCATGCTGTCAAGTTTAGTGCCCCTGCAACATTTGCTTGCCGAAGGTGAAGGCTCGGATCAGGCCCAACACACCGAGGATGATCAGCATGATGGCGGTCATGAGCAGCAGCCAGGCGGCGGTCCAACCGGGGACGGCCAGCACAATGACGCCGGCCAGGACGCTGAGGGCACCGAACACGATGGCCCACAGGCGGGTGGAGCCCTTGCCGGCCTCCACCATGGCGATGATTCCCTCAATGATCCAGCCTATGCCGATCATGATGACGGTGAAGATGAGCAGTGCTTCGCCGGTGGCCACCGAGTTTTTCAATGCGATGATGCCCGCCACCATGATGAACAGGCCCAGCAGGACGTCGAGGATGCGCATTCCGGCGGAGATGCTGTGGCTGAAGATGCCAATAGCCACCTTGATGCCGCCGGTGACCAGGAAGTTGATGCCCAAGAACACTGCCACGACGGCGAGCGTTTTGGTGGGCCACAGCAGCAGGACCACACCCAAAATGAGCGCTGCGGCACCGCTGACGCCAAACGCGATGCGCAAGCCCTTGACCGCCTTTTCCGTGATCGTGTGGGGATCGAGCGCGAAGAAATCAGTGGTGGTTTGCGGACGGGCTGGGCTGCTCATGGGTTTTTCCTTCTCATCGTTGCTCTTCGATTCGAAACTATGCCCAGCATATCCAAGGCGTGTCGCATAAAGGAGGTGAAACGTTCTCATCTTCATGTGCGGATAGGCTATTGTCACTCACCGTTGAACAAACCCGCCGGCTAGGAGAAATACATGATTTGGACGGCTTTTAGTCTGCCGACCGGGAGCGTCTGGTTATCAACGTTGCTGATCTTGGTGGATTTCGGCATTCGAATTGTGGTTCTTGGTGTGATTCCGGGCAACCGGCGCCCCACCACGGCCATGGCCTGGCTGCTGTGCATCTTCTTCCTGCCGTACATAGGCCTGCTCCTTTTTCTCATGTTCGGCAACTTTCGCCTCTCGCGCAGGCGAAGGGATACCCAGGACGCGGTCAACGCGCGCATTGTGGAAGGGACCAAGGAAATTGCCTCTATGGTGCCCGATTATGAGGGTCCTGCCTGGGTAAAATCCGCCATGGAGTTGAACCGGAACCTCGGCTATTTCCCCGCGCTGGGTGGCAATACCGTCCAGTTGATTGAGGGATATCAGGAATCCCTTGACGCCATGGCCGATGAAATCAGCAAAGCCACCGAATATGTCAACGCAGAGTTTTACATCATGAGCTCCGACAGTTCCACGGACCGGTTGTTTACGGAATTGGAGGCGGCGGCTGAGCGCGGTGTGCGTGTGCGCGTGCTCTTTGACCACATTGGTTCGCTGCGGGTGCCGGGCTATCGGGGCATGATCCGCCGGCTCAAGGACAGCCAGATCGACTGGCGCCGCATGCTTCCCCTGCTCCCCGTCAAGGGCCAGTGGCGGCGGCCGGACCTGCGCAACCACCGCAAGATTCTCGTCGTGGACGGCCGCGTGGGCTTTACCGGCTCACAAAACGTCATTGAGCCCTCCTACCGCAAGAAGCGCAACGCAAAGGTTGGCCGTAAATGGGTGGAACTGATGACGCGTCTTGAGGGGCCCATTGTTGGAACCTTGAACGTCATGTTTGCCACGGACTGGTCCTCCGAAACCGAGGAAAACCTCGAATCGCAGCTGGCCGCCTACCACTGGGACACTTTTGCGGGCGGCTCGTTGTGCCAGGTGGTTCCCAGCGGCCCCGGTTACCACACGGAAAACAATCTGCGCTTGTTCAATACGCTGCTGTACTCGGCGGAGGACTGCATCACCATCTCCAGCCCGTACTTTGTGCCCGATGACTCCCTGCTTTACGCCATCACCACGGCAGCACAGCGCGGAGTAGTTGTGGAACTGTTCGTTTCGGAAGTCGGCGACCAATTCCTGGTCCACCACGCCCAGCGTTCCTATTACGAAGCGCTGCTGAAGGCCGGCGTGCGGATCTACCTGTACCCCAAGCCGCTGGTGCTCCATGCCAAGCACTTCACCGTGGACTCCGACGTGGCCGTGATCGGATCCTCCAACATGGACATGCGCAGCTTCTCCCTCAACCTCGAAGTCACTGTCATGATGATCGACGACGGCGTGGTCCGCCAGATGCATGCCGTCGAGGACCACTACCGCTCAATTTCGCGTGAGCTGCACCTGGAAGAGTGGCTGGAACGTCCCATGCTGGCTCGTTACGTGGACAACGTGGCCCGCCTGACGGCCACGATCCAGTAGCGCGCAGAGGCATGACCGATGGCAGATTTTACGATTAGCACCCCGCTAATCGTAAAATCGTGCCTTTAGCCCGGGAACACGGCGCCCAAGGTGGAGAGCACTCCAAAGGCCTTGGCCTGGATCTCCTGCCATTCCTCCTCGTCATCCGAGTCTGCCGTTATGGCGCCGCCGATGCCCACCGAAAGGTGCGTGCCGCCGTCGTCCGTGTCCTGGAGGACCAAGGTACGGATCACGACCGACAAATCCGTGGCCGCATTGAGCGAAAAATAGCCGATGGCGCCGGAATAGACGCCGCGCGGGCCCGCCTCGAGTGCGTCGAGGATGGCCATGGTGCTGATTTTCGGCGCACCCGTCATGGATCCGGCCGGGAACGCGGCGGCAACGGCCTGCGCGCGCGAACTGCCGGGGGTCCCCCGCGCCTCTTTGGTGCTGACCATGTGGTGGAGGTGGGCTTAACTTTCAATGGCGCACAGGCGTGGGCCCGCGCGCGACTCCGGGCGGGCAAACCGTGAAAGATCGTTGCGCAGCAGGTCCACGATCATCACATTTTCGGCCCGATCCTTGGGGGAACCGGCAAGATCCGCCTTGAGCGCGGCGTCGACGGCGGGATCGGCGTCGCGCCGGCGGGTGCCCTTGATGGGCTCGGCACGCATCAGTCCGTCCGAGTCAACGCGCAGGAAACGTTCGGGTGAAGTACTGGCAACACTCAGCGGGCCGAGGCGCAGGAACGCCGCAAACGGGGCCGGGTTGCGCCTGCGAAGCGCCTGATAGGTGGTCCACGGATTCATCCTTCTCCCCGTGGCGGCGTTCAGGGTGGTGGTCAGGCAGATCTCGTAGGAATTTCCCTCCAGGATTTGGGCCTGCGCCGCCGCGATCTTGTCCTTGTAACTGCGCTCGCCGTCACGGGCCGTGAAGTGCGGGGCGCTTGGAACGGTGAAGCTCGGTGCCGGGGTGATGGCCGACGGCGTGGGGCCGGGCTGGGCTGTAGCGTGCGGCTGCGCCGGGGTTGCCAGTGCTGCGGTGTCCAAAAAAACCGCGGCATGGGCGGCGCGAACGGTGTCCAGAAATTCTTGCGCCTCGCCGTGTGCGGCGGGGTGCTGGGCGCCGGTCAGGGCCAGCACATAGAGGCAGTCCTCCTGATGGTCCAGCACGACGGCGCGGCCGGCGAACAACAGCGCCGCATCCGGGACTGCTGCTGGCTCCGGGGGCGTCGCCGGCCCGGCCGATGGCGGGCGTGCAGAAGTTGGGCGTACTGGAATTGTGCCGCCGCCGCTCTGGTCCCCGAGTTCGTAGCCGAGATATCCCAGCCAGCCCAGGGTGAAATCGCCCGGGTAGCCGCTGGCAGCCCGAACCGCCTTGCGGCCCCACACAGAGTCCAGCCACGCGAAAAACGGGCCACGGATATGTGTGGTCACCTGGCCTGCGGAGACCGTCGTCAGCCCAGACTGGTGGCGTGCGAGTTGGCCGAAGCAGCCGGAATCGTCGGCCATGATGGAGAACCTGGACCGGGCAGCTGCGGTATTGCCAGCTGCGGTGCTGCCGGACGTGGTGCCGCCGGCCTCGGGGTCGCCTGGCCCGGGGCGGCCGGCCGTGGCAGCGCCCCGGCCAGTGGTTTCCGCAATGGAGCTGTCCAGCCAGACGGCGTGTTGCGCCGTGCCGTACAACGACTGGAACAGGGTCTGGGCTGGCGGCAACCCATCGAGCCGGACGGCGGAAAACTCCAGGCCGCGGCGCGCCGCCAGCTCCGGAGAGAGCACATGTTCCAACTGTGGCAGCTGGGTCAGGGCGGTCAGCACAGCGTCGGGAGCATTTGCCACACCGTTGCTGCCATCCACCAC
>JBBPZC010000202.1:0-4105 GCA_038199275.1 Actinomycetales bacterium
CACCCGCAACGACGGCCTACCGCCAGCCACAGCCATGGCCAAATTCAACACCCAAAACCAGCCGCAACTCGCTGCTGCTTAAACAAAAAGAAACTAACCAACTGTCCCAGATTCTTGACACACCTCAGTTTATCTACTCGCGCGACCGCGTCGAGCATCACCGGTTCGCGGAACAGAACGCCGTTGAGGGCCTTGCGCAGAGTGCCGTTGGGCGAACGGAGCAGCTGCTGCAGCCCGTATTCCTTGACGCGGTCGGCGTCGGGTGTGATGGTGGAGCCCTTCACCGACGTCCACATCGTGTGCGCCATTTCATCGCCGTCAATTTCGATGAGCGTTCCGTTCACGGCAATCCTGTCCATGGGTCCTCCTGGGGGTCAGGCCGGCTCAGCGAGCGGCGTCGATTGTTGTGCGCAGCAGTGACGGGATGACCCCTCCAGTCCGCAGCAGGTCGGCATCCAGTTTGGTTTCCACTGCCGCTCGCGCTGTGAAGGACGTCCTGGTTCCGTCTAGCCCAATCAAGATGACGGCAATATCCGCCCTCGGTTCCAGGGCCCCGGGCGCCGCATCGATTTCCAGTGTGTCGCCGGGTCGGAGTTGCTGAAGCCGTGCCCGAACGCCCTCGGGTGCAACCAACGGCAGGATGCCCATGCCGATGAGGTTGGATCGGTGGATCCGTTCAAAGCTGCTGGCAATCACCGCGCGGACGCCGAGCAGACGCTGGACCTTGGCGGCCCAGTCGCGGGATGAACCGGTGCCGAAGCGTTCTCCGGCGACGACGACGACCGAATCACCATCGAAGCGGTACTGGTCGGCGGCATCCCAGAGCGGCTTGACGTCACCGCTTGGCGCGTGGATGGTGTGGGCTACCGGCAAGGCAGTCTCCAGGTCTGCACCGAGCTTGTTGTCGACCGACTTGTTGTGGAACGCTCCGCGAAGCATCACCTCCCAATTACCACGCCGGGAGGCGAAGACATTCAGGTCACCGCGGTCTTCACCGCGCTCGACCAGGAAGTCCGCGGCCAGGCTGTCGGCAGGGATGGCACTGGCGGGTGTGATGTGGTCCGTCGTGATGTCATCGCCCAGCACCAACAGGGGGTGGGCGGTGTATCGGCCCAGTAGGGAACCCTCGCTGATGGCCGCGAAGGGCGGACGCCGCAGGATCGTCGACTCCGGATCCCAGGGGAATTGTGCGCCCTCGGGAGCCTCGAGTCGGGCCCATAGTGGGTTCCGGGTGGCCACCGAAAAGGCAAGTGCGAAGTCTGAGGCATCTTGTCCCACGACCCATGCCTCGTCGATCTCCATCTCGGACGGCAAGAGGTCAGCCAAGGTGATGCGGCTGGGAGCGGGGGCATCACCTTCATGGACGGGAAGGGTGGAGGCAAAGTTGAAAGTGGTCAGATCGATGTCGGCGCGTCCGGCCAACGCAGAAGCGACGACCAACGGCGGGGACAGCAGAAAGCCCAAGTCAAGATCCGGATGCACGCGGCCCGGGAAGTTGCGGTTCCCGGAGAGCATGGCTACCGGACGCACGGCACCAGCGGCCAGCGCCTGGCTCATTGTGGGTTCCAACGGGCCGGGGTTGCCGATGCAGGTCGTGCAGCCGAAACCGACGATGTCGAACCCGAGGGCACCAAGGTCCTCCGTGAGTCCCGAACGCTTGAGGTAGCTTGCAGCGGCCGGTGAGCCCGGGGCCAACGACGTCTTGACCCACGACGGCACGCGCAAACCAAGGGCCCGGGCCTTGCGGGCTACCAGGCCCGCAGCGACCAACAGCTTGGGATCGGTGGTGTTGGTGCAGCTGGTGATCGCGGCCAGGGCGACGGGGAAAAGGGGCAGGTCCCCGCCACGGGCGATGATGCCGTTGGACTCCCCGGCCAGGACCGCTGGGATCTCCGGCAGGGTGCGCAAGTCCTGGGGCCTGCGGGGTCCTGCGGCCCGCAGCTCGATGGAGGACAGGTCCAGGTCGAGCACGTGGGTGTACTCCGGCTCGGCATCGGGGTCGAACCAGAAGCCGGCTGTGTGCATATAAGCCTCAACGAGGTCGATGGAAGCGGGCTTCCTACCGGTCTGGTGCAGGTAGTCCAAGACCTGCCCGTCGACCGGGAAATATCCTGTCGACGCGCCATATTCCGGGGCCATGTTAGAGACGACCGATCGTTGGCCGACGGTAAGACCGGAAACGCCGGGGCCGAAGAACTCCACGAATTCCCCTGCAACGCCGATTCCCCGCAGCAATTGCGTGATGGTCAAGGCCAGATCGGTGGCCGTGACGCCCTTGGGTAAGCGCCCCATCAGCCGAACGCCGATGACGTCTGGGATCCGCAGCGTCGTGGGTAGGCCGAACATGGCTGCCTGGGCTTCAAGGCCTCCCACACCCCACCCGAGCACACCGAGCCCGTTGACCATCGGCGTGTGGCTGTCGGTGCCGAGCATCATGTCCGGAATCGCCCACGGGATCCCGACGCTCACCGTGAGATCGGTGTGGACCACGGTGGCGAGCTGCTCCAGGTTGATGGTGTGCATGATGCCGGTACCAGGCGGGTTGATGTTGACCGTGTCCATGTTCCGCGCAGCCCATTTCAGGAATCGGTAGCGCTCGTTGTTGCGCCGATACTCATGGGCGAGGTTCCGCGGAGCTGCCGCTGCGTGCCCATATTCCTCGACGGCCAGTGAATGGTCGATGGAGACCTCAACGGGCAGCAATGGACTCAGCGCCGCGGGATCCACGCCGGCTTCCGCCAACGAATCCCGCATGCCGGCGATGTCGACCAGGGCCGGTGTGCTGGTGGTGTCGTGCATTAGGATGCGATGGGGCTGGAACTCCAATTCCTCCTGCGATGTTCTGCGTTCCAGCCACCGCACGAGGTTCCCGAGCGTGCGTCCGCTTTCCCCCGGGGCCGAATGCCGCATCGTGTTCTCGGCAAGGAGTCGCAGGACCACGGGAAGCCGCTCGAATGCTTCGCCCAAGGCCTCGCGCACATTTGTGGCGCGGTAGGGCTGGCCATCGACGTGGAAGACGGTGGTGGCGCAGGACGCCGGGTGTTGGATGGTCAACAGGTGACTCCATTCGTGACAGCAGATTTTATAATCTATAAAACAAATCATGTCCTAAATCTGGCTGCGACGCTATATTCTGTAATCGATACCCCCGAACTGAGGAGCTCCGATGGCCGCCCGGGCAGCGCTGACCAAGAACGCCTATGCCTATGAAGAGGTGCGTCAGCGCATCCTCGCCGGAACCCTTGAACCCGGACAAGCGATCGCGCAATCACAACTGGCAGCGGAACTGGGCGTTTCACTCACCCCCATGCGCGAGGCGTTGCGTCGACTCGATGCCGAGGGCCTGGTTTTCATCGATGCTCACCGAAATGCGCGGATCGCGACCCTCTCTCCCGCCGAAGCGCGGCACTTGTTCGAGGTGAGGGAACGCATGGACCCATTGGCAGCCGCCTTGGCCGCAGGTCGGCGCACGGAGGCGGACATCAAGGCCATTACCGAAGCTGGCGAGCAGCTAACGCCGCTAGCCGACGCCGGTGACTTCGAGGCCATGGACGCCCACCGGGCGTTCCATCGAGCCATTTACCACGCATCACACAACGAGCTGCTCATCGGCCTGCTCGAGGGCCTCTGGGACAAGGCGGACCGCTATCGGCAAGTGGGCCTCATGGCACGCGACGACAGCGAGGTCGACCGGCAGCGTGTACAACGGGAGCACCAGGACATAGCGGCGGCCGTCATCGAAGGCGACGCTGCGGCAGCTGAGTTCCACATGCTCCAGCACGTGCAGCGCAGCTTGGGTCGCCGCGCGATTGAGGAACTCGAAGCCCACGGATAGGCATCCCCCGCCATACGGAGCGCTCCTTATGTAGCGGCATCACGCGGACCGCAACAAGTAACTTGAGATTATAATTTGTAATCTATAGCTTTCTCGTTGACGCTGTCCTGGGCATCGTTGCACGTCAACGCGGCCGGCTGGTGATACGCAGCGCCGGATCCTACAACGCCCCGACCACCCGCCCATGGTGGGCCGGTCCGGCGTCGTGCTTTAAAGAAAAATCCCGCCGCGGCGGCTGGCAACGGCGGAAATTCACCGTTGTGCAACCCC
>JBBPZC010000203.1:0-11361 GCA_038199275.1 Actinomycetales bacterium
ACCGAGCTGGAGACGCGGGACCCTGCCAGCACCGACTGCGTCACCTTGGACGAGCGGACGTACGGACAAAAACTGCTCGACGGGCTCCTGGACTGCGTAAAACTGGCAGCACGCACCGGCACCCTGCCCATCAACGGCGGGTTGAAAACCCAGCTCATCATCACCACCACCCAAGCAGACTTGGACCGTGCCGACAGAGCAGGAACCGTCTTCACCAGCCGCAGCGGCCCTGTCCCGCTCTCGCTCTTCGGCCAAGAACTCTGTGACGCAGAGATTACCCCGCTATTCTGCGGCGAAGGCCAAAAAATACTCGACGTCGGACGCACCCGTCGCCTTTTCACTCCGCCACAACGCAAAATCCTCTATGCACGTGACCTCGGCTGCGCCTTCCCCGACTGCAAGGCGCACGCCATCATGACCGAGGCCCACCACATCATCCCGTGGCACGAAGGCGGCCCCACGAGCATTGAGAATGGCGCCCTGCTCTGTCAATACCACCATTCCATGATGCACAACAGCGACTGGACCATGTCCATGGTCAACGGCACCCCCTACTTCACGGCCCCTTACATGGTTGACCCCGCCCAGACGCCGCGCCGCAACAACTACCACCACGGCCTCACCCAAAACACCGCGCGGATCCATACCCGCTACAAAGCATGAAGCTGGGATACAACGCGAGATACTTGTCGGCCGACTTTGTAGGGTTCCTACACATGCAAGGGTCGATTTCGTTATTAGACTGTCAGTAGAGTTTGCCCTTTTGTGCGGTTCCTATGAAGGGCTGCAAATTTCCACACTATCGAGCCGGAGTAGCAATGAGCCACGATCTATCGACAACAGCAGGCAAAATTGCCGATTTCCGTGACCGGATGACTCAGGCCCAAAAACCTTCTGGCGAAGCCGCCATTGAGAAGCAGCATGCCAAGGGCCGCAACACTGCCCGCGAGCGCATCGATCTGTTGCTGGATCCAGAATCTTTCGTAGAGTTTGACGCCCTGGCCGTGCACCGCTCACACGCCTTCGGCATGGAAAAGAAGAAGCTGCTCGGCGACGGCGTTGTCTCCGGCTACGGCACCGTGGACGGCCGGCTCATCGCCATCTACAGCCAAGACTTCAGCGTCTACGGCGGATCTCTCAGCCAGGTCAACGGCGAAAAGATCGTCAAGGTCCAGGAATTTGCCATGCGCAACGGTTGCCCCGTCGTCGGCATCAACGACGGCGGCGGAGCGCGCATTCAGGAAGGCGTGGCCTCCCTGGCCATGTTCGCGGATATCTTCCGCAACAATGTCCACGCCTCCGGCGTCATCCCGCAGATCTCTCTCATCATGGGCCCCTGCGCCGGCGGTGCGGCCTACTCCCCCGCACTGACCGACTACGTGGTCATGGTGGACAAGACGAGCCACATGTTCATCACCGGCCCTGACGTCATCAAGACCGTCACGGGCGAGGACGTGGACATGGAAACCCTGGGTGGCGCGCGCCAGCACAACGCCAACACCGGCACCTCGACCTACCTGGCCACGGACGAAAGTGACGCCATCGAGTTCGTCCGTGAACTGCTGGATTTCCTGCCGTCCAACAACCTGTCAGAGCCGCCCCTGACCGAGCATGACCAGGAACTGGAACTGGAACCGGGCGATCTGGACCTGGACACGCTGATCCCCGACTCGGCAAACCAGCCCTACAACATGCGTGCAGTCGTCGAACAGATCCTGGACGACGAGCACTTCCTGGAAATGCAAGCCTTGTACGCACCCAACGTCATGATCGGCTACGGCCGCGTCGAAGGCCACACGGTGGGCATCGTTGCGAACCAGCCGATGCAGTTCGCCGGGACCTTGGACATCGCCGCTTCAGAAAAAGCCGCACGCTTTGTTCGCAACTGCGACGCCTTCAACATTCCCATCATCACCCTGGTTGACGTCCCGGGCTTCCTTCCCGGCAAGGACCAGGAATTCCAGGGCATCATCCGCCGCGGCGCCAAATTGCTCTACGCATACGCAGAAGCCACCGTGCCGAAGCTGACGGTCATCACCCGCAAGGCCTACGGCGGAGCGTACATCGTCATGGGCTCAAAGAAGCTCGGCGCTGACCTGAACTTGGCCTGGCCCACGGCCCAGATTGGCGTCATGGGAGCCCAGGGTGCAGTAAACATCCTGTACCGCCGCGACCTGGCTGCCGTTGAGGCGGAAGGCGGCGACGTCAAAACACGCCGTGCAGAGATTGTCCGCAACTACGAAGATGAACTCCTCAACCCCTACCAGGCTGCGGAACTTGGTTATGTTGACGCCGTGATCGCCCCGTCCGATACCCGCATCCAGCTGATCAAGGGCTTGCGCGCCCTGCGTGACAAGCGGGCCAGCCTGCCCGCCAAGAAGCACGGGAACATCCCGCTGTGACACATCAGGAGAGTGGCACGACGGCGCCCGCCCCAACGAATCAGACGCAGAGCAATTCCGAACCGTTGCTCACTGTTGCCAAGGGAAACCCGACGCCGGAGGAACTGGCCGCGGTGACCGCCGTCGTTCTTGCCCTGGGCGGCGGCGCCACGGAGGAAAGCAAGGAAACGCCCAGCCGACAATATGCCCGCCGTCTGCATCTGCCTCCGCGACCCGGTGTCGGAGCCTGGCGACGATCGACGACGTAGGGACGTACGGACAGCAACGTCCGAGACGCGTCAGATCGGGGCCGCGCGGGTGTGTTTGAGTTCGGCAAGGTCTTTAGCCAACATGCAACAACCCTCCACTACGCGCCATGCCGAGAGCTTCACACCTGTGCCGTATCAACCGCATTGCACCTAGATCGACTGTCGGTAACCGAAGAATTCATGGTCGTTGTTGTAGCCGCCCTGCCCGCCTCCGACGTCGGCGAAGTGTTCCACGAACTCGATGCCCTTGATCCACTTGACCAGCTTGAATCCGAGCTGGACCTCGTTGCGCAGGCGCAGCGGGGCTCCGTGGCCGAACGAGAGGTCGTCATTGTTCATCTCGTAGGCCAGCATGGTCAGCGGGTAGTGCATCTGCTCAATGGGTTGGGCGTCGTAGTAGATTCCGCCGTCGGGCCCGAGTGCGAACGAGTAGAAGATTACCCATTTCGCTTCCGGCTTCGGCTTGGCCAACTCCAAGATCGTACTCATGGAGACACCGCCCCACTTGGCCACCCCCGACCAGCCCTGGATACAAAAATGCTGGGTGATTTGTTCGTGATGGGCGAGGGCGCGTAGCTGCGCCAAGTCCAATTCCACAGGGTTCTCGACCAGTCCGTTGATGCGCAGCTTGTAGTCGGCGAAGTTTCCGGCCTGCAGCTCCTTGTACTCCTGGGTCTCAGGATATTTTCCGTTGTGCCAAAAGTAGGGGGAGATGTCCTTCTCCGTGTACTGGCCGGGCTTGGCGTCAATGTGCTCAAACAGTTTTTGGGCGGGCCCCACCAGCGCGTAGCCCACTTTCTGCACCTTGCGCGGGAAGCGGTAGGTCAGAGGAGACGCGGCAACCCACGCGACAATCATTACGATCAGCGACGCGGCAAAAATCCAGAAGCCGACCCAGGAGTCTTCATCACGGCCGCCGTACATGTGGTTCAGATTCCGCAGGGCACCGGTGGTCAGGACCAGCGCCACGTGCACAACGATGAACATGAGGAACCAGCACAGCACCAGAAAGTGCAGGGTGCGGGCGATCTGGATGCTGAAAATCGAACTGACCCACCGGAACCTCGTGGACAGTGCCGGCGACATGCCCAGCCCGGTGATCAGCGCAGCCGGTGCGGCAATGAAGACGGTGATGAAATAGGCCATGAGCTGCAGGCTGTTGTAATTGACCCAGCCGTTCTCGATGGGCCAGTTCAGGGACAGATATTGAATGGCGACCGAGATCGAGTTCGGGAACACGTCCCAGCTATTCGGGACAAGGCGCATCCATTGCCCGGAAACAAAAAGCAAGACCATGAAGACAATGCCGTTGAGAAGCCACAGGGTGTCCACACCCAGATGCCACCAGCGGGCGAGTCCGATGGAGTGGCGTCGACCAGGAAGACCGACACCGTTGGGCAAAGTGATGGAGTCCTGCTTCGCCGTGTACAAGGGATCGGTGGGAATCGGCTTCTGGATGCGGAACCAGTCCTTGCCGGGCGTGGAGTGCCTGGTCAGGTACAGCCTCGGGTGATCGGCAAGGATCGTCACACCTGAGCGCATGATGAAGATCAGCAGGAATGCATTGAGGAAATGCTGCCAGCCGAGCCAGGCGGGGAAGCCGACCGGGGCATCCGCCGGCAGTTCGGACTCCCCCGGATACCGGGTGATAAAGTCCTCGACGGCGGGCAGTTCGCGTAGCCCCTTCGCCACAGCGATGCCAACAACGAGCAGGAGCACACCGATCGGGATCAGCCACAGCAGGTTGAACCATTTGTTCTTACCCACGCGAATGCGCGGGGCGACGCCGAATTGAGGCGGGACGCCCCCTGCCCACGATGCGTCCACAACATCGTGCTCCTTCTTGACCAGCTCGGTTCGGAAGCTCTGGTGCACCGTTGGCGGGTTTTGTGCTGCCGGTGGATTCGATTCGTTCTGTGCGTTGCCCATGGCCCGAACCTAGCAGAGAACCCACGTGACACCGATCACAATCAACTGGCGGGTTCGCGCCTGTGCCCGCGACTGCTACCGAACAGCAAATTTCGACCTGTCAGAACATCGTGTCCCTTAATCTTTTAGCGGTACGTGGACAAACGCCAGGAGGCAAGCGTGAACCGTTCCGCCCAGAGCCCTTCTCGACTCTCGACGCCGCTGGACATCCGTGCTGGACCCAGCCGGGTTTACTGCCATGAGACCTTCCGGAACATAAATCCCGAAAATTGATCTGGATCATGGTGCAGCACGCGGACTCACCGTAGCGTCGTATTTACCCCGGTAAACGGGGGCGGGCACCGCCGTCGAACTTGGCAGCAACGCGCCAAACCACACCGCCACGCCCCAGCAAAGGTCATCGTCGAGATCCTCTCGGCATGAAGCCACCACCCACGGTGGTTCATTGAAGTTCGGCACCATCACCGGTGCCCTTGAAATGGAGGTAGCCATGATTGACCCGAAGACGCTCCCGGACAATGATCCGAAGCGGCACACCATGCAGGTCCGGGCGCGGCTGAGCGAGCTGGCGAACCATCTGCGCGAGGACGTGCAGAAGGTGGATGACCCGGCCTTCAAGGCCTTGTTCGAGACCACCGCCGAGGTCCTCACCGGCCTGGAGAAGGCCGTTGCCGGCTACGAGACGAATACCGGCAACGCCTGGACACGCTGACCCGGCACAGACCGGCGCAAACAGCGCAGGCCGGGCGCATCCAATCATGCATCCGGCCTGCTACCCATGCAGGACCACGAGCCTCTGCCTGCCAGATCAGACCGGACTCCGGAAACAAACAAAGGAAAGATCATGAGCGAACGCATCATCTCAACCTCCGTACTCGTCATTGGGACAGGCGGAGCCGGGCTGCGCGCTGCCATTGAACTGCGCCAACAGGGCGTCGACGTGCTCACTGTCGGCAAACGCCGCAAGCACGATGCGCACACCACTCTGGCGGCCGGCGGCATCAATGCCGCGCTCGGCACCATGGATCCGGAAGACTCCTGGCAGCAGCACGCAGCAGACACCATCAAGGAATCCTACGATCTGGCAGACCCGCGGATCGTGGAGATCATGGCAAAGAACGCGCCGGAGGGCATCCGGGAGCTGGAAGCGTGGGGGATGCCGTTCGCCCGCGAATCGGACGGTCGAATCTCCCAACGGTTTTTCGGTGCCCACACTTATCGGCGCACCGCCTTCGCGGGCGACTACACCGGCCTGGAGATCCAACGCACCTTGCTGCGCCGGGCCGCAACACTGGATGTCCCCGTCATCGACACCGTCTACATCTCCCGGCTGCTGGTGGCCGAGAACCAGATTTTCGGCGCGTACGGATTCGACATCGTCGACGGTTCACGGGTGGCCATCCATGCCGACGCCGTCATTCTGGCCACCGGCGGGCACACCAGAATCTTCCGTCAGACCACCTCCCGCCGGGATGAAAACACCGGGGATTCCTTCCGCCTGGCCGCGCTGGCAGGCGCACGGATCAGGGACGCAGAGCTGGTGCAGTTTCATCCCTCGGGCATCATGGAACCTGCCGATGCCGCGGGCATGCTTATATCCGAGGCAGCCCGTGGAGAGGGCGGCATCCTGCTCAATGCCTTGGGCGAACGATTCATGTCCCGCTACGACCCCCAGCGGATGGAACTGTCCACCCGCGACCGGGTGGCTTTGGCGATTTCCACGGAAATCAGTGAGGGACGCGGCACGCCCCGGGGTGGCGTACTGCTGGATCTGACCCATCTGGGACGGGAGCAGATATTAACCAGACTGCCACGCGTGTACCGCAACATGCTGGACCTGCAGATGCTTGATATCACCAAAACCCCCATCGAGATCGCGCCCACAGCGCACTACTCCATGGGCGGTGTCTGGGTCAGGCCCGAGGACCATGGCACCGACGTCGCCGGGCTGTACGCCATCGGAGAGGCCAGTTCAGGCACCCACGGCGCCAACCGTCTGGGCGGCAATTCACTGGCCGAGCTGTTGGTTTACGGTCGCATCGTCGGAGGCGCGGCAGCAACCTACTCCCGCGGGCTGGAAACGCAAATCCGCAGCACCGAAGCCGTTGAAGCTGCACGCACTGAGATTGACACGCTGTTGGCCGGCAGGGGTTTCGACAACGTCCGCAGCATGCAGCGCGCCATTCGTGACCTCATGAGCGAGCACGCAGGCGTGATTCGAAGCGAAGAGGGGCTGCTGCAAGGCCTCAGCAAGCTCGACGCCGTCCAAGCCCGCCTGCCCGATTTGGCCGTACACCCCGACATTGCCGGCTTCGACGATTTGGCCCATGCCCTGGATCTGCTGGGTTCGCTGATCGCCGCCAGGGCGACCCTCGAATCCGCATTGGCACGCCGGGAAACACGCGGTGCGCACAATCGCTCCGATTACCCTGAGACCGATCCGGCGCTGAAGGTGAACATGGTGTGGTCGCTCGATGGCGGGCTCACACAGGAAGCCGTTCCCCCGACGCCGTCGGAGATTGCGACGCTGATGACCCGTGTGGATGAGAGCGTCGTGGGAAAATTGGTTGAGTAGCGGACCGGGCCGGGGCGGCGCGCAAAATGATCCGCCGTACTAGGCTCAAACCATGACCGACAACTCAACACGCCTGACCCGTCCCGCGACCGCCATCGATGCCGCCGCCAACGCCTACCCCGAGCGCTTGCTCGAATTGGACCCCGGTTTTGCTACCGAGCTGGGACGGGCCGGGCATGAGAGCGAGTATCGAGACCACTCCCCCGCCGGGTTGGAAGCTGCCGCCGACGCCGCCCGCCATGCACTGGCACAACTGAACGAGTTGGAGCCTGCGGACGAGGTTGACCGCGTCACCCTGCACGCCATGCGCGAGCGCCTCGGACTGGATTTGGAGCTCCACGCCACTGGCTGGCCGCTTGCGGACCTGAACAACATTGCCTCCCCGGCCCAGGAAATCCGCGCCATCTTCGACCTCATGCCCACCGCCACGGTCACCGATTGGGAACACATTTCCGGCCGGCTGGCCAACGTTGCCGGTGCCGTGGATGGCTACATTGCTTCCCTGCGCGAGGGTGCTTCACGGGGCTTGGTCGCCGCTTCCCGGCAGGTTTCGACCGTGATTGAGCAGTGTGAACGCCACGCGTCCAAGGATGGTTTCTTCACCAGCCTTGCCACCAATGCCACGTACGACGACGGCACGGCCCTCCCAGCGGAGCTCACCAATGCGTTGGCCGCCAATGCGGATGCGGCACGCTCCGGCTACAGCACACTCGTCACCTTCCTACGGAAGGAACTGCTGCCGCAGGCTCCGGCAGAGGACGCCGTGGGCCGGGAACGCTACGCGCTGGCCTCACGCACCTTCCTGGGTTCCGCCGTCGACCTTGATGAAACTTACGCCTGGGGCGTGGCGGAGTTGGACCGGATTATTGCCGAACAGGCCGCCGTTGCGGATCAGATCAAGCAGGGTGCTTCCATTGCGGAAGCCAAGGCCATCCTGAATGCCGACCCGGCCCGGGCGCTGCACGGCACGGACGAACTCGTGGCCTGGATGCAGGGGCTTTCCAATGCTGCCGTCGCCGATTTGGCCGGCACCCAGTTCGACATCCCGGACATCATGCGGGCCCTGGAGTGCCGCATTGCCCCAACACAGGATGGCGGCATTTACTACACGGGACCGTCGGACGATTTCTCCCGGCCCGGACGCATGTGGTGGTCGGTACCCGAGGGCGAAGACTCCTTCACCACGTGGGCTGAGACCACCACCGTTTATCACGAGGGCGTTCCGGGCCACCATTTGCAGGTTGCCACGGCCACGTACCAGAACGGTTTGTTGAACGACTGGCGCCGCAACGCCTGCTGGGTCTCCGGACACGGTGAAGGCTGGGCCCTTTACGCCGAACGACTCATGGATGATCTCGGCTATCTGGCCGATCCGGGCGACAAGATGGGCATGCTCGATGGACAGCGCATGCGCGCCGCCCGCGTGGTGTTCGACATTGGGGTGCACCTGGGTCTTGAGATTCCCTCCCAGTGGGGTTCCGGGACGTGGACGGCCGAGAAGGGCCTGGAGTTCCTGCGGGCCAATCTGGATATTTCCGCCGGGCAACTGGATTTTGAATTCAACCGCTATCTGGGCTGGCCGGGACAGGCCCCGTCGTACAAGATCGGACAGCGCCTGTGGGAAGACATCCGGGACGCCCGGGCAGCCCGCGATGGCGATGCCTTCTCCTTGCGCGACTTCCACACGCAGGCGCTGAATCTGGGCTCGGTGGGACTGGACACGCTCAAGGCTGCGCTGCTGGGCGAGTAGGCAAAGCCTCGTCCCGACTTCCCCCTCCCTCCCGCCTGTGGGGAGGGAGGGGGAAGCCAGACGTGATGGAGTTAGGACACCCTGCGGAACAGGGCCGCGAGCGCCTGGCCTCCGCCAATGCACATGGTGACAATGCCCAGCTCCAGGTCACGTCGGACCATGTCCTTGGCGATGCGCACGCTCAAGATCGCTCCCGTGGCACCCACAGGGTGGCCCAGGGCGATGGCGCCTCCGTAGGGATTGGTCTTGGCCGGGTCCAGCTTGGCATCGCGCATAACGGCGACGGCTTGCGAGGCGAATGCCTCATTAAGTTCGACGACGTCGATGTCACCCGGGGTGGTGCCGGTCTGGGCGAAGAGTTTCTCCAGGGCCAGTGTGGGCGCGTATCCCATCAACAACGGATCCATCGCGGCAGTGGTGACGGCTTCGATCTGCACCAGTCCCGTGAGTCCACGTTCCATTGCGGCACTGGTGCGGGCGAGCACCACGGCAGCCCCTCCATCGTTGATGCCGGAGGCGTTCCCGGCAGTGACGGTCCCGCCCTTTTCAAAGGCCGGGCGCAGGCTGGACAGGGTTGCCAGCGTGGTCTGCGGCTTGGGGTGTTCATCAACGGTGACCGTGCGTGGTTTGCGGCCACCGATCTCAACAGGGGTGATTTCCTGGGCAAACGCGGCCAACGCTTCCGCTGATGCGGCACGGCGCTGGGACTCCAGGGCGAACTCGTCCTGCTCTTCCCGCGAAACGCCGTACTTGCGGGCGACGTTTTCAGCGGTGACACCCATGTGAATGTTGTTGAACGGATCGGTCAGCATGCCCACCGTCCCGTCAACGAGGGAGCGGTTCCCCAGCCGGTAGCCGTCGCGGGCACCGAAATCATAGAAAGGCATGCGGCTCATGGAGTCATCGACGCCGGCCACCGTGAAATCCAGGCCGTTCCACTGCATTTCCATGGCTGCGGACCAGATGGCCTGCAGCCCGCTGCCGCACAGGCGGTTGACCGTGTATGCCGGTGTGGATTCTGGCAGCCCGGCTGCCAGGGCCACGCGCCGGGCGTTGTACGCATCCGGGCCAACCTGGCCGATGCAGCCCATGACGACTTCGGCGACGTCGGAGCCGGAAACACCCGATCGTTCCAGCGCAGCCTTCACGGCGATGGCGCCAAGTTCGTGCGCGGGCACGTCCTTTAAAGTTCCACCAAAGCTCCCAATGGGGGTTCTTGCCCCGTCCAGAACCACGATCTTCTCTGTATTTTTCATTTAAGTCACCTTTGTCTACGAATGAAATGCGGGTCCTTGCCCTAGCGGCTGACCTTGCCGCTCAACGAGGCAAGCGGGCGCAGAAATACTGGTCGGGCCATGAACCATCCCGCGGCCATAATAGCCAGCGACCCGAGGAAGATGCTAAATCCCAGCCAACTTCCGTCGGCGCGTGACGCATACATGTGGTTGAGGTTGTGCAATGCCCCGGTGGTCAGCACCAGCGCCACATGCACAGCAATGAACCCCACAAAGTAAAACATGACGGGTAAGTGCACGGTCCGGGCGGCTTCGATGGGGAACACCTTGTGCAGCCGGGCCGTGTTCTTGGGCCAGGCCGGTGACATCCGCAGCCCCGACAAGAGCGCCAGCGGCGCAGCCACAAACACCGTCAGGAAGTAGGCCAGCACCTGCAGAGCGTTGTAGTTCACCCACCCCGATTCCAGCGGCCAGTCGAAGGATGCGTACTGCAGCAGCGCCGATGCCGCGTTCGGGACAATGTCCCAGCTCGTGGGCACAATCCGCATCCACTGGTTGGTGGCGAACAGCAACACCATGAAGACGATCCCATTCAACACCCACAGCGCGTCCAGGGTCAGGTGGAACCACAGGTTCAGGCTGATCTTCTTCGGCGCGCCCTTGGTCTTGATAAGCCCGTTGTTGTTGCGGGTCCAATATGCCGCCGGCCGCGTGGTGGTGCGCACCAGCCAGCCCGTGCGGACCATGAGCAGCAGGAAGAAACTGTTCAGGAAATGCTGCCAGCCCAGCCACGCCGGCAGTCCGACCGGGGCGCCGTCGGGCAAGGCCGAATGCCCCGTGTACTGAGTCAGGAAGTCCTGGGCCCCGCTGGTCCCACGCAGCCATTTCGCGGCCAGTACCAGCAGGATTAAAAGTACGACGGCGGCACCTGCCATGAGTGCCAACCGCACTTTGGGATTCGTCTGGGCGGGAAGGGTCTTCATCGACGTCATGATCCCGGACGTGCTTCCAGAGCGGAGATCAGCTGCGGCACCACTGTGAAGATGTCCCCGATGATGCCGTAGTCGGCCACGTCAAAGATGGGGGCGTCGGCATCGGCGTTGATGGCCACTATGGTCTTGGCCGTCTGCATACCGGCCCGGTGTTGGATGGCGCCGGAGATGCCCAGGGCAATGTAGAGGTCGGGGGAAACACTGACCCCGGTCTGGCCCACCTGCGCACT
>JBBPZC010000204.1:0-8277 GCA_038199275.1 Actinomycetales bacterium
AGAACGGCGCCATGGCACTCGGGTCGATCTTGGGGTAGGACGCGTTGGACATCATCAGCCACGGCACGCCCGCCGCCACCGCATCCTTGACGGGCTGCACAAACGGATCGTTGCGCACCGTAATGTCATCCACCACCCCGGCGGCTACATCGGTGTTCGCGGTGACCCTGCCCAGCCCGGGAAAATGCTTCGCCGTGGCATCAACCCCGGCGCTCGCCATACCCTTGGCGAAGGCGAGGCCGTGGCTGGAAACCTGGGCCGGCGTATAACCATATTCCCGCCCGAACGCGCCGATCGGCGGGTTCTGCGGGGCAAATGCTGCGCTCGGGACCGTGTCCAGCACCGGGGCCAGGTTGACGTTCACACCCACCGTGGAGAGCTGCTCGCCCCAAGTGGTCGCTTCTTGCAGCAGTTCTGGGACGGGAAGTTGGCTCTGCTCAATGGCCTGCGGAATGTCGGTAAAACCCGGCCCACGCATGATCTGCACGAAACCGCCCTCCTGGTCGGTCGCGACAAAGGGGCGCACTCCCTGCGTCCGGTCCCCCGAAACGTGCCGCGTGATGGCGGAAACCTCATCCGCAATCACCGCCTGCCCCGCCGTGCTGCGGCCCTTCATGAAAACATTGCCCACGTACAACGTGTCGAGCGCATACAAGGAATCAGCATCGGGACCGGTGACGGGCGAGGACACCATGAGCACCTGGCCCACCTTTTGTTCCAGCGTCATGGCGGCCAGAACCTGTTCCGCCTTCCCCTTTGCCGGGGACGACGCCGGAGCCGGGCTTGCGCTGGCAGGCGGCGCCGCCGTCGTACGCGGGGAAGTTGACGTTGCGCCTGGCGTGGCGGAGGCCTTGGGAGTGGAGGAGGCGCTGGCGGTGCGGGAGGCAGACGGAATGGGGGCCGTGGATTCGGGCCCTGATGGTCCCGTGGTGCCTGAGAATATGATGGCAATAACCACCACGAGCGCCACAACGATTATTCCGGCGCCGGCAATCCACCAGCGCCGCACTGTCATCGCAGCCATCTTGGTACCTCCCGATCAACTGCCCCTAGGCGCTGCCGCGGTTCTTTTCCCGCATGTCGCGCAGTGCCTCGCGGTTGTCCTGCTTCTCACGCAGCGACTGGCGTTTGTCGTAATCCTTCTTGCCTCGGGCCACGGCAATTTCCACCTTGACCCTGCTGTCTTTGAAGTAAAGCTGCAGGGGCACAATGGTGAACCCGGATTCGCGGGTCTTGCGGTCAATCTTTTCCAACTCTTCGCGGTGCAGCAGAAGTTTCCTGCGGCGGCGGGCGGTGTGGTTGGTCCAACTGCCGTTGAGGTACTCGGGAATGTAGACCGCGTCAAGCCACAACTCGTCATTGTAGAACGTGGCGAATCCATCCACCAGGGATGCCCGGCCCTCACGCAGGGACTTCACCTCCGTGCCCATGAGGACAAGGCCGGCCTCAAAGGTATCCATGACGTGGTAATCATGCCGGGCCTTGCGATTGGTGGCCACCACTTTCAGGCCACTTTCCTTGGGCACGGTACGACTCCTTCTCATTCTTTGATCTGGCTCATCGTCTCCCGGCGGCCAAAAGCGGCTGCGGGAGAAAGCCCTAGTTTAGCAACTGTGGCGGCAATCGCCGGAACGCGCCGGGGAGCACTGGGCTACAGCAGGCCCATCGGATCGACCGGGCTGCCGTTGAGCCACGTTTCAAAGTGTGCGTGGCAGCCGGTGGAGTTGCCTGTATTGCCCGAATAGGCCACCAGTTGGCCCTGTTTCACGGACTGTCCTGCGGAGACAATGACCGAGGAGTTGTGGTAGAAAACGGTCATCAACGCGTTGCCCTGGACCACTCCGTGGCTGATGTAGAGCACGTTGCCGCCACCGTAGACAACGGTTGTTTGGCCGGCAATCTGCACTACGCCGTCGGCAGGTGCGTAGACGGGCGTCCCACAGGTGGCACCAAAGTCGATGCCCGAGTGCAAATAGGATCCGGTGCCGTTGAAATCAATGGTCCCGGCCGGGGTCTGGCGCCAGCCGAAGCCGGAGGTGATGGGGATGTTGCCGGCGAAGGGGTGCTGCAGACCGAAGGCTGACGGGTTGCCCGGCGCCGGCGGAACGTAGGCGGGCGGCGTATATACCGGCGGCACGTAGGGCGGCGGTGTGTAGGCACTGCCGCCACCGAGGTTGGCCTGAGCTGCCCGTTCCCGGGCTGCCGCCTGTTCCGCTTCATAAGCGACGCGGGCCGCTTCCTCCTGGCGTGCCTGCTCAATCTTGGCGAGGCGTTCGGCTTCGGCTCGCGCTGCGGCCTCAGCGGCCTCGCGTTCCTTGCGCTGAATTTCAGAAATCGTGAAAGCGACGTCAGCCTTCTGCTGTTCCACTTCCTTCAGCTTTGACTGAATACGCGGCTTTTCGGCTTCCAGTTTTGCGTTCAGGGTTGCGGAGTCCGAAATCAGCTTGTCCACGGCCGCCTTCTGCGTGGCAGCCGCGTCACGGGCCACCTGCTCGGCTGCGAGGGCGGCTTGTGCCTGCACCTTCAAATCCTTGATTTCGGTTTCCACTGCGGCCAGGCGTGCCTGGGCATTCTGGTTCGTGGCTTTTTGCGCTGTCAGGGCTTCCAGTGCGGCGGTTTGGCTGCGGAGCGCCTGTTCGGCCAGATCGATGGAGTTGGCCAGGTCATTGGGGGAACCGGCACCCAGAATGAGCGTGAGGTTCACCGGCAGTCCCCCGGCCTTGTACGACTGGGCGGCAATCTGCCCAATCATGGCCTTGGTCTCGGTGGCCTTCTTCGCATCATTGGCGATCTGCGCGGTGATCTTGTCCTTGTTTTGCTGCGCCAGGTCGATTCTGGCGGTGAGGGAGTTGACTTCTCCCGTGGCCGTGGCGACTCGGTTTTCAGCGTCGGACAGTTTGGCCTGTGCGCCGGGCAGCTGACCTTGGAAGGTGACCAGGTCCGCTGCTGACTGGGCAATGCCGGCGTCAACAAACTCCAGGGACGACTGAACGTCGTGGGCTTGTTGCTCCAGTTGTTCCTGCTGGGCAAGTGCGGCAGCCTTTTCCGGGGAGTCCTCGGCCTGGGCCGGTGGGACCAGCCCCAGCAGGCCAACAGCCAACAGTGTGCTCACGCCCACCAGAACACGGCGCCTGAGATTGCGGCCACGGGGCATGTTGTGCCCAAGCCGGGGGGATTTCACGTCTCCAATTCCCCCGCTTGATTCCAAATTCATGCCGTGTGGCTCCTTCGAAAGTTGCTGTCTGATCACAAAAAATTGCGGTCTAATCACATTGATAACACTGGTCACACACGCACCGTGCGTAACATTACCCCCACTAAGCTTACACTTTGAGGTTTTTCCGCAAGGAGACGGCCGAAGACACGCCTGCAAGCACGATCCCCAACAGGATCAAAATGGGATAAATCGTGAACGCATCCGTGGCGGAAATGAACGGTGTTCCCGAGTTCGATTCGGCCAGATAGCCGCCCATGAAGAAGTGCACTATGGACCAAACGGCACCGGAGGCCAGAACCGCACCTATGGTCGCAGCAATCACCCCCTCCAGAACAAAGGGCAACTGGATCACCGTGCGCGAAGCACCCACCAGCCGCATGATCTCAATTTCACGGGTACGGGATTGTGCCGAAAGTCTGATGGTCGTGGCGATCAACAACGCCGCACACACAATCATCAATCCGGCCACGGCAATGGCAACGTAGGTGGCGATGTTCATCCAGGAGAACAGTTTCTCCAAGACCTTGCGCTGATCAACGACGGAGTCCACACCTGGCGTGGCGGAGAACGTCTCATTGATGATTTGGTACTTCTCCGGATCCGTCAGCTTAATGCGGAATGACGAGGGCAGATTTGCTGCTTCCACGGAATCGACCATGGGCGAGTTGGCGAACTGTTCCTTGAAGTGGACCAGCGCCTCGTCCTGGGATTCGAAGGTCCACGTCTCAATGTAGGGCTTGACTGCCGGGGATTCCAGCATGCCTTCAACACTCTGTTTCTGCTCATCGGTAACTGGTCCGGAAATGCAGTTGGTGTTGGCCGGAACATCGTTGCAGAGGTAGACGGTCACCTGGACCTTGTCGTACCAGAATCCCTTGAGCTGGCCAATCTGCATCTGCAGCACTCCGGCCGCGCCCACAAACGTCAAGGATACAAACGTCACCAGGATGACCGAAATGACCATGGTCAGGTTGCGGCGAAGGCCGCTGCCCAACTCGCTCATGATGAAAGCAAGTCTCACTTTTGGTCCTCATTCACAGTCTTGACGTCATCAGTGTTCGCATCCACGGGGCCCGGCCCACGCTTCCGTTCAAGCCTGGGCGGCATCGAGTCCTCCCCGGCGGCGGCGCTTGCTGCTGCGGCACTGACTATCCGCTGACGGCGAGTCTGGGGTTCGGCGTCGTGCTCCAGGGCGGCATTGGCAGCCGCGACGATGGGAATGGCGGACGTGTACTGGGCCGTCTGCTCATCGCGGACCACTTTGCCGTGCTTGAGCTCGATGACACGCTTGCGCATGGAGTTCACAATGTCATCATCATGCGTGGCCATGACGACGGTGGTGCCGTTTTGATTGATCTTGTCCAGGATCTCCATGATGCCGGCGCTGGTGGTCGGGTCAAGGTTTCCCGTGGGCTCATCGGCGAGGAGGATGCCGGGCTGGTTGACGATTGCGCGGGCGATGGCGACACGCTGCTGCTCACCGCCGGAAAGTTCCGTGGGCAAGCGGTGCCCCTTGTCCTCCAGTCCCACGAGCTCCAGCACGCGCGGCACCTCGGCACGGATGGCGGCGCGGGACTTGCCCAACACCTGCATGGCGTAGGCGACGTTGGCGAAAACAGTCTTGGTCTGAATGAGGCGGAAGTCCTGGAACACCACGCCAATGCCGCGGCGGAACTTGGGCACACGCCAGCTCGGCACGGTGGCCACGTTCTGGCCTGCCACATAGATCTGTCCGTGGGGAGTTTTGTGCTCGCGCAGGACCAGGCGCAGCAGCGTTGACTTGCCGGAGCCTGAGGAGCCTACAAGGAACACAAACTCGCCGCGCTGGATATCGAGGGAAACGTCATCGAGCGCCGGTTTGGACTTGCGGTCGTAAGCGATGCTCACATTTTCAAATCGAATCATGACTTTTTCATTGCCCGTCCAGCGGGGTGTGCTGGCATGCTGACGGCGGGCATGGTTTGGGGGAAGAAACCGCCAGCTTAACTACTGTAGGCGGGCGGCTGCGGGTTTACCGGTTCCGCGGTGGTGTGTCGAGGTGTGGCGTTGCTGTGAATCCGCGGCGCGGGCCGGCGCGGCAATCAGGCACGGAGGTAGTGGTTATGTTCGGAGGCCTGTAGACAGGGCTCCGAACATAACCACTACCTCCGTGGTCGCCGCGTGCTCACCGGCTAGTGCTTTTCGGCGTTCCTCTGGTCCGCACGCCAGCGGATTCCGGCGTCAATGAAGTCGTCAATTTCCCCATCGAGCACGGAACCGGCATTGCCGACTTCGTGTTCGGTGCGCAGGTCCTTGACCATTTGGTACGGGTTCAGCACGTAGGAGCGCATCTGATCGCCCCACGATGCCTTCACATCACCGGCCATGGCCTTCTTTGTGGCGTCTTCTTCAGCCTTTTTCAGCAGCAGCAGCCGGGACTGCAACACGCGCAGGGCCGCGGCCCGGTTCTGGATCTGCGACTTCTCGTTCTGCATCGACACCACGGTGCCGGTGGGGATGTGGGTCATGCGCACGGCGGAGTCGGTGGTGTTCACAGACTGTCCGCCGGGGCCTGAGGAGCGGAAAACGTCCACACGGATTTCGTTTTCCGGAATGTCGATGCTGTCCGTGGACTCAATCAGCGGAATGACTTCGACTGCGGCGAACGAGGTTTGGCGGCGGCCCTGGTTGTCGAACGGGCTGATCCGCACCAGGCGGTGCGTACCGGCTTCAACGCTCAACGTGCCAAAAGCATACGGGGCCTTGACCTCAAAGGTGGCCGATTTCAGCCCGGCTTCTTCGGCGTAGGACGTGTCCAAAACGGCCGTCGGGTAGCCGTGGCGCTCGGCCCAACGCAGGTACATGCGCAGCAGCATTTCGGCAAAGTCGGCAGCATCGACCCCGCCAGCGCCGGAACGGATGGTGATGACGGCCTCGCGCTCATCGTATTCACCGGCGAGCAGGGTCACGATTTCCAGGTCTTCAAGCGACTTTTGCAGGGCCGGAAGATCCTTGGCAGCCTCGGCGAGGGAATCGGCGTCGTCCTCTTCCTGTGCCAGTTCCACCAAGACTTCCAGATCGTCGATCCGGGCCTCCAGGTTGCGCAGCTTCTCCAGTTTTGACTGGGCATGGCTGAGCCGGGACGTCACTTTTTGTGCGGCAGCGGGGTCATCCCAGAGATTGGGCGAGCCTGCCTGGTCGGACAAATCCTCGATGTCCTCCAAAAGCTGCGGCACCTCGGAGACCTGCTCGATGGAGGTGTACGTTGCGCGAAGTGCGCGGATTTCTGCGGGAAAGTCGATCTCTGCCATGATATTCAAGCCTACAGCAGCAGATTGGCACGCGCCGTACTCGTGACGCTGATGGCTATCCCCTCCGGCACCAGAAAGCTGATAAACAGTGGATGAACGACGGCGGTCATGCTCACCTGGGCGGTCCGGCCGTCCCCGGCGCCGGTGCCCGGGGCAAGGACAATGTTGCCAAGCCCCGGCTGGACTTGGGCCTGTGCCAGAAAGTTTTGTGCCGTGGCCTGGACCCGCGTGTCCGTCAGCAGCGTGTCCGGGTCAACGCTGGCGCTGCCGCCGCTGAGTTCGAAGGTGTCGGCAGCTGCGAGCGCGGCGCCGTCGGCAAGGGAGAACAATTTCTTATGGCCCAGGTACACGCTGGCTGCCGCGGCCACCACTGTGATCAGCAGAAGAACCAACAGCACGTACCCGATCAGCAGGACCATGATGTGCCCGTCCTCGTCCCTGCCGTCAGCTGCAGCCCTGCGCCTGATCCCAGTCCCACGCGGCAGCGGCCTCATTTGAACCGGCCCACTTTTTGGCTCGCGCTGGAATCGACGGTGGCGGCATTGGCTGTGACTCCCGGCAGTGATCCGACCACGGGAAGTTCCACCCGCAATTCCACGTGGGCGGTGACCAGGGCGCCGGGCGTGAAGCAGCCGCCGTCGCACGAGATGGACAATTGCGCGTTGGCGGGGTCAAAGCCCATGTCCGTGACCGCCATTTCCATGGCCTGCACCGCCGCACCTTCCGCCGCGGCCGGATCTTGGTGCAGGACAAAGACCTTCGCCGCCTGATCCGCCGCACCCACGACGGCGTACGCCCCGCCCTGTACCTGGCCCACGGTCAAGATCAGGTAGACCACCGGGACCATGAGCAGCACCGCGAGGAACACGAATTCAACGATGGCACTGCCCTGTTCCTTGTCTGGCTGTCGGACAGCTGGCTGTTGCGCATCAAGCAGTGGCACATCAAGCGGAGACGCATCCAGCTGGCGCGTATCAACGTGATGCTCATCCAACAGGTGCCCTTCACCGGGTGATGACGGCATGCCCGCTCACCTCCAGCGAGCGCGAGGGCCCCAGCAGTCCCAGCACAGGCAGGGGTGCCGTGATGGAAACGCGCAGCACGTTCAAGCCATTGACCGACTCCACGGCCACCGCAATGTCCTGCACATACCCCGGCCCAAGCGCACCCGCCACCAATGTTGCGGCACGGTCCCGCGCGTCGCCCGGCGTCCTGTCCCCGAGCGCACCGTAGCGGGCAGCCGAGGATGCAGCATCGGCCACCGTGTTGCGCACATGCAAGATCAGGGTCAGCTGCAACAGTGCCACGAAGATGACCGTCACGAGTGCGCTCACCATGACGAAATCGACGACGGCGGCACCCGCCTCCCGCCGGTTGGTGGGCCTCCGCGGGACGCTGGACAACCGCGAAGTGATGGCCAACCGCCGGTGTATTGGCTTTACGGTTGCACTTGTTCCATGGCCTGGTTGAACAGGCGCTCGAGAGCCGGTCCGGCGATGGCCAGCAGCCCTGCCACCAGCACCGCGCTCATGAGGGTGATCAGAACCCATCCCGGTACATCTCCCCTGCTCGGGTGTGTGGCCGGGCGCAGCATCGGAGGCCGTATAGTCACCAACCATCGCTCCATACCCTGGATCATCCGACCCCCGCATAGCCGGGACGAGATGAGTAGTGCGACCGCGATCCGTGTCACCGTGTCCATGTTGTTGACCCTCCATCTGGTTTTTTCCTGCATAAAGTTTCTTTGTGCTGTGGTCGTTCCCGTTAGCT
>JBBPZC010000205.1:0-5078 GCA_038199275.1 Actinomycetales bacterium
CGAGGAAGTCGAGCTGGGTACCGCGGAAATCCGCGAAGTATTCCGCTCCTCCAAGCACGGCAACATCGCGGGTTCCATTGTCCGCTCCGGCATCATCCGCCGTAACACGAAGGCACGCGTGCTTCGTGGCGGGAAGATCATTGGCGACAACCTCACGGTCGATTCGCTCAAGCGCTTCAAGGATGACGCAACCGAAGTCCGCACCGACTTTGAGTGTGGTATCGGTTTGGGATCGTTCAACGATCTCCAGGCTGAGGACATCATCCAGACGTTCGAAATGCGCGAGAAGCCCCGCGCGTAGTCCCCACGCCCTCCCAAGGAGCTGCTCGCGAGCGAGCAGCTCCTTGGGACCCTCGGGCGCGTGGGCCCAATCTCGTGGGCCCAAAGCCGGCTGGGCGTCCACTTGGACGTCCAGCCGGCTTTGTATTCCCTAGGATGGTAGTAAATACATCCATAAAACTTTTCAACCTGAAGGAGAACATCATGGCTGATTCAGCCCGTGCGTCCAAGCTGGCGCAGCGCATCAAGGTTGTGGTGGCTGAAGGCCTGCGCTCCAAGGTCAAGGATCCCCGCGTCGAGGGCATCACCGTCACCGACGCCCGCGTCACCAACGACCTTCAGCACGCCACCATCTACTACACGGTGTTCGGCGACGAAACCGCCAGTTCCGAGGCCAAGATCGGTTTGGAGCGGGCCAAGGGTGTGCTGCGCGCCGAGGTTGGCAGGAACATCACGGTGCGTCTGACGCCCACCCTTGAGTTCATCGCCGACGAAATCCCGGAGAACGCCTCGAACCTGGAAGCTCTGCTCCGCGTTGCCAAGGAGCGCGACGCCAAGCTCGCCGAGATCTCCGCCGGTGCCGAGTTCGCCGGAGAGTCGGACCCGTACAAGAAGGAAGAGGAAGACGAAGACGCGTAGGCTTCCCTCTCTCCAGTGTTTTATGTGAAGCACGACGGCGGCAGCCTACCTTTCCCGCGAAAGGTGAGCTGCCGCCGTCGTACTTTAAAGAAGGTGGCGCCTAGCGCAGGCCCCACGTGAGCAGGCTGCCGCCGGTGTCCGCCAAGGCATTCGTCAAAGCGGCCATGGTCCTGCCGCTGACCTCAACGTCGGAGGCCATCGCGGCCGGCAGGATGTTGGTGACCTTGCCGTTCTTGATGACGCTGACGCCGTCGCCCATCAGCTGGGAAACGTAGACGGTGTTGTTGCGGTCTACCGCGATTCCAGTCGGAGCTGAGAGTCCCTGTGCAAGCAGTTGGGTCCTTCCGCTCTGCAGGTGGGTCCGGTAGGCCTTGCCCACACCCAATGACTCGCCTGGCACCCCTGGCAGCAGAGTGTAGTAGAGCCACTGACCGCTGATCTCAATGTCGGTGGGCACCGCCTGGGCGTAGTACTTCAGACCCAGCATGCAGCCAGGAACGGTCATACCCATCTCAGCCCCGGCAGCGGCCACTGCGGCATCAATGGTGATGGCCACGGCCGGCACAGCCTTGACCAGTTTCACCTTGCCGTGTTTGTTGACGAACAGGATCGCATTCGCACCGGCGTCACCAACGTAGACGCCGTTGGAGACGGGGGCCGACGAGTATGGGTGCGAGAAAACCTCGCCCAGCGACTGCATGTACGGGGCCTGGGTCAGACACTCCGGGCTGGCATCACGGACGCCGTAGACGGTCTTGGCATCGGGGTCGTTGGCCGCCTCAAAATCGGCCAGGTCGGTAATTTCCCGGGTGTTTCCGCGCTGGTCGAGTTGCATGAGCCGGGCCGGCAACAGCGCGCCGCCAAGTTCGGGTCCGGAGCCCTGGTCATTGTTGAAGTAGTAGGTGGTTCCGTTGAGGTAGGAGACTCCGGCGATTTCCTGTCCCGGCGCGCTCACAAGGGTGGTCTTTTCACCCTTGGCGGAGATGCTGCTCAGGACGCCGGCGAAGGATTCTGCGATGAGGAAGCTGCCTTTGGGCCCGAAGGCAACCTTCAGGGGGCTGATCAGCTGCGAGGCGACTTCGGTCACAGGGGAGGGCTGGTGGTTTCCGTGGCCATGGCCGTTGTTCCAGCCGTGTCCGGAGTTGTGGCTCGAGTTGTTCGCGCCGTGTCCGGAGTTGTTCCCCGCGTTGTGTGAGGAGTTGGCCAGGGCGGGCCCGGCGCCCAAAACCATGGCAAATGTGCAGGCGGTCGCAACGGCCGCGATTCTTGACAACATGTTCGTTCCCTACATAAGGGTGGCCCGGTGATGGCGGGCGCAGGACGTGTGAAGCCGGGCGTCCCAACCCCGCGCCCGGCATGCCTACCTCTTTCAAGGTGAAGCGGAACGTTGCCCCCAGTGCCATCAATCCGTCAAACATGCCCGCGAGTTCCCTGGCCAAGCACGTGCCTGCAGTTTAAATCCGTCGAGGCAGCCCGGTCAACAAGAATCTTGTACTCCGGGGTAGGGGCGGCCGGGAGGGCGCCGGGGTGCGGATATACTGCTGAGTGTGCTTTCTGGACTTGTAATTGTAGATAAACCGCAGGGATGGACCAGCCACGATGTGGTTGGACGGATGCGAAGGCTGGCGGGGACCCGAAAAGTGGGCCATGCCGGAACGCTTGACCCCATGGCAACCGGCGTTCTGGTGGTGGGCGTGAACAAGGCCACCCGGCTCCTGACGTACATTGTCGGAACCTCCAAAACCTATGAGGCCACCATCCGCCTCGGCGCCGCCACCATCACCGACGACGCCGAAGGTGAAGTCACCACCACCAGCCCCACTGACGCGGTCACCGACGAGGCCATCTCCGCCGGGATCGCCAAGCTTCGCGGCCCCATCGAGCAGGTGCCCAGCAGTGTCAGCGCCATCAAGGTCAACGGTGAGCGCGCCTACGCCCGGGTCCGTTCCGGCGAGGATGTGAAGCTGGCCGCCCGCCCCGTCACCATCCACGGTTTTGAGATCCATGGGATCCGCCGCGGTACGTACGACGCCGGCACTTACGTTGACGTGGACGTCACCGTTCGTTGTTCCTCGGGAACATACATCCGTGCCCTGGCCCGCGACCTGGGTGCCGACCTCGCCGTGGGTGGTCACCTGACGGCACTGCGCCGCAGCGCAGTGGGTCCATACACCCTGGATCAGGCCCGCACTCTCGAGGACCTGGCGGAGGATCTGCGCATTCTGGACATTGCCGACGCGGCACGTGCCCTGATGCCTGTCCGTGAACTCAGCGGTGCCGAAGCCGTTGAATTGTCCTTTGGCCGGCGGATCCCGGCCAGCAGCGACGGCATCCACACCGCTGAAAACCCGGCGGCAGCCTTCGCCCCGGACGGCACACTCGTGGCCCTGCTGGCAGACGCCGGGAAATACGCCAAACCCATCCTGGTGTTCCCGCCGGACCCTCCCGCAGCACCCGCCACCGCCCCCAAGAGTGAACCCGCCACGGCCACAGACCCACAGGAGTCCGCACAGTGACGCTCGACGCCTGGTTCATCATTGGCGCAATCGTCGGTGTGGCATCAACACTTGTGTGCGTCGTCGCCGCGGTGATGAAAAAGAAACCCAACGATGTCACGATCCTGGCCCTGGCCGCCGTCGAACTTTTCATTGTGGTCTATGCCATCGCCTCGGCGGTGCGGCTGTTCAGCGGCGAATCGTTGGTGGGTGAGGGTTGGGAATTCTGGGGCTATATGTTCACGGCGGCCATGTTGCCCGTGGCCGGATTTTACTGGGCCATGGTGGAACGGACCTATTGGTCGAACTACGTCATGGGAGCGGTGGGCGTCACCGTCATGGTGATGTTGGCCCGCATGGCACAAATTTGGTACGGCGTGGGAGTTCCCGGCACAGCGCTGCAAGCAGGAATTGGACTATGAAAATCAGCAAGAACGAAACAACCGACACCAGCGCCGACCAGGCACCGCACGGCCGCACCACGGGGGCCGGCCGGTTGCTGATCACCGTCTATGCCGTGTTCGCCATCTCGGCCACGGCCCGCGCCGGCTACCAGATCGCCACCCACTTCGCCGACGCGCCGGTGGCCTACCTGCTCTCCGCGTTTGCCGCCGTCGTCTACATTCTGGCCACCGTCGCACTGGCCAAGCCCGGCGCCACCTGGGCAAAAATTGCCACCGTCGCCATCTGCGTGGAACTCGCGGGTGTGCTGGTGGTGGGTGCCTTGAGCATTTTCGATTCGGCCGCGTTCCAGCACGCCAGTGTATGGAGCAAATTTGGTCAGGGCTACGGCTACATTCCGCTGCTGCTGCCCATCATCGGCCTGATCTGGTTGTACCGGCACCGCGGCGAGAAGTAAGCCGGTGACCCTGACGCCCGGCAGCCTTGTCCGGCCCAAGAACCCCATCCTGAGCGACGGCCGGACCACGCTGCGCCGGTTCACTCTTGCCGATGCCGGCGCCTTCGCCGAGATCCACCGCGACCCCTTGAACATCAAGTGGACGGCGTCCGTCGAGGCCATGGAGGTGCATCAGGCGGGGGAGTTGATCACTGGATCCGTCAATGCGGGATGGGAGAGCGGGAGCTACCTGCGCTTTGCCATCACCGAGCCCGCCGACGGCGGCAACCAGGTGGTGGGCACGTTGAGCCTGCAGGATGTTTTTACAACGCACGACGGCGGATCGGCCGGGGTGGGCATCAAGATGCTCCCCAGCGGCCGTGGCACCGGTGCCGCGCAACGCGCCATTGAACTGCTGCAAGGCTTCGCCTTCGGGACCCTGGGACTGGAGATTCTGCACTGGCGCACCACCGTGGGCAACGATGCCAGCTCGACCCTGGCCAGGCGCTGCGGTTTCGAACTGGCCGCACAGATACCCGGCTTCGGCCACGTCGAGGCGAGGGTTGCGGATGGGCTGATGTTCACCCAAAGCCGGGACCAGTACCATGCAGGGCGTCGGGCTGCTCCTGTCTCCGCTCCAGCCCCGGCCACGGCCGTCACTGCCCCGGCCACGGCCGTCACTGCCCCGGCCACGGCCGCCACTGCCCCGGCCGCTACCGCCACCGCCACCGCCACCGCCACCGTCTCCGCTCCAGCCCCGGCCACGGCCGCCACCTCCGCCACCGCGGCATTGGAGCTCGAACCCGTAGTGCCTGCAATGGGCAACG
>JBBPZC010000206.1:0-19078 GCA_038199275.1 Actinomycetales bacterium
CGAACCGGGCCTGGAAGGACAAGGGTTTGCGCGCCATCGCCGCATCGCTGCTTGCCCAGCAGGAATTCATTCTTGCCGCCAACGCCAAGGACGTGGCGGCAGGCCGTGAAAACGGCACCTCAACACCGATGCTCGACCGGCTCACGCTGACTGCCGCCCGCATCCACGGCCTGGCTGATGCGCTGGAAAATCTGGCCGGCCTGCCCGATCCGGTTGGCAATGTGGTCCGCGGCCAGACCCTGCCCAACGGTTTGCGGATGCGCCAGATCAACGTGCCCCTGGGTGTGGTCGCCGCCATCTATGAGGCGCGCCCCAACGTCACCGTGGACATTGCCGGGCTGGCACTGAAGAGCGGCAACGCGGTCATTCTGCGCGGCGGCACCGCCGCAGCCAACACCAACAAGGCCTTGCTGGACATCCTGCGTGAATCTCTTGACCGCGTGGGCCTGCCCTCTGACGCCGTACAGTCAGTTGACCAGTTCGGCCGCGAAGGTGCCAACCTGCTCATGAAGGCCCGTGGAGAAGTGGATGTGCTCATTCCCCGTGGCGGCCGCGACCTTATTCAGACTGTCGTCACCAACTCCGCCGTCCCCGTCATTGAAACAGGCGAGGGGAATGTGCATATCTTCATCGACGCCAGTGCGCGTGAGGAAATGAGCGTGGAGATTCTACTCAACGCCAAGACCCAGCGGCCCAGCGTCTGCAACACCGTCGAGACGCTCCTGGTCCACAAGGATGCCACGGTTCTGCCGGCTGTTCTCGGAGCCCTCGCGAAGTCGGGGGTGCGCCTGCATGTCGACGAGCGCGTCATGGCCGTTCTGCCCGCCGGACTTGTTGCCACAGCCGCAACGGACGAGGACTGGGGCACGGAATACATGGACCTGGATTTGGCCGTGAAGATGGTGGACACCATGGATGAGGCCATCAAGCACATCCGCACGTGGAGCACCGGACACACCGAAGCCATCCTGACCAACGATTTGGCCAATGCGGAGCGCTTTATCGCCGAGGTTGATTCGGCTGCCGTCATTGTGAATGCGAGCACACGCTTTACCGACGGCGGAGAACTTGGCTTGGGTGCCGAAGTGGGCATTTCAACCCAGAAACTCCACGCCCGCGGTCCCATGGGCCTGAGCGAACTGACAACCACGAAGTGGATTGTTCAAGGCGAAGGCCAAGTCCGCCGCTGATCCCCGCCCCCTCCCAAGGACCAGCCGCTGGCGCGTCTGCCCCCTGGGTCCCTCGGGGGTGTGGGCCCACCCGGCTACTCTCAGCCATGGGCCCTGATTTTGCGGATGGCTGCGTGCCGGTGTGCCAGTGCGTCCGGATACCACGTACCATTAGAGGGAATTCATGTAACGAAGTGGCATTTTTCGTGGCGCCTGCGCCACTGTGCCACATACCCAAGGGGAGAAATAATGCTGACCCAGCTTGCCGGCGTCGTACTTGCTGCCGCAGAAGAACACGATCTTGCACCATTGATCGCGCCGCCGTTTGTGATTGGTGGCACCATGTTGCTTGCGCTGCTGCTGTTGATGTTTGTCACCGTCTCCTTCATGAACCTGGGCAACCGTCACGAGGCCGTTCAGGCCACCGACGACCCGCACCGCCAGCACACCAATAAACACCTGCACGGCAACGACGCGGCGTCCTCCAATCACTAAGGACACCACCCGGGTAACCGCTCCGGCGGGGGCCCGGGACCGTCTCCGTGTTGGAGTCATGGGTGGAACGTTCGATCCAATTCACCATGGTCACCTGGTCGCAGCCAGCGAGGTTGCGAGCGTATTTAAACTTGACGAAGTGATTTTTGTACCGACAGGCCAGCCCTGGCAGAAGGCAAAAAGCAAAGTCAGTGCGGCGGAACATCGCTACCTGATGACTGTCATTGCGACGGCGGCGAACCCCCAATTTACTGTGAGCCGGGTGGACATCGACCGTCCCGGACCCACATTTACGATTGATACGCTGAGGGACCTGCATAAGATACGCCCCGAAGCGGACCTGTTCTTCATCACCGGCGCTGATGCCATGGCTCAGATCATGTCGTGGAAAAACAGTGACGAGTTGTGGGATCTGGCACACTTTGTCGGTGTGACGCGACCTGGCCATGTCCTTGACGACATGGGCCGCACCGACATTAGCCTGTTGGAAGTACCTGCCATGGCGATCTCTTCCACGGACTGCCGGCGACGGGTGGCGGCGCAAAATCCCGTCTGGTACCTGGTGCCGGACGGTGTGGTGCAATACATTGCCAAATATGGGCTGTATGCCCAACCGGACGGCGATGCCAGCGCGGGCATTGCACCGGTGACCTCGAGAACCGAATGAGTATTTGATGAGTAAGGAAACTGAGCCGATTCGCAGCCGCAGGGAACTGCGCGAACAGTCGGCGCGAGCAACTGGTGCCGGGGCGACCCCCGCGTCTCCGGCCGCTGCCGTGCAGCCTGTCCCTGAAGCTGCAGTGGCCCCCGAAGTGGAGCCTGCCCCGGATACGGCACCGCGCGGTGAGCGTGAGTCTGCGATCCGCGCCCGCGACAGGGCAGCCCTGCGCGCCTACAAGGAACTCGTCGACCCGCCGGCCATGAACCCGCTGCCGTCCCGGCGCGCCCTGCGCCAGGCCCAGCTTGACGCCGAACGCGCCCCGATCACCGCGCTGAACCCCGTGCTGACCGCGGCCGCCATTGCCGCCTCCAAAGCAGGCCCGGGTGCTTCTGTTCCCGGCGTGCCCAGTGCACCGGCTGCCCCACCAGCGGCCGCGCCGAGTGCCCCTGCGCAGCCGGCCAAAACTGAGCCGTCCAAGACTGAGCCGTCCAAGACTGAGCCGTCCAAAACGCAGCCAGCCAAGACTGAGCCAGCAAAGACCGGGTCCGCCAAGACTGAGCCGTCCAAAACGCAGCCAGCCAAGACTGAGCCAGCCAAGGTTGTTCCCGCCAAGGCTGAACCCGCCAAGGTTGTTCCCGTCAAGGCTGAACCCGCCAAGACTGAGCCAGCAAAGACCGGGTCCGCCAAGGCTGAACCCGCCAGCACCGGCGGAGAACTGCCTCGCCGCCCGCGTTCCGGGCGACGCGCAGCAACGGCTGCAGTGCCCATGGTCCATGCCAAGCCGAAGCCGTCTGCGCCTGTGGCTCAGCCCGGCTCGCCCGCAGCCGCCCCCGCAAAACCGTCCGTCCAAGGACCTGCATCTGCGCCGGAGCCGGTCGATGGGAAAAACGACGGCGGGCTGCCCGCCACGGCTGTTGACCATGATCCGAACTATCCGCCCATGCCCGGCTTGGTTCCTGGCGGTAGCTATTACCCGGTAACCGCCGGCCCGCCGCCTGCTGCCACGCCCAGCGAGGAAGAACTTGCGGTCCTGGCCGCCCAAAAGGCTGAGGCCGAGCGAACCGCCATTTTGAACCAGCGTGCCGAGGCCCGTGAGCGACTGGCACAGGAAAGCGCCAAGAGCAAGCGCAAGACATCGGACCCCGCGGCCACCAACAACTTGGCCATGGTGACGCCGTTGGAGTTCATCGAGGTTCCCGGCTCGGACCGACCGGTGATGCGTCCGCCCACCACAACACACGTGCCTATCGTGACCCGCGCTACGCCGAAGCAGACGCCGTCGCGGCCCAGACCCGCTGCCGCACGTCCCGCCGTCGACCCCAAATCAGCGGCGTCTGAGAAAACGGCGTCCTCGCCGAGCGTTCCGAGCGTCAGCGCGGAGCGTTTTGATGCTGCACTGTCGGCTCGTGCTGTCCATCGACCGGGGCTGGGGAACCGTCCGCTGACCGGCGGGCGCAGTGGCACGCTGAAGAAGGCTGAGGCCATGGCGACCGGCGGACTGCCGTCGCTCGCTGAGGTGAGCGAACGGCTCGAAGGTGAGGTCACCGCCGTCGTACATCCCGCGGCCCCGGCCGAAGTGCAACGGTCCCAGATGCCACCCATGCCCGCCGACTATGCCCACGGCCTTGAGCCGTTGGATGCCATGACAGCAGGGCTGGGCCGCACACAACGGAACCTGCTGATCCAATGGGGCTCGATCCTCGTTGGTGGTATCGCGATCATTGTGCTCGCCATCATGTTCTTCACTTCTTAGCACGCAATATTTTTCACCAATCAAAGGAAACCGCAGTGAGCGCAACAGAACAGTCGATCGAAATTGCCCGGGCGGCAGCACGGGCGGCATCGGACAAACTGGCCGTGAATGTAACGGCCATCGATGTGAGCGAACGCCTTGCCATCACGGACATCTTCTTCATCGCCTCGGCGGAGACCGAACGGCAGGTCAACGCCATTGTTGACGGTATTGAAGACGAACTGCACAAGTTCGATCTGCGCCCCGTGCGCCGCGAAGGCCGCTCCGGCGGACGTTGGGTGCTGCTGGACTACGCCGACATCGTCGTCCACGTTCAGCACGAGGAAGACCGAATCTTCTACGCGCTGGAACGACTGTACGGTGACTGCCCCGTCATCGACCTGCAGTTGGATGCACAGGATCCTTCGGCCAAGACGGCAGAGCCTGTCGCTGCCGAATCGCAGCCCGAAAACTAAAACCCACACCAGGGCCTCAGGAATGGAACTTGTCACTTGATGATGTCAGCTTCACCCGAGCGTTCAGTTTTGCAGCCCGCCGGCCCGCGCCGGCGGGTCATTTTTTGGCGGCACGGACGCACCGCCTGGAATGCGGCGCGCCGATTTCAAGGGCAAAGTGACATTCCCCTGGATGAAGTGGGATCGGCCCAAGCTACTCGTGCCGCGGCATTGCTGGCGGGAAAGCTGCGTGCCGCGAACGGCCGTCCAGGGCAGGTGAAGATCCTCTCCTCGGATCTGAGCCGGGCCTTCACGACGGCACAGGCCCTGGCCGAGCTGACCGGCCACACGGTCGACGTCGACGCACGGCTTCGCGAGACCAACGGCGGTGAGTGGGAAGGGCTGACCTTTGATGAAATCATCGAAGGTTACCCGGAGCAGATTCAGCGCTGGCAGCGCGATGAGCCCGGCACCCGCGCCGGTGGGGGAGAGACACGCGTGGAGGTTGCTGGCCGGATGGTGGCGGCCATCCTCGACGGTGTCCAGGAACTTCCCGACGGCGGAACCTTGGTGGTTGCCACCCACGGTGGGGCAACCCGGGTGGCGCTGGCCAAGCTGCTGGGGCTTCCTGAAGAACTGTGGCGCACACTCTCCGGGCTGTCGAACTGCCACTGGTCAGTGGTCGAGGCCTCGCAGCCAGCGTCCGAAGGCACGGGAGTAGGGACGTGGCGCCTGCTTGAACATAATGTTGGGACACTGCCCGCACCCTATGAAATATCCGAAGATCTCGCCGAGCCGGTGGAGGACTAGGAGCCAGCAACTGCCGATTTGGCAGTAAGGCAAAACGTGTTCTAATATAGACAGGTTGCTGCGGCCACGACCGATTGGTCGAAGGAAGCGCAGCAAAAGTTTGGGGCTGTGGCGCAGCTGGTAGCGCACCTGCATGGCATGCAGGGGGTCAGGGGTTCGAGTCCCCTCAGCTCCACCAAGGAAAAAATCCGGTCACCTCTCAGGTGGCCGGATTTTTCGATTCCCGGCGGCTAACCCCTGTCAAGAACCACCGCCTCCAAAACCACCGGGCGCCGGCATGACGGGGGCTGCGCGGCGACATGGAAGAATATAGGAATGCCTTCGCCACATCCGTCCAACAGCAACACCACTCCACCGCACCTCACCACTCCACCGCACCCCAACGCAACACTGCAGCCCAACGCAACACCGCACCCAGCGCCCGCCACGCGCAGCTACGAGGCCGTGCTCAACAGCATCGAAGCGGATTTGAAGGACGGGCGGATCAAGGTGGGGGACCAGCTCCCCGGCGAACGCGCACTGGCCCTCCAACACGGCATCTCCCGGGCCTCCGTCCGCGACGCCATCCGGGTCTTGGACGCCATCGGTGTGGTGCGCACCGGCGTCGGCTCGGGCCCGCAGTCGGGTGCCGTGGTCATTGCCAACCCAAGTGCCGGCCTCGCCGCCACGCTGCGCCTGCACATGGCCACCAACCACTTCCCGGTGGCCGACATTGTCCAAACCCGCATCATGATGGAGACGTGGGCAGCGGTTGAAGCCGCGCAACAGCCGCGCGACGCCAAACAGGAAGACGCGTTGCGGGCATTATTGGTTGAGATGGACAGCCCCGGGCTCGGCAGGGAAGAATTCCACGTCCTGGACGCCGCCTTCCACGTCCTGTTGAGTTCCCTGGCCGGCAACACCGTCATCACGGCCATGATGGAATCCCTGCGCTCGGCCATCCAAAGCTACGTCAGCGACGCCATCGACAGCGATGAAATGTGGGCGCACATCGTTCCCGAACTCAGGCACCAGCACCAAGGCATCCTCACGGAAGTGTTCGCCAAACACGGCGCCGGCGCGGCAGCGGCCCTGCGCGACCACATTGAATGGTTCCACGCCCAAACCCATCCCATGCAGCAAGGCGGAACGCAATGAGCACCCCGGAAATGCGCTGCCCGTGCACAAGCGGGGAGACATTCGGGCAGTGCTGCGGGCGCTTCCTCGGAAATTTGCAGACCTATCCGCCCACAGCAGAGGCGCTGATGCGTTCGCGCTTCAGCGCCTTCGCCCTGGCCAACGCCCCATACCTTTTGCGCACCTGGCATCCCAGCACCCGTCCCGCCAGCCTGGAATTGGATCCGGACCAGCAGTGGTATTTGCTTGAGATCCTTGACACGCACGACGGCGGTGCCTTCAGCACCACGGGCATCGTCACCTTCCGCGCCCACTACAGGTCCGCCACGAACCGCAAACTGAGGGACTCGTTGACCGAGACCAGCAGTTTTGTTCGCGACGGACGGCAGTGGCTGTACAAGGACGCGCTGGAGATTCAGTAGTCCTCTTCTTCAGCAGGCCCCGGTTCCGATGTGTCCACGTGTCCCGACGTGTCCACGTGGGCTCCGGTGGCACGAGTGGCCGCAGCCTCTTCCTGCTCCACCAACGCCCGACGGGCGTGCAGGATGTCACCAATAAACCAGTCATAGAGCAGCACACCAATGACGCCGCCAATGAGCGGACCCACAATCGGGACCCAGAAGTACCAACTAAAGGCCCCGGGAACACCGGTGATGGTGCCCGGCATGGCTACATCACCCCAACCGGCCAGCCACGCAAACACGCGGGGACCAAAATCACGGGCCGGGTTGATGGCGTATCCGGCGTTTGCGCCAAAGGACATGCCGATTGCAGCGACGGCAAAGCCAATCATGAGCGGGCCCAGATTGGCCTTCACTGCCATGTTGCGCATGTCGATGATGGCCACAATGAAGATGATCAGGAACGCGGTGCCAACAATTTGGTCAATGAGCGGAACGGTCAGATTGCCGTGGAAGTAGGGTGCGGGGAACGTGGCAAAAATCGAAAAGGTGGCCAGGCCGCCAGCCTGGTCCCGTTGCGTTTTTGAGGCCGCATTGAAGGCGTCAATTGCATTGAAGTAGACCACATAGAGCAGTGCCGCCGCGGCAAATGCCCCCACCACCTGGGCCACCACATAGGGAATGACCTTGTTCCAGGCGAACTTCCGACGGACCGCGAAGGCCAGGGTCACCGCGGGATTCAGGTGAGCCCCGCTGACACCGCCCGCGACATACACGCCCAGGGCCACGGCCAAAGCCCAACCCCACGTGATGAGCAGCCAGTCTCCGGCTGCGGCAAAAATGGTGGTATCTGTTGTGGCACGGCCACTGCCAGGCAGTGCCGCGACGGCCATGGCGACGACTCCGTCGCCAAAACAAATCAAAACAAAGGTGCCGAGGAATTCAGCGAGGACTTCGCCCCACAGACCACCGACACGCTTGAGGCCGCTGCCCTCACGAACACTTTTCCGCAGCGGAGTGATTACGGTCATAACTATCATCCTTCGAGTCGTCGATGACGGCGACGTATCTTGACTGAAGCGACTGAACCCAGTATACGGAGGTGTGTGATTTTTAGCACCACCCACTGTCGCAACTCTTCCGCGCAAATCAACGGCCGATAGAGTGGGTCGGTGGAGGAAAATTACAGCACGGACACCCGCACCTTTGACTTCGGAGCATTACGAAGGCATCCGGACATTGAGGCGCCGAACCTCTTTGCGCATGACGCCACGGATGAACTGCTCTTGGCTGAGGCTGCCGCTGCCCTGGCCACGTCCGACGGCGGACACCTCGCCATTGTGGGGGACCGGTACGGTGCGCTGACCCTCGCCGCTGCGACGCTGCACGGGCTTAGTGGTATCCGGGTCCACCAGGACGGGCTTTCAGGAGAACTGGCGCTGGCCGAAAATGCTTCCCGGGCCGGACTTTCGGATGCGTACTCGTCACTGCCCCTTGATGCCACCCTGTTCACAGACGCCACCGTGGTGTTGTGGCAGCTGCCGCGCAGCCTGGAGGAAGTTGCCGAGGTGGCCGCACTGATCAGTGCCCACGCAAGCCCCGAGGTGAAGGTCTTTGCCGGTGGACGGGTCAAGCACATGACACTGGCCATGAACACGGTCCTGGCCGAGCACTTCAGCACCGTCGAGCCGGGGCGTGCGTGGCGCAAGTCCAGAGCACTGAAGGTCTCGGGTCCGCGCAAGGAGGCAACGGCGTCGGCCTTCCCGAAGAAGGAGTTCCACGCCGATCTGGACCTGTGGCTGTGCGCCCACGGAGCCACGTTCGGCGGCACCAAAGTGGATGCGGGCACCCGGTTCCTCCTCGAATTCCTGCCGAGGATGTCCCCGGGCGCCGGCGCCGCCATTGACCTCGGCTGCGGCAACGGCACCATCGCGGCGGCCCTGGCCAAGGCCCGGCCGGCATTGAACGTGATTGCCACGGACCAGTCGGCCGCGGCCGTGGCGGCCACAGCGGAAACCGCCCGCGCCAACGGGCTGGCAGACCGGATTCAGGTGCGGCGCGAAGACGCACTGGCCGGCTTCGACTCCGGCAGCGCCGAACTGATCGTGCTGAACCCGCCGTTCCACGTCGGCGCCACGGTCCATGCCGGGATTGCCCACAAGCTCTTTGCCGACGCCGGACGCGTCCTCGCCCCGGGCGGGCAGCTCTGGAGCGTTTACAACCGGCACCTGGACTACAAGGGGTCGCTGGAGCGGTTGGTGGGCCCCACCACGGTCATGGGGCGAAACAGCAAATTCACGGTGGCCGTTTCAACAAATCGTGTGCCGGTTTCTGATGCTCCGGGTCGTGGCGGGCCCTCGGGAGCGGGCACGGCAGGGTAATCTGGCAGCTGCGCGTGGGCGTAATCTGGGCCACAGACTGCCACATGGCGGTGGTCACATTCGTTTAAGTCAATAAGATTTGCAAGGAGAAAACTTTGAGTGCTGCCGGGCCCGGCTTTCCGCAGCGCCGACGCGGCACAAATTTGCCCAAGATGGGCGATTTCAACCAGTCGGTGATCCTGGATTCCATCCGCCGGGCCGATGACGGCCTCAGCCGGGTGGAACTGGCGGCCTCGGCCGGACTGGCCGCACAAACGGTCTCGAACATTTGTCGGCGGCTCCTGGACGATGGACTGATCGTCGAGGCCGGGAAGGAAACCTCCGGACCAGGCAAGCCGCGCACCATTTTGCGACTGAATCCCAGGGGCATGTACGCGATCGGTGTCCATATTGACCCGGCACAGACCAGCTACGCCCTCATTGATGCGGTGGGCACCGTGCTGCGCTCCCACCACGAACCCACCGATCTGCAGGGCAGTCCCGCCCTCGCCGTACGGGTCATGGGCGAGAAGATTCGCACCCTCATTGCCGAATCCGGGGTGGAGCAGAAGAGAATTGCCGGTGTCGGTGTGGCCACGCCCGGACCGGTCGACTCCGCCAGTGGCGCCGTGGTGGACCCGCCGCACATGCCCGGTTGGGCCCGGGTGCCGCTGCGGGACTTGCTGGCCGAGGCCACGGGATTGGACGTCGTGGTGGAAAAGGACGTCACCGCCTCCGCAGTTGCAGAACTGTGGGCCGGCACCGGGGCGGAGGCCGCCAATTTTGTGTTCGTCTACATCGGCACCGGCCTTGGCGCCGGCCTGGTGCTCAACGACCAGGTGGTCCGGGGTGCCTCGGGAAATGTGGGGGAGATCGGGCATATCATTGTCGATCCCGACGGGCCGCAGTGCGACTGTGGCCGCCGCGGCTGCGTCAAGGTCACCTGCATGCCCGAGACCATCGTTTCATTGGCCCGGCAGGCTGGTCTGTTGCCGGCGGCTGGCCTGGCCCCGGCAGTTTCACTCATGGAGGAGCTGGCGGCCGTGGTGGCGGCCGCAGAGGAAGGTGAGCCGTCCGCCGTCGAACTGATGGACCTGTCTGCGCAGCGGCTGGGCGGGGCCATCTCGGTGCTCAGCAACCTGCTGGACGTGGAGCGCGTGGTGTTGGGCGGACCGTTCTGGCCCGCACTGGCCACCAGCTATCTGCGCCGGCTGCCGGCATTGCTGGATCACCTCAGCGTGACCACGAGTGTGCACAGCGTGGAGGTGGTGGGCACAAACCTCAACTCCGGCGAGGAAGCATTCGGTGCCGCCTGCCTCATGATGGAAAAAACGTTGAGCCCCAACGCGTCCCGGCTGCTGCTTGATTCCAAGGCCTGAGCGGGCTCACTCCGGCTCCTTTTAGGACGGACGTTTTAGTCGACCGCCTCAACGATCATTCCGAACGGGACCTTGGGATCGGTGAAGGCCTGCACCTCGTGGGGATTGATGGAGACATGGACGCCGTGCGTTTTATCGGCGACGGACTGCTTCAGGACCGGCAGGACCGTGGCAATGAAATTCTCATCCCTGCCCTGCAGATATTCCTCATACGCGGCTGGCAATTGGTTCATGAACCTTACTGTAGCCCCCTGCTGCGCGTGCCAACAGGGCCGGGTCGAATCGAAGAATATGCGCCGCCGTCGAGCAAACCGTGACCCAGGGAAAACGAAAATGTCATATTCGCGGTAAAGCTGCGACATAATTCGGCCACTGCTTGTTTTGGGCCAAAATAGGGTTCTAGTATGGAGCTACGTTCTTTCCGCAACGTGTGTCGGCGACTCTCGAATGATCCGAGGGTGTGGGTGCCCCCATGTGGGCCTGACATTTGCCAACGGAGCTGGCGCGCAACTGATGTATTCAGCTGCACCGCCCATCGCCTCCGTTGCCCTTTACAGAAAAATTGGCTGTGGTGCCCCGTGTTCTAGACGCGCTGGCCGCCATGGTGAACCCATCCCAAGGACCTACGCAAATGTCTCCTCCGAGCCTTATACAGGCGACGGCGCCCGCAAGCCACAGCGCGCCGATTGCCCTTTCCTATGAATTGTTTCCGCCCCGGAACGCAGCGGCGGATGCCACACTCTGGGCCACCATCCGGGAGTTGGAAACCACCAACCCCGACTATGTCTCCGTCACCTATGGCGCCAACGGCAGCAACCGGGACACGGGCGTTGCGCTGCTGAACCGGCTGCTGAACGAAACCTCCCTGCGCCCGCTGGCGCATCTGACCTGTGTTGGCAACACCGCCGATGAACTGGCCCAAATCATCTCAGAACTGCTGGACCACGGGGTTCGCGGCATCCTGGCATTGCGCGGGGATCCGCCCCAAGTTGCGCCCGCCGAACCACAACGCGGCTCCCTGGAGCATGCCCAGGACCTGATCGAACTGATCCGCAGGGTGGAGCAGCGCCGTTCTGCACTGTTGTGCGCCGGCAAGGTGGCCATTGGTGTGGCGGCCTACCCGGCTCGGCACCCGGAATCGCCTTCCATTGAGCATGATGTGGAGGTCCTGCTGGCCAAGCAACGTTCCGGTGCGGACTTTGCCATCACCCAGGTCTTCTTCCAAGAAAACCAGTACCGTGACCTGGTGGCCCGTGCCCGACGTGCCGGGGTCAGCATCCCCATCATCCCGGGAGTCATGCCGCTGATCAGCCTGCGCCGTGTCCAGCGCCTGGGTGAGATCACCGGCGTCGAACCCCGTCCTGAGCTGTTGGAGGCGCTGGGCCGGGCCGACACTCCGGCCCGGAGCCGCCAGGTGGGGGTCAAGGCGACCGTTGACCTGGCTCGGGCCGCACTGGACGCCGGGGCGCCGGGCATCCATTTGTACACCTTCAACGAGCACGCCGCGGCGTTGGAAGTGCTGGACAAGCTCCAGCTACCCCGTCCCGAACGCACCTCGGTGGCGCCCCGGCAGCTTATCCGGGCCTAACCGGCCCCTCCTCCTTCCCGCTCTTCTCTTACTTTCAACTCAAGGAATTCCCATGACCAACACCACCGCATTCCCCGCCGCCTCCCTGCTGGGCTACCCCCGCATCGGCCGCCGCCGCGAACTGAAGAAAGCCATTGAAGGCTTCTGGGCCGGCACACTTAATGCCGCCGAACTCGACGCAGCCGCCAAGGAAATCCAGCTCGGCACCGCCCGCCGCCTGACCGCCCTGGGCCTCACCGAAACTGCTGCGATCCCTGGCACGTTCTCCTACTACGACCAGGTCCTTGACGCTGCCACCCACATTGGCGCCGTCCCGGCCCGTTTTGGCGAGCTGCGCAACGCCGACGGCGAGCTGGACATCAACGCCTACTTCACCCTGGCCCGGGGCACGGGTGAACAGCAGCCCCTGGAAATGACCAAGTGGTTCGACACCAACTACCACTACCTGGTGCCGGAGATCGGCCCGGAAACCAACTTCTCCCTCACCTCCGCCCGCATCGTCGAGCAGTTTGAATTTGCCCTGGCCAATGGCTTCGAGACCCGTCCGTACTTGGTTGGGCCCGTCACGTTCCTGCTCCTGAGCAAGGCCTCCGAGGACGCCCCGGCCGGCTTCAACCCGTTGTCCCGGCTGGAAGACGTGCTGCCGGTTTATGCGCAATTGCTGACTCTCCTCGGTGCTGCCGGCGCACCCTGGGTGCAGCTGGATGAGCCAGCCTTGGTGGCCGATCAGGACCTGCCGCTCGTCGAGATCCAGGCCGCTGTGGCCCGCACCTATGAGGTGTTGTCCGCTGCCGCCGGCCGCCCGCAGATCCTGGTCTCCACCCCGTTCGGGGCACTCACAGAGCTGCTGCCGACCCTGGCCGCCGCACCCATCGAGGCACTGCACATTGACGCGTTCAAGGGCGCCGTTCCCTCCGCCGATGAGCTGGCCCTGCTGGCCGGCAAAACCCTCGTTGCCGGTGTGGTTGACGGCCACAACATCTGGCGCAATGACTTGGCCGAGTCCGTGCGCCGCCTGGACGTCCTGACGGCTGCCGGGCTGAATGTCACAGTCTCCACCTCCACCTCCACCCAACACGTCCCGCACGACGTCGACGAGGAGTCCCAGCTCTCCGCTGAGTTGCGCAGCTGGTTGGCGTTCGCGGACCAGAAGGTCACCGAAGTGGTGACGCTGGCCGCCCATGTAGGGGACCCGGCGTCGTCCGCTGCGGCCGTGGCAGGGGCCTGCGCCATCATCGCCTCCCGCGCCGGCGCCGCAGGTGTCAGGCGCCCCGAGGTGCGGGCCCGGCTGGCCGCACTGCGCCCCACCGACTTCAACCGCTCTGCCTACGACGTCCGGGAAGCGGCCCAGGAAGCGACGCTGTCCCTGCCGCCGCTGCCCACCACCACGATTGGTTCCTTCCCGCAGACGTCCGAGATCCGCTCTGCCCGCGCCCGCGTCAACAAGGGTGCAATTACGGGCGAGGAATACTCGACCCTGATGAAGGATGAAATCAAGCGCGTGGTGGACCTCCAGGAGGAACTCGGCTTCGATGTCCTCGTGCACGGCGAACCCGAGCGCAACGACATGGTCCAGTACTTCGCCGAAAACCTCGAAGGTTTCGGCGTCACCGTCCACGGCTGGGTGCAATCGTACGGCAGCCGTTGCACCAGGCCCTCGATCCTGTGGGGCGATGTCACCCGCGAAAAGGCCATCACGGTCGAGTGGGCCGAATATGCGCAGTCGCTGACCGCCAAGCCCATGAAGGGCATGCTCACCGGTCCCGTGACGATCCTGGCGTGGAGCTTCGTGCGTGACGACCAGCCGCTGGGCGACACCGCCAACCAGGTGGGCCTGGCGCTCCGCGACGAGATCGCGGATCTGGAAGCCGCCGGAATCAAGATCATTCAGGTGGACGAACCCGCGCTGCGCGAACTCCTGCCGCTGCGCCGTGCCGAGCAGGCCTCCTACCTGGACTGGTCCGTGAATTCCTTCCGCCTGGCCACCGCCGGGGCAGCCGATGGCACCCAGATCCACACCCACCTGTGCTACTCCGAATTCGGTGTCATCATTGACGCCATCGACGGGCTGGATGCCGACGTGACCTCCATTGAGGCCGCCCGCTCCCGCATGGAGGTGGTCAACGACCTGGAGAACCACGGCTTCGGCCGCGGCGTCGGGCCCGGGGTTTACGACATCCACAGCCCCCGCGTCCCCGGCCAGGCAGAGGTTTTCGAACTGCTTGGCACCGCCGTGAAGCATGTTCCTGCCCGCCAGCTCTGGGTCAACCCGGACTGCGGGCTGAAGACCCGCGGCTACGCAGAGACAGAAGAGTCCCTGCGCAACCTGGTCAAGGCCACCAAGGAAGTCCGCGCCCAGCTGGTGTAGCCGGACCCGTTCTGCGTTCCCTCACTCAAGATCAGGGGGAGGAGAGGTGAAGGCGGGTAGATTGAAAGTATGAGTGCACAAGAGACCGTGACTGCGGCCAGAACAATATTCACCAGCGGCGTAACCAAGCCGCTGGAGTGGCGCGTCCGCCAACTCAAGGCCATGAACCGGATGCTCCTGGATCACCGTGACGATTTCACCGCGGCCCTGGCCTCGGACCTCGGCAAGCACCCTGCCGAGGCGTGGCTGACGGAAGTCGGCTTTCTGACCCAGGAAATCAGCCACACCATCAAGCACCTCGGCGACTGGCTGAAGCCGCGCAAGGTGGCGGTTCCACTGGCACTGCAGCCGGCCCGGGCCACGACGGTACTGGAGCCTCTCGGCGTCGTGCTTGTCATTGCCCCCTGGAATTACCCCATCCAGCTCCTGCTGGCGCCCATCATTGGTGCACTCGCCGCCGGCAATACGGTGGTGGGCAAGCCGAGTGAGATGACCCCGGCAAGCTCGGCCGCGCTGGCCAGGTGGGTGCCGGAATACCTGGCGGAGGCCGTGAGTATTGTGGAAGGTGGGGTGCCCGAAACCACTGAGCTGCTGGAACAGCGCTTCGACCACATCTTCTACACCGGAAACGGGCGGGTGGGGCGCATTGTCATGGCTGCGGCTGCCAAGCACCTGACCCCGGTCACGCTGGAGCTGGGCGGGAAGTCCCCTGTAGATATTGACGAATCGGTGGACATGATTGCCGCGGCCCGCCGGATTGTCTGGGGCAAGTTCATGAATGCCGGGCAGACCTGCGTGGCGCCGGACTACGTGCTGGGCACGGATGCAGCGCTGGCGAAACTGGCCAAGCAGCTGCCTTTGGCCATCGAGGACCTGTACGGGGTGGAGCCCGCGCACAGCCTGGCGTACGGGCGCATGGTCAACGACGCCGCGTTTGCCCGGATCCAGGGGCTGATCAGCCACGATCTGGCGGACGACGCCGGTTCCTCCCTGGTTGCCGGCGGGCGCACCGACGCGGCGACCCGCTACATTGCCCCCACCGTCATCCACGTTGACGCGCAGGCGCAGCTGATGGAGGAGGAGATCTTTGGTCCTGTGCTGCCGCTGGTCACGGTGGACTCGGCCGAGGAGGCCATCGGGTTCATCAACGCGCGGGAGAAACCGCTGGCACTGTATGTCTTTAGTGAAAACGAAGCCGTGAAGAAGGACTTCCTGGAGCAGACGTCGTCGGGCGCGCTGAATTTTGGCGTCCCCGTCGCGCACCTGTCCGTGCCTGGACTGCCGTTTGGCGGGGTGGGGGAGAGCGGCATGGGCGCCTACCACGGGCACCACTCGATTGAGACGTTTTCACACCACAAGGCGGTGATGTCCAAGGCGCTGTCCCCGGACACGCTCGCCGTCATCTACCCGCCGTTTGGCAAGGTCAAAAAGCAGATCATCAAGCGCATCGTGGCCCCGGCCAAAAGGTTCCGAAGGGAGTAGCAAAGCGTTCCGAAGGGAATAGCCTGGGGTTCCGAAGGGAATAGCCTGGGCCCCCTGCCACGGCACACCAAGACAGGGCATTAGAGCTGGGGGTCCACCCGGCTCGTGTCCAGCTGCTGCGCCAACGCTCTGCCCAGGCGGTCCACCAGGACCTTGACCTTCGTGCCCTGGTGCTCGTTGATCAACAGCGCAAAGATGTTCCGGGCCAGTCGAATCTCGGGCACATCCAGCACCACCACATTCTCCGGCCGGTTCGCCAATGCCAGCTCGGGCACCAAAGCGGCCCCCAGTCCCACACTGGCCAGTTGCAGGCTCGCGTTGAAGTCGTCACTGTAGACGGCCACCCGGGGGTGCAGGTTGCAGCTGGCAAAGAGCCGTTCGATCACGGTCGCATCGCTGGTGCCCGGATGGTGCATGATCCATGGCATGTCGGAGAGCTGCGCGGCCTCAATGACCGAACCCGGCCGGATGCCCCACGATGCTGGCAGCACCACCCGGAAATTGTCATCACCAATCCACTGCCGGTTCAGGGTGTGCGGCCAGGCCAACCCCGACTGCCCCACCTGGTAAACGAGCGCCACATCGAGTTCGCCTCCGGTGCGCAGCCCGCCAATGGTCTGCTGCGGCTCGCCCACCGAGACGTGCAGGTTGATGCCCAGCCCGGGCCAATCCGCACTCGCCAACAGTGCCGGCAGCACATCGGTGGCCAGGGACGGGAAAATGCCCAACCGCAGCTCCTCCCTCGTGCCCTCGTCCGTCCGGGCGCTCGCCGCCAGCAACGCGTCAATGTCGGTCAGGACCTTGGCCGCGTGCCGGGCCATGACCAAGGCGGCCTCCGTGGGCAGGATGCTGCGGGCCGAGCGTTGGAACAAGCTCACCCCGGAATCCCGCTCAAGCGAGGCCATCTGCTGTGAAACAGCCGACGCCGTGTACCCCAGTTGGGTGGCCGCGGCGGCAAAGGAACCGCGTCGGACCACCTCCAGCAGGGTCCGCAAATGCACCGGGTTGATCACGACAAGCGCTCCTTCTTACGTCTCAGGCTGGGTCCCTGCAAGCATAGACGGGCTGGGCCGGCTCCGGGCTTGTTGCTGGGGGTGCCAATTGGGGTCGGATGCCTGTCTACCAGCCTCCGATCTTAACACCGGCCTCCCGTGGCGATGTCCCGTGGTCTGGGGCGGCCCTTCCCCGAAAGTACGACGCCGGGACGTCGCCTCGCGCGCGAAGGTGCGAGTTGGGGGCGGCTGCTCTGGTGCCGGGCGCTGGTTCCAGTGGTTGGCCACGCATGCGCCCACTCAGTTCCCAGCCAGGCGCATGGGCAACGACGGGAGGAGCACACCTCGTTCCGGAGACGTCCGCCGCGTGAAGGGAGCCACCACCACATGTTGTGCCGGCCACTGGAAAAGAGCCCCGCGCGACACGCCGACGCGACCGACACGCGGGGGAAAATATTGTGGCTAAATACTCCACAGCCTGTGGACAGCTGAGTTTAAACCTTGAGTTCTAGCGCTTTTAATTCTCCGTGCCTGTGGACGGACGGTGCATAAAATGACATACTTGTAATACATCATGTAGGGGTCGACCCGAGGGCTGTGCACTACATGTAGTATCTATTACAGAATTCCAGCGAATCCCTCCGGAGCCGATGGAACTGCTCGAATAGCTGGCGGAACCGTGACGTAAAGCGTTGGTCCACCTACAGCGAGTGGGCCCGCAGAGGCCGCCAAGGACAGTTTTAGATAAAAGGGGAACTTGATTATGACCGTCACGGTTTACACCAAACCTGCATGTGTCCAGTGCAACGCCACCTACCGTGCGTTGGATAAGAAGGGCATCACGTACCAGAGCGTGGACATTACCGAGGACCCGGCCGCACTTGAGCGTGTGCTCAGTATGGGATACCAGCAGGCACCTGTTGTGATCACCGACGCCGACCACTGGTCAGGTTTCCGCCCGGACAAGATCGCCGAGCTGGCCGCCGCCGTCGAAGGCGCCTCGAGCGTAGCGTAGCGTGCGGCAGGCCAAGCGTCTGCAGAGCACCAAAATTTTATGCGCAGGGACGCGCATCGTGGGGTTGGCCGGTAAAACAGCCGGCCCCACAACAGCAAGCAAGCAGTTGGAAAGTGAAAGTCATGTCAGCCGTTGCAGCAGAAGTGGCAGTTGGTCAGAATACCTCTCGATACACCAGCAGTAACCTGATTTATTTTTCCTCAGCCTCCGACAACACCCACCGCTTCATGGTGAAGCTGGGGATGGACGCGGCAAGGCTGCCGATCTACACAAAAGAAGAAACGCTCCTGGCCCAGGAGCCCTTCGTTCTGATTCTGCCAACCTATGGCGGGGAGACCAGGCGCGGGGCAGTTCCGAAGCAGGTCATCAAGTTTCTCAACGTCAAGGAGAACCGGGATCTGATCCGCGGCGTCATCGGCGCCGGGAACACGAACTTTGGGGAAACCTACTGCCTGGCCGGGGACATTGTCGCCGAAAAGTGCAAAGTACAGTTTTTATACCGTTTTGAACTAATGGGCACGCAGGAAGATGTGGCCCGGGTTCGCGAAGGATTGGAAGAATTTTGGACACGATTGTCTCAGAGCAAGACGCAGCAGTGAAATCTTCAAAGGAGATGCCTGCCGCATGGGAAGGCTTGGGCTATCACGAGCTCAACGCCATGCTCAACCTGTACAACTCCAAGGGCGAAATCCAATTCGACGCCGACCGCGCCGCCGCCCGCCAGTATTTTCTGCAGCACGTGAACAACAACACCGTGTTCTTCCATGACCTGGAAGAAAAGCTGGATTACCTGGTCAAGAACGAGTACTACGAGCGCGAGACGCTTGATCAGTACACAATGAACTTCACCCGCGAGCTCTACAACCACGCGTACAAGAAGAAGTTCCGCTTCGAAACGTTCCTGGGTGCCTTCAAGTTCTACACCTCCTACACGCTGAAGACGTTCGACGGCAACCGCTTCCTGGAGCGCTACGAAGACCGCGTGTGCATGGTTGCCCTGCACCTGGCCCGCGGCAACGAAGAACTCGCCACCAAGATCGTCGACGAGATCATCG
>JBBPZC010000207.1:0-8507 GCA_038199275.1 Actinomycetales bacterium
CCTTCTTGGACTTAACTTCCCCGAAAAGACGGGATTTTTCTGGTGTGGTTGGAAGTGGAGGAATAATTGTCCGCCATCGTGTCGGGGTCGCGACTGAGCGTCGCAAAGGCCCAAAAAAGGCGCTTATATCGAGCGCCAGCGCTCGTGGGGGTGGAAAGTGGAGGGCCCTGGGGTGGGAAGTGGAGAATCCTCGAAATGGAGGGCTGATGGTTCCAGGATGGACAGTGGAGGGCCCCACTCCCGGACCCGTTTGGCCGTGTCCGCACACGAAAAAAGGCCCCTCGTGGGGGCCTTTTCATCTTTTGCTGCTCTTCAAAAATATCGTTGGGGCCTGCTCATGCCACGGAATGAGCAGATTCGCAGGAGCCGCTGCAGAACTTTATTGTTCGCGGCGGCGTTCTTCCCACTTTTCTTCCAGCCCGTTCATGAAGCCGCTCTTCTGCTTCGCTTTGGATGCCGAACCTGCCTGGTCAGCGTTGTCCGCCTGGTCGGAGAACTTGGGTTTGCTCAGGGCCACCCAGACACCAGCGCCCATCACCAGGAAACCAACGATGCCGAGTGGGATAATTTGCATTCCGACACCACCGAGAAGAACCAGCAGGCCAACAATCACAATCAAGACACCGATAACCATGTTTCTGGTTGACAGTGATCGCGACGGTGCCGACGAGAGGGCATTGGCGAACTTGGGATCTTCCGCATGCAGCTGCTGCTCCAATTGGTCCAGCAGTCTTTGTTCATGTTCCGAGAGGGGCATGACGACCTCCTTCAGGTCAAGGGCCATGGGCGTCTTAACTCGTTAACGTCTAAGCAGCTGACTTTAGTTCCCAGAGGATCCCGATAGCCGCAGCATCTCTGCCCGGCGTTCCGAATCCCCCAACTACCAAGAGCCTTGAAGTCGTTAATGAGCCAACTCCTACTACTAACAATAGGCTTGATTGGACGGTTCTGAAAGTCACCACGCGAACGTGTGACGCGGCGCGTCCGCGCTGCTCTTCCTGAAACTATTTTGGCGGCCCCAACAGCCGGGCCGGAACGATTTTTGCGCTCCCGAAACGGGCCGCAATGGCGTCGCCAACAACTTCTGCGGCACGAGAGTTGTCCTCCCGCGGGTCAAAGCTGAACTGCAGCGGGGCACTGGCCAGGGATTCCAGCCGCTCCATACGCACCCCAATCAGGCGGACACTGCGCGGACGCTGACCCAAGGCATGCAAAAGAGCCAGCGCACCGGCATAAATCTGGGCCGCGCTGTCTGTGCTCGCGGCCAAGGCTTTGGATCGGCTCACTGTGGTGAAGTCGCTGTACTTGATTTTCAGTGCCAAGGTGCCCCCACTCAACCCGCCCTCCCGGAGCCGGCCGGCCACCTTGTGGGACAGCCGAAGCAATTCGCGGCTCAGGACAGCGTTGTCGAAGGTGTCCTGGACGAAAGTCTCCTCCGCCCCAATGCTCTTTTCCTGATGTCCCGTGGTCACGGGCCGCGGATCAATGCCCCACGACAGTGCGTGGAGTGCGGCTCCGCTGCTCCCCAGCACCTTCTGCAGGGAAGCCACCGGGGTCGCGGCAACGTCGGCGACCGTGAAGATCCCCCGCCGGGCCAGGATTTCCCGTGTTTTTGCGCCCACTCCCCACAGCGCCTCCACGGGGAGGGTGTGCAGGTAGGCCACAGTGCGCTCCTTTTCAATCAGCAGCATCCCGTTGGGTTTGCAACGGGTGGAGGCCACCTTGGCCACGAACTTGCTCGCCGCAATCCCCACCGACGCCGTGATGCCAACTTCTGCGGCGATGCGGGCACGGATCAACGCCCCGATCGCCAGCGGAGTGCCCAGCCGCCGCAACGAACCGGAAATGTCCAAAAACGCCTCGTCGACGCTGAGCTGCTCCACGGTGTCGGTGATGGAATGGAAGACGGCCATGACCTGGCCGGAAACCTGCTGATACAGCTGGTGCCGTGGCGCAATAACGACGGCGGTGGGCACCATGCGCAGGGCCGCCGCCATGGGCATGGCGGACTTTACGCCCCTTGCCCTGGCCTCATACGAGGCGGAGAGCACCACTGATCGTCCCTCGGGGTGCCCCACAATGACCATTTTTCCCACCAGATCCGGCCGGTCCCGCAGTTCCACGGTGACGAAGAATGCGTCCATGTCCACATGCATGATGGTGCAGCCGTCCTGCACGGGCGCACGCTCCGGGGATGCCGGCGGCCGTCCTTGCACCCGCTGCTGGTCTTCATTCACGCCTTAAGTCTAATGAACCGCTGTGACACTGCGGGTGCCGGCAGCACGAAGCCCGGGGTGAGCTGGACAACATGCGATGGGGGCGGTGCGCCATCATGGCTAAACTAAGTCCTAATGCTCTTTGCCCGGCGCCGCCCGCTAAGGAAAATACCATGAACCAAGCCACAGCATTCCACCAGCGCCCACTGTTGTTGAGCCGCAGGGGACTTCTGGCGTCCATGGCCGGCACCGCCGTCGTACTTCTTGCCGCCTGTTCCGGCACGGGGGCAGCGCCGGGAACCGAGACCGGCACACCGGCCGCCTCGACCGTGGCTGGCACTTCCTCTCCCCAAGCCACGACTTCCCAGAGCACGACGGCGGCACCTGGCACCCCGCCCGCCGCGACCGCGCTGGCCATCAACTTCCCCTCCGCCGTCCTGCCGCTGATGCCGGGATCCACCCTGCAGGTCTCCGGCATGGAACAGACCGACCCTTTCTTCACGGCCTCCCTGACCGCAACGGTGGTTGCCGCACCTGCCGCCGTGTTGGACTTCTACACCGAGTCGTTCTCGGACCAGGGCTTCAAGGCACAACCGGGCGACGCCGTCGACGGCACGCCACTGAAAACCTTCGTGCGCGCCAACGGCCAGGAAATTGCAACCATCTCAGTGGTGCAGTCCGCAAACACGTCGACGTACACGCTGGGAGCCACGCTGCTTCCGGACTCGATCAAATAATTTCGCATCCGCACCTCTGATTCCACAGCAAGGACCCCTGAAAGAATGAACGCATTGCCTGCCCAGACTGGTGCCGCCCCCACCCAGGAGCAGGAGGCCTACATTGCCGCCGTCGCGGGGCAACTGAATGACTTCCTGGCGCAGAAACGCGCATTGATGGCGGAGATCTCCCCCGCGGCGCTGGTCCTGGTGGATTCCATCAAGACCCTGGTCACCGGTGGCAAGCGCATGCGCGCCCTGCTGTGTTACTGGGGCTGGCGCGGAGCGGGCGGGGCTGAGAATGCGAGCGAAATCATCCAGGCCGGTGCTGCGCTGGAACTCTTCCAGGCTGCTGCCTTGATCCACGACGACATCATTGACAGGTCGGACACCCGGCGCGGTGGCCCCAGCGTGCACCGCCAGTTCAGCACCCTGCACACCAACAACGGGTGGGCCTTGGATGACGAGCGCTTTGGACATGCCGCAGCAATCCTGACCGGTGACCTGTGCCTGTCCCTGAGTGAGGAAATGTTCGCCAGCATTGGCGCCGGGGCGGACAGCCGGGCCCGGGCAGTGTTCAACCTCATGCGCACAGAGGTGATGGCCGGGCAGTACCTGGATATTTTGGAGGAGGTGGCCGGACCTTCAAAACCGCACGGAACTGCCGTTGCCCGGGCCACTGCCATTATTCGCTATAAGAGCGCCAAGTACTCCTCGGAGCATCCGCTCGTGCTGGGTGGGGCCTTGGCCGGGGCCGCGGATGAACTGCTCGCCGGTTACAGCGAATTCGCACTGCCGCTGGGGGAGGCGTTCCAGCTGCGTGATGACGTGCTGGGCGTCTTTGGTGATCCGGCCAAAACCGGCAAGCCCGCCGGCGACGACCTGCGGGAGGGCAAGCGCACCGTTCTGGTGGGGTTGACCATCGATGCGGCAGCAGCGGATGACCGGGACTTTGTTGACCACAATCTGGGCCGGCAGGACCTGGGCGAGGATGAAATTCAGCGCCTGTGCACCATCATGGTGGACTCGGGGGCATTGGCCGAAACCGAGGGGATGATCACGGACTTAAGTGGGACTGCCTTTGCCGCCCTGGCCCAGCTGCCCATCAGCCCCTCCGTGGTGGAGGCGCTGTCAACATTGGGCCAGGGAGCGGTCGCGCGAACGTCCTAGATGGTTGGTACTGCCAAAAGGCGGCTGGTGCTACCAGCCCAGGGCGCCGGCGCGGCGGCGGATTTCCGTCTTGCGGCCTTCACGCAGTGCATCAATGGGGCGCCCGGGCAGTGAATCGTCGACGGTGTAAAGCCATTGGATGGCCTCATCGTCTTCAAAACCGGCGTCGTGCAGCACGGTGATGGTGCCACGCAGGCTTTCCAAAATATGGTCCTCGAGAATGAACTCTGCAGGAACACTGCGGATTTTCCGTTCGCCCACCCGTGCGGCCAGCAACGAGCCGTCCTTAACCAGGGCGTGGACCCTGGTAATCGAGACGCCAAGCATCTCGGCGACGTCGGGCAGGGGCAACCATTCGCTAACTACTTCTTCAACATTACTCACCATCAAAGGTTCCCACAGAAAGTGTCCGAGCGTAAAAAGATTGTGCCCAAATGCACAGGATCAACCCACTAATGCATACTTTGGTGTAAATTCACCAATAGTCACTCTTGTAACATCACCCCCAATGGCATCATCCGTGTCGGAAATTAGAGGTAGGCGCCCATGACTCCCCCACGCCCAACGGCAGCCGGCGGCAAGCAGGCCAAACAACTGGCAGCTGTGGCCACAGCAGCCATCCCAGTGGTTATGCTGTCCTCCCTTGGACTGGCCAGCGCCGCGGCAGCCGCCCCTGCCCCCACACAGCTGAAACCACTGGCCAACCATGGGTCCTTGGACGGTCAGAAGGTTGCGGCCGCGGTGCAGGCCCGCACACTTGGCTCGAGCATTTCGGCAGCGTCGGTTGCCAGCTCCGTCCCGCGCGCCGTCACGGCGGTGGGCCCGTCCTCGCAGCTGTCGGTCCAGTCGGTTCTCACCACCCGGATTGCACAGACCGTGTCCACCCCGGCGGTGCACACTGTCGCCGCCGGGGAGACCGTCTCCGGCATTGCTGCCAGCAACGGTGTCTCCATTGAATCAATCATGAGCGCGAACAATCTCCCCGCGTCGGCGCTCATCCACCCCGGCCAGCTCCTGCGTCTGTCCGGTTCCGCACCCGAGACGGAGAGTGCCCCGGCCACACAGGCGAGCGGTCCGACGTCGGACTACACGGTCCAGGCCGGTGACACCCTCAGCGCAATTGCCGCAACAGCCGGAGTGGGGCTGTCCACCCTGTTCGCGGCCAACGGTATGGACGCACAAAGCATCATCCACCCCGGCCAGGTCATCAAGCTCGGCGAAGGCGCGGCGCCAGCACCGGCGCAGGCCGCGGCGGAAAAGCCGGCCCCCGCATCCCAGAACACCGGATCGGGCGGCAGCTATGTGATCAAGGGCGGCGACACGCTCTCTTCCATTGCCGCCGCACACAACGTCAGCTTGGGCGCACTTGTCGCTGCGAACGGTTCCGACGTGGACGCACCGATCTACCCGGGCAAGACCCTGTCCATCCCGGGCGTCAGTGCCGCCTCCAGCGAGATCACCCCCATCGTGTCGGAACCGGCAGCGGTGCCTGCGGAGTTGGCACCGGAGCAGCGTGTGCCCAGCACGTTCCTGCATTACACCTACCCCGACGCGGTGGTCAGTGACGCAAACGTCAACAAGGCGGCACTGCTCGCAGCACCCTCCCCCGACCAGACACAGATGAAGGAAATGGTGGCCCGCACCGCCGCGGGCATGGGCGTGGACCCGGCCCTGGCCATGGCTTTCGCACAGCAGGAGTCAGGCTTCAACCACCAGTCGGTCTCACCAGCCAACGCCATCGGCACCATGCAGGTCATTCCCGACGCCGGCGAATGGGCCTCCGGGCTGGTGGGCCGCGATCTGAACCTGCTGGACCCGCAGGACAACGTCACAGCCGGCGTCGCCATCATCCGCGCACTGCACCAGGGCGCAGCCAGCGAGGACGTGGCCATTGCAGGGTACTACCAGGGCCAGTATTCGGTGAGCCTGTACGGCATGTTCCCGGACACAGCCAACTATGTCGCGGGCATCAAAGCCAACCGCGAGATGTTCCGCTAAACTGCGAAAGCAACGCACCCAAAGTAAGCTCTCAACGAAAAGGGGCCCCGGCACGGTGTTGCTGGCGGTCCCTTTCCGTTTCAACTCCTAAGCTGGAAGAGTGCAAGATCTCTCTCCTGACAGCCTCATTGGGCTAACCGTCGATCACCGCTACCTGGTCCTGTCCAAGGTGGCCGACGGCGGCATGTCCAACGTCTACCTCGCCAAGGACCTGCGGCTGGGCCGAAACATCGCCTTGAAGATCCTGCCGCCCCGGCTGGCCGGCAACAAGGATTTCGTTGCCGCGCTCACCAGTGAGGCAGCCAGTGCGGCCAGCCTCTCGCACCCCCACGTGGTGCAAATCCACGACCACGCGGTCACCGAAGACCATGTGTACCTGGTCTACGAGTTCATCGATGGTCACACCCTGCGCACGGTTATTGACCAGCAGGGTGCGCTCGGCCCGCAGCAGGCGTTGGATCTGTTCATCCCCGTCATGGAAGGCCTGGCCGCCGCCCACAGCGCCGGCATCGTGCACCGCGACGTGAAGCCGGAAAACGTGTTGATCTCCCGCGAAGGCTGGGTCAAGATCGGCGATTTTGGCCTCTCCCACGCCGTGAATGCCACCACCCACACCCAGGCCTCGATGGGCACCGTGCACTACATTGCCCCCGAGCTTGCCCTGCGCCGGGGCAGCGATGCCCGCAGCGACATCTACTCCGCCGGGATCATGCTCTACGAACTGCTCACCGGCCAGCAACCCTTCGACGGCACCAAGACCGAAGTTGCCGCCGCCCACGTACGGCAGGGCGTCCCCGCCCCGTCCCTGCTGGTCCCGGGGCTTCCCTTGGCCATGGATGAGCTGGTCCGCTGCATGACGGAGAAAAATCCCGAGGACCGGCCCGCCAACGCTGGTGAGCTGCTGCCGGACCTGCGCCACATCCGCCAGGAACTGCGCACAGCCGATCCCGGACGCAGTACGGAACCCACCACCATCATTCCTCCGCTGGCCCCCGGCACCGGGTTCACCGAGGTCATTCCGGCCGGCAACGCCACAAGTGTGATCGGCGCACCTTCGTTCCCCACCTCCGTGCTGCCCAGCTCGTCCCTGCTGTACCCGGCGGATGCGCAGGAGTACGACGCCGGAGATGCCGGTCCCGCTTCCACCGCCGGGACCGTGGGCCCCCAGTCGCCGGACGAGGCGGCCCCGCTGTCCAAGCGCCAGGCCGTCGCGGCAGCCAAGGCCGAGGTGAAGGCCCGGGCCAAGGCCGCCGCTACGCCGCGGACCAACGTGGGACCGCGGCATCCCCGCCGGCGTGCCCTGTTGTGGACACTTCTGGTGGCGGTGTTGATAGCAGTCCTGGCCACGGCCGGCTGGTTCCTGGGCTACGGCCCCGGCGCCCTGGCTGATGTTCCGGACGTGCACAACAAGAGCGTGCCACAGGCGCAGGAACTGCTGCGCACTGCAGGATTTGAGAGCGTGCCAACCTCAGGGGTTTTTGACGAAAAGGTGGCGGCGGGTTTCATTGTCGCCACCGATCCTTCGGCCGGTGAGTCGGTGCGCAAGTTCAATGCGATCACACTGCTCATCTCGCGTGGGCCGGTGCTTTATCCGGTGCCCAAGCTGGTTGGAACCACCGTGGAAGCGTCGGGCAAGGCCTTGACCGCAGCCAGCTTGGTTGTGGGCAGCGTAGGCGAGGAATTCGACGAGAAGGTTCCCGCCGGCACCGTCCTGACCCAGGATCCGGCGCCGGGAGCCGAATTCCGGGCCGGCACCAAGGTCAACCTGGTGGTTTCCAAGGGGCCCAAGCCCATTCCAGTCCCCACCGTAACGGGCAAGGCAGAGGCCGACGCAGTGGCGGCCATCCAGGCTGCTGGTCTGGTTGCCGTTGTTGCCCCCGATCAGCAGAACAGCGTGTCGGTGCCTGCCGGTGCCGTGCTGTCCCAGTCCCCCGACGCCGGCGAGCTGATTGCCGGCGAGACCGTCACCCTGACGATCTCCATGGGCCCGCGCATGATCGACGTGCCCAACCTTGTGGGTAAACAAGTGGATGCCGCGTCCAAGACGTTGAAGGATCTGGGCTTTGAGGTTCAGGTGGAGAACGTGCTGGGCGGGTTCTTCGGCACGGTCCGCTTCCAGACGCCCGACGGCGGGCAAGCCCCCGAGGGCTCCACGATCGTCCTGAAGGTCATCTAGCTCCTTCCCGTCCCTCGCACGTCCATCCCCCTCACCGCTTCACGTCGCGAACGGTGAGTAGTTGCCAATGTTTTCATCCAGCATTGGCAAGTGCTCACCTTTCGAACATCGGAAGGTGAAGGATCGGCGCCGTTGCCCCGTCACTCTCTTAACCACGACGGGGGCCCCCCCCGTCGCGCGGAAGGTGCGGGGCGGCGGGGTTCTTAAAAGGCTTGGTGTGGGTTCGGGCCG
>JBBPZC010000208.1:0-3521 GCA_038199275.1 Actinomycetales bacterium
ATGCCGGTGGTGCGGCAGTAACCGTCACGCAGAACACCCAGAATGTCGCGCAGGAGAAGCTTCGGCTTGCCGCCGAAGCCGCCGGTGGGCCATTCACGGTCCAGATCCCACAGGGTCAGGCCGTAGGTGAGCACGTCCAGGTCGGGGTGCTTGCGCTGGACGTATTCCAGCGGGTCGGTGTCAGCCATGAGGTGGCCGCGCACCCGGTAGGAGTGGATCAGCTGCTGGATGCGGGCAACCTTGTTGATCTCATCGGCCGGGTCAACCTGGATATCCTGGCTCCAGCGGATGGGCTCGTAGGGGATGCGCAGCGATTCGAAGATCTCATCGTAGAAGTTTTCAGCACCGAGCAGCAGCTGGTGAATCATCTTCAGGAACTCCCCGGAACCGGCACCCTGGATGACGCGGTGGTCATAGGTGGAGGTCAGGGTCACGATCTTGGAGACGGCGTTCTTGGCGATGATCTTCGGGCTTGCGCCCTGGTACTCGGCCGGGTAGTCAAGGGAACCGACGCCAATGATGGCTGCCTGGCCCTTGGACAGGCGCGGCACGGAGTGAAAGGTGCCGATGCCGCCGGGATTGGTCAGCGACACGGTGGTGCCGGCGTGGTCATCGGCTGTCAGTTTGCCAGCGCGGGCGCGCTTGATCAGGTCCTCATAGGTGCGCCAGAACTCGGCGAAGCTCAGAGTCTCGGCCTTCTTGATGTTCGGGACTATGAGCAGGCGGGTGCCGTCGGGCTTGGGCATGTCAATGGCGATGCCGAAGTTCACATGGGGCGGCTGAACGGCAACCGGCTTGCCATCAATTTCGTCGTACGTGACGTTCATTGACGGGAAGGCGGCCAAAGCCTTGATGACGGCGTACCCGATCAAGTGCGTGAAGGAGACCTTGCCACCGCGGGCACGGGCAAGGTTTGAGTTGATGACCAGACGGTTGTCAATGAGCAGCTTGGCCGGGATGGCGCGCACGCTCGTGGCGGTGGGCACTGTCAGGCTGCTGACCATGTTCGCGGCGATGGCCTTGGCCGGGCCGCGCAGGATGGTCTTCACTGCCTCGTCCGGCACGGACTTGTCCTTGGCCGTCTTCGGCAGCTGGGCCGGGATCGGGGTGGTTCCGGTGCGGGCTGCATCCTTGGCGGGGGCAGGGGGACGCGGGGCTGCCGTTGCCTTGGGGGCCGCGGTGGGAGCTGCCGGAACAGCGGCGGCGGAGGCCGGCGTCGTACTGGGAACTGAGGCACTGGGAGCTGCAGCGCTGGGAACTTCAGCGTTGGGAGCTGCGGCCGCGGCGGTTGCTGCCGGAGCGGGGACTACCGGAATTTGAGCCGTGACGGGGGCTGCTGCGGGAGCTGCGGCGTGGCGCCCGTTTCCGGCAGCGTCGTCAGCAGCGAAGCCTTCAAACAGTGACCACCACTTTGTGTCCACGGAATTTTTGTCGCTCTTATAGCGCTCATACAGTTCATCGACGAGCCACTCGTTGCCGCCAAACTCTTCGGGTAGACGGTGGATGGATTGCTCTGGCACGTGTCTTACGCCTCTTCCATGAGTTCTTGTTGCCCGCTGTACAAGGTTGCGCAAGGCGGCGGCATCCAGTGTTGCGGATGCTGTCGGCACAAACTTGCGTAGCCTAATCGAAAATGTTCGGAGTCCAACAAACTCCGATCCCCCGCAAGTCTAGTAAGCAGGTGGCCTGTAGGCCAATCTAAGTCACGGCGCGCCATGGCTTTGTCAAAAAAGGGCCGGATTTTGCGCTGAACGGTCACGCGGGATTGGTTAGACTCTTACGCGGATGGCGCTGTGGCGCCGTTGAGGCCACGCAGGGCCGTCATTGACAAGGGAGCACAATGCGTTTTTTGAACCAGCCTGCCACCGATCTGACCTACTCCGACGTGTTTTTGGTGCCCTCGCGCTCCACAGTGACGTCGCGGCTGAACGTTGACCTATCCAGCGGGGATGGCACCGGGACCACCATCCCACTGGTTGTTTCCAATATGACCGCCGTTTCAGGCAAGCGCATGGCGGAGACTGTGGCCCGGCGAGGCGGCATCGCGATCCTGCCGCAGGACGTTCCGCTGGAGGTGCTGCGCTCGGTCACCGACTGGGTGAAGGCCCGCGACGCCCTGTACGAGACGCCGCTGCTGATGAACGCCGGCGACATTGTCATTGATGCCATCCACCTCATGGGCAAGCGCTCCCACAACGCCGTGGTGGTTGTGGATGGCAGCGACTTTGTGGGCGTGGTGCGCGGCGCCGACTGCGAGGGTGTGGACCGGTTCGCCTCCCTGGCCTCCGTCATGCGCACCAATGTGCTCACCCTGGATGCGGAACCCTTTGATTCCATCCGGGCACATGCCGACGCCGGTGATCTCGACTTTGCCGCGGCCAAGGAACAGACCGACGCGGCCCTGCGTGCGGCCTTTGCCGTGCTGGATTCTGCCGGCACCGACTACGCCCCCGTGCTGCGCGACGGTGAGGTGGTGGGGGTGCTGACCCGCACCGGAGCCCTGCGCTCCACTATTTACCAGCCCGCGCTTGATGATTCCGGGCGGTTGCGCCTGGGTGTGGCCGTGGGCATCAACGGTGACGTGGGCGCGAAGGCCGCCGCCCTGCTCGAATACGGCGTGGACACGCTGGTGGTGGACACCGCCCATGGTCATCAGGAAAAGATGCTCGACGCCCTGCGCGCCGTCCGGTCCTTGTCGCCTTCGGTGCCCGTGGCTGCAGGGAATGTGGTCAGTGCCGCCGGTGTGCGGGATTTGGTGGAGGCCGGCGCGGACATCCTCAAGGTCGGTGTTGGCCCCGGTGCCATGTGCACCACGCGCATGATGACAGCCGTTGGTCGGCCCCAGTTCTCTGCCGTCCTGGAATGTTCGACGGCGGCCGCTGAGTTGGGTGCCCATGTGTGGGCCGACGGGGGAGTGCGGTACCCCCGCGATGTGGCCCTGGCGCTGGCAGCCGGGGCGAGCCAGGTCATGATTGGCTCCTGGTTTGCGGGCACCTATGAGAGCCCGGGCGACTTGCACCTTGACGCAGCCGGGCGCCAATACAAGGAGAGCTTTGGCATGGCCTCCGCCCGCGCCGTACAAAACCGCACGTCTGCTGAAGGTGCGTTCGAGCGGGCCCGCAAGGGCTTGTTCGAGGAGGGCATTTCCACGTCAAAGATGTACCTGGACCCTGCACGTCCCGGGGTTGAGGACCTGTTGGACATGATCACCGCCGGGCTGCGCAGCTCCTTTACCTATGCTGGCGCCTCCTCGCTGGCGGAATTCCGTGAGCGGGCCATTGTCGGTGTGCAGTCGGCCGCCGGCTACGAGGAAGGCCGGCCGCTGCCGCAGAGCTGGTGACACTGTGAGCAATGTGCATGGCGGAGCTCGAGCGCGGCGCAGGGTGCAACTCCGTCACGCCGGCAGGCGCACGTGCGCAGATAGTGACCCGCCGGGCGAGTTCCTGCTTTAAAGCAAGGATCCATGGCGTGGCAGCCGAGAGGGAAAACGCCCGTGCTTCCCAATGAACACTGCATGTCTG
>JBBPZC010000209.1:0-4018 GCA_038199275.1 Actinomycetales bacterium
AGTTCCACGCCGGTGTTCGGGTTCAGCTCATGAATCTTACGCACCGTCTCGGCATAGAGCCAGACGCCCTCATCGGCCAGGTCATCACGGGCCACACCGGTCACCGTGGCGTAGCGCAGGTTCATCTGCACCACGGACTTGGCAACCTTCGTAGGCTCAAACATGTCAATTGGGGACGGCTTGCCCGTATCGATCTGGCAAAAGTCACAACGGCGGGTGCACTCGGAACCACCAATGAGGAACGTGGCCTCCCGGTCTTCCCAGCACTCAAAAATGTTGGGGCAGCCAGCCTCCTCACACACAGTGTGCAGGCCCTGGCCCTTGACCAGGTTCTTCATCGCGATGAACTCCGGGCCCATCTCGACCTTCGTCTTCATCCAATCAGGCTTGCGCTCAACCGGAACCGCCGCATTGCGCTGCTCAACACGCAGCAACTTGCGTCCCTCAGGTGCCAACGTCATGAAAGTTCTCCTTCTGTCCCGACCGCTTCCGCAGCGGCAGGGACCGTTTCATTCTCAGAGTGAGTCTCGGTGATCAGTGGTGCCAGGATGCGTTCGGTGGCGGCTTTGACCAGCGGCGCCAGTTCCTGGACGGTGATGTCACGGCCGGCTTCGGCGGCCATCGTAGTGGTGCCGGCGTCTTGGATGCCGCAGGCGATGATCTGGGCGTAGGGTGCCAGGGAGTTGTTGGCGTTGATGGCGATGCCGTGCATCGTGACCCCCTCGTGGACCCGGATGCCGATGGCGGCAATCTTGCGGTCTCCGCCTTTTTCATCCGCGGGCAGCCAAATACCCGCCCGGCCATCGACGCGAACGCCGGGAATGTCGAAGTGCGTCAGTACTTCCAAGATGATTTCTTCCAGGGCGTGGACGTAGGCGCGGATGCTGTGGGCGTCGGCCAGACGAACTATGGGGTACATGACCAGCTGGCCCGGACCGTGCCAGGTGAGCTTGCCGCCGCGGTCAACATTGACCACCGGCGTTCCATCAAAGGGGCGCTCATGTTCCTCGGTCCGTTTGCCTGCCGTATACACGGCAGCGTGTTCGAGCAGCAGGACAGTGTTGGGCGCCGTGCCTGCGATCACAGCAGCGTGCAGATCGCGTTGCCGGTCCCACGCTCCCTTGTAGTCGATGAAATCAGGTGCGAAACCTAGCTCAGTAAACTCAAGACTCATAGCGCTCACTTTAGGGGACGTAGCCTCTGCGCCTAAATTTCGAATCCGGCGCGGAAGAAGCAGGCTGTGGATAACTTCAAGCAGGATTCTTGAAACAGGACTACTACTTGTTTATGGAGACTTTTCAAGAACCGGTGGGGGTCCGGGCCCCGTCCACCGTGCCGGGCCATGATGCCGTGCGGTGCTTGGGAAGCGGAGCCCAGGGTCAGGTGTGGCTCTTGAGCCCGCACAATGGATCGAGCCCAGTGGCGGCGAAGTTTTTCGACCCGTTCAATGCTGCGTCGCCAAAAGACATGAACGCGCAGGATGCGCGTCATAATGAAAGCCACGCCACATCAGAATGGCGTGTGTTGACCCGTTTCCACCACGAGCACCTCATCGCGTTGCATGGTCTGGTGGAGGATGCGGACGGCGGTTGGGTTCTGCTGATGGATTTTGCTGCCGGAGGTTCCCTTGGGCAGATCATTCAGGCCAGGGGTGCGCTGAGCGTGGGTGAAACGGTGACCGTCCTGACACCCATTGGGCAGGTGCTCGCGTTTTTGCATGGGCAGGGGGCCGTCCACGGCGATGTCTCCCCGGGCAACATCCTGCTGACGGCTGCCGGCAAACCGATGCTCTCAGATTTCGGGCTGGGTCGGCTGGTGGGCCAGGCAGCCGGTGCCGCTGGTGGCACGCCCGGCTTCCGCTGCGTGGAAGATACTGTCCGGGACGAGGCGGGGGATGTCTACGCTTTGGCTGCCGTCGGCTGGTTTGCGTTGACCGGCCGGCTCGCCCCGCCCGCCCTGGACCGGCCGCCGCTGGCCTCGCTGGTGCCCGGTGTTCCGTCTGAGCTGGTGGCGGCGTTGGAGGCGGGGCTCAACGAGGAGGCTGGGCTGCGCCCGACGGCGGCGGCTTTCGCGCAGGCAGTGTTCCGCAGTTCCCCGGCGGAGGCGCTTGCCTTGGGCAATGCCGTCCATCCCAGCGTTCTGCCCCTCTTGCCCACCATTCATGAGCCTGTTGGGAGGGGTCGGCGCAGGGCACGCCGCGCCGCAGCACATGCCCCGGCAGGACAGGTTCGACGCCGGCGAATCCTCGCCGTGGATATCTGGCGGCGCTTCCTGCGCGAAACGGCAGGGAGAGGCTCCTGGCGCCGGGCGGCGCCACTCTTGCTGACCGGCGTGGGCCTGGTGGCGATCGTGGCGGTTCTGGTCCCGCTGGTTCTTGGTGGGGTGTGGGCGGATCGTGGCGAGCAAAATGGGGCGGGCGAACCGCCCGGCGGCTTGCTGGTTGACGAGGCTCCGGGTGCAGACATGTCCTGGGCGCGCGCACTCCCTGCGGAGATCCAGGCAGGAGTCCAGGCAGCGGAACCGGTTAAGGCACTGCATGCCTTGGCGTGGTTGCGTTCCTTCGCCCTGTCGAATGCGGATCAAGGCCTGTTGGAGCACGTCAATGCTGCTGGTTCCGCAGCTCTCAAGGCAGACATGTCCACCGCCCAGGAACTGTTGGAACGGGGCCACACGCTGACCGGCTTTGAAAGCAGCATCGTCGAGGTCCATACCCTCAGCAGTCCGCCCCTTGGCCAGGAGGCGGGGGCGGCCGAGCAGGCCGGCGCCGTGGACAATCGCGGGCAGGCACAGCCTGCGGTGGGCGGTACCGTCGTCGTCCGTGCCACGGTGCACACCGGCGCCTTTGCCGAGCAGGACGCGGCCGGGGTGCTGGTGCACCGCCAGACCCAGGAGCAACGTCAGGAACTGGATTTTGTCTTGGTCAGGGTGGGGGAGGGGTGGCGCATTGCGCAGGTATTGGCCGTGGAAAACAAATGATGGTGGCACCTGCCGCAGCAGGTGCCACCATCAAGGGTGTTTGCACAAGGAGTGACTAGGCCTCCAGTGTTGCCTCGAGCGTGATCTTGACCCCGGCCAGGGCTGCGGACACGGGGCAGCCAGCCTTGGCGGCGTTGGCAATCGTGTCGAACTCTTCCTGGCTGATGCCGGGGATCTTCGCTGCCAGCGTCAGGTGGCTGCCGGTGATGCCGGTGCCCGGCTCAAAGGACACGGCAGCGCTGGTGTTGACGTAGTCGGCTGCGTGACCGGCGCCTGCGAGCTCGTGCGAGAAGGCCATGGCGAAGCAGGAGGAATGCGCTGCCGCAATCAGTTCCTCCGGGCTGGTCTTGCCCTCGGCGGCCTCGGTGCGGGCCCTCCACGTGATGTCAAAGGTACCCAGTTCAGAACTGTCCAAGGTGACCTGTCCTGCGCCTGTGGGAAGGTCGCCGACCCAGCCTGCGTGGGCATTACGAGTTGTTGCCATGTTCACTCCTCAAGAAGAATATACAAAGTCCCGTCCACGGCCAGCTTCACCGGGCAGGTGACTCCAGCCTATGCCCTGGCGGGCAGATGTGCGCATCCGTGACTCAGAAACCGGGCCTTAAGCGCAAAACCGCACCTTTTGCGCTTTCGAAGGGTATACAAACCCCGGTAAGCGTAAAAGGTGCGGTCATGCGGACTTGGTGCGGTTATGCACCGGTCCGGAAGACGGCTAGACCCAGAAAACAGCCACAGCGATGTTGATGAACGCCATGCCACCCACAGCGTGGGCCAGTCCCTTGGAGACGTCCTGGTTGTTCTTGACCTTGCGGCGGCCGATGAAGGCGGCAACGGCCACAATCAACGCAATGATGAGCTTGACGCCGATCTTGAAGTTGTTGGGGCCGTCACCGTCACCCATCTCAGCCAAGCCCACGAGCAGCAGGCCGGTGATGAGCTGTGTCAGCGCACCAATCCACTGCCACTGGGTGACGGTCGGCTTCTTGAACGCGGCAAGCCAGCCGCCCACAATCGCAGCGGCACCAAGAATATGCAAAAACAC
>JBBPZC010000210.1:0-3430 GCA_038199275.1 Actinomycetales bacterium
CCGTCGTACTTCCGTTGAGGTTTGTGATAATTACGCCGCTTCGGTCCGCAGAGGGGTCCTTATCTCAAAACTCAACCCCGATCAGATCGCGGCCCGCGCCGCCGCGCGGTCCTGCTTCAGGTCATCGAGGTCTTCCAACCCGACGGACAGGCGCAGGAAACCGTCGGAGAGCCCAATCGCAGCCCGCCCTTCCGGCCCCATGGCGCGGTGCGTGGTGGTGGCTGGGTGCGTAATGAGCGACTTCGCATCGCCCAGATTGTTGGAAATATCGATCACGGACAGCGCGTTCAGCAGTGCAAACGCGGCATCCTTGCGGGTTCCGGAGGCCGGTTCGGCCAACTCAAAGGTGAGCACCGTGCCGCCGGCCTTCATCTGCTTCTTCGCCAGTTCGTATTGCGGGTGCGAGGGCAGATGGGGGTACAGCACGCGTGACACCTGCGGCGCGGCCTCGAGGAATTCGCCCAATGCCAGCGCGCTTCGGCACGAATGCGTCACCCGAAGGTTCATGGTTTCCAGCCCCTTGACCAGCACCCAGGCGTTGAATGCGGACAGCGCCGGGCCGGTGTGGCGCATCAGGTTCTTGACAGGTCCCTCAATGAACTCCTTGGTGCCGAGGATGGCCCCGCCCAGCACCCGGCCCTGGCCGTCAATGTGCTTGGTGCCGGAATAGACGATGATGTCCGCGCCAAAATCGCCGCAACGCTGCAACAGGGGAGTGGCGAACACGTTGTCGGCCACCACCTGCGCACCGGCGGCATGGGCCAGATCGCACACGGCCTGCACGTCAATGATTTCCTGCATCGGGTTCGACGGCGATTCGAAGAACACGGCCGTGGTGGGCACGCTCAAGGCCTCCCGCCACTGGTCCAAATCCGGTCCGTCCACGAACACCGTTTCCACGCCCCACCGCGGCAGCAGTTCGGTCAGGATGACAAAGCAGGAGCCGAACAGTGAGCGGGCCGCCACCACACGGTCCCCGGCGCCCAACAACGCACCCAGGGCGGTGAATACGGCTGACATGCCTGACGCCGTCGCAAAGCAGGCCTCCTTCCCTTCCAACAACCGCAACCGTTCCTGGAAGGTGGCCACCGTCGGATTGCCGTAACGCGAATACACGAACCGGTCCACACCGCCCGTGAATGCGGCCTCGGCGGCTTCGGCGGATTCATACACAAATCCCGAGTTCAGGAACAGTGCCTCGGAGGTCTCCTGGAAGTTGCTGCGGTCCAGGCCGCCACGCACCGCCTGGGTGTCTTGCGCCCAGAAGGCGGCTTGTTCGTTAAAGTTGCTCAATGGTGTTTCCTTAGCTTTGCTGCTGAAGTACGACGGCGGCGCCCGGGCCGGTCCGTCCCTTTCGGTCTTGCCGTGGTTGGCTTAGCGCCAGGGCAGGCTGCAGTTCTTCCAGCCGTTGACTATCCGGTCTCCGAAGCGGTCGGGCACGCCTTCAAAACCTTCCTCGACGTTGTAGGCGGTGTAGCCCGCGGCGGTGGCTGCCTCGGCGGCAGCAATGGAGCGGGCGCCCGAGCGGCACAGCATGACAAGTTGTTTTTCAGTAGGCACGGCGTCCTGCAGTTGGGCCAGGAATTCGGGGTTGTTGGTTCCGGAGGCCAGGTTCCATTGGATGAAGACTGCTTTGGTGTTCAGGCCGGACAGGTCGGGGACGCCAATGTGGGTCCACTCGCCTTCGGTGCGCACATCCACCAGGACCGCTCCTGCCGCCACGGCATCCCAGGCCGCTGCCGGGCTCAAGTCTCCTGCGTAGCTCATGCGATGGTTTCAGGAAGAATGACGGCCTGGGCACAAATGACGTTCGTGCCATTGAACGTGACCGCCGGGCCACCGTGCAGAACATAGCCTTCGGCAAGGACAGCCGAGATGCGCTCACAAAAGGTGCGATCGTCAGGGCCGGTGATGAGCCGGTAGGCCAGTGGGGAATCTTCCGCGGACATGTTCTCTCCTCATTGCAAAGGGCACCGCGATGCAAACGGGAGCTGATGGGGTGCCTGAGCGTTGGCCGTTGAAGCCACGCATAAAGCCGCACCGCAAGGAGGGTTCACGCTTGCAAACACTGGCCACAGGTAGCTGGTTTGCCGAGTAGTCACCTGAGGCACCCCGCCGGAAAGAGGGTTGCCGGCCAGCAAGTCAGGGCTTGGCGCTGGCGCTCATTACTCACTTTGAAAGTAACACATCTGTTCTTGCCACCCCCGGTGAATCCGTCAGTGTTCCGAAACATGACGCGGCCGTGCCGGCCGCGGACCCTGCTTGTGTTCGGTGGGGTTATCGCCCCGGCGTACAGGGGTAAGCGGTGCCGCGGCAGAAGAACGACGAGCCATTGGCCATGTCAATGCCACGGAACAGCTGCGGCACCGTGACCAGATGGTAGCCGCGATCCTGCAGTTCGGTGATCAACTGATCCTGCCCGTCCACGGTGGATGCGTGGATGTCATGCATCAGGACAATTGTCCCTGGTTTCACCAGCTCCAGCACGTTGGGAATGAACGCGTTTTCGTCACGGGAGAGCCAGTCCAGGGAGTCAACCGACCAGTTGACGATTGGCACGCCTGCCAGTTTTTGGACAAGGCGGTTGCTGGCGCCGTAGGGAGGGCGCAGAAAGACCGGGTGCACTCCTGAGGCCTGCTGAATCGTGGCTGCTGAGCCCTGGATCTCGGCGGCGACGCCGTCCGCGGAAAGCTTGGTCAGATAAGGATGGTGCATGGTGTGGTTGGCAATGCTGTGGCCCGCGGCGGCCACGGCAGCGGCAATGTCCGGATACGATGCTGCATTGATCCCTTGCTGGAAGAACGTTGCATGGACCGAACGCGTGGCCAGGATGTCCAAGAGCCTGGTGGTTTCCGGGGTGGGACCGTCGTCGTAGGTCAACGCCACACAGGGGACAAGGTCGCAATTGACATGTTCCTGTCCCAGTGCGGCCGGAGCGGGTGGCCGCAGGGGGACTCTGTCCAAGGCCAGCAGCCGCACCCTCCGTCCGAACTCCGAGAGCAGTGGAACGGTTGCCACAGCGCTGAGATGGACGTTGACCGGGGTGTCCAAGGGTGTCGCATCGGCCGGATTGTTCGTCAGCGGCACCACCAGTTCGCCATCGCGGTTCAGGGCTGCTCCGGCAAGCAGGGCATCCGTGGGTAGCGGCTCGGCAGTCACGGGCTCAACGGTGGAGGGCACGCTGGTAGCGGGCGCAGTGGGCAGCGGCTCGGGCGCCGCGGGCTCAACGGTGGACGGCGGGGTAGTGGACGGCGCGGTGGCGGCGGGCTGGCTGGGGGCCTCGGCGGGTTCCTTGAGAGCATCCTCAATCAGGGGCCGAACGGCTTCTTGTCCCTGCTCCGACAACAGTGCCTGCCCGCCTTGCACAGCACCCGTGGAAAGATCCGTGAATTCGGTACGGACGGAGTCTTGAGTTTCATTTCCACCCGAG
>JBBPZC010000211.1:0-16006 GCA_038199275.1 Actinomycetales bacterium
ACGCAGGAGGCGCTCGACGTGCTCGAGTACGCCAATATTGCATCCGGAACCGCACTATCCGATCAACGCATCGCCAATGGGTTCACCAATCCCCATGCCATTCGGATGTGGTGCCTGGGCAACGAGATGGATGGCCCGTGGCAGCTCGGACATGGCACCGCCATGGACTATGCGCAGCTGGCCGGCAAAACGGCCCGTGCCATGCGACAGATTGATCCCGATCTGGAGCTGGTTGTGTGTGGCAGTTCCAGCGCGTCCATGCCAACGTTTGGCGACTGGGAACGAACAGTTTTGCTTGAAACGTATAACGACGTCGACTACATCTCCTGCCACGCCTACTATGAACCCCGCAATGACGACTTCGCCAGCTTTCTGGCGTCCGCCGTCAATATGGATAAGTTCATTGAGTCGGTCATTACCACGGCCGACCATGTGAAGGCCGTGCTGCAGAGCGAGAAGACCATCAACCTTTCCTTTGATGAGTGGAACGTTTGGTACCTGTCCCGATACGACAATGTGGAAAAGATTACGGATGCTTCTGTGTGGCCCCAAGCCCCACGGCTGCTGGAGAATTCCTACTCGGTGATGGACGCCGTCGTCTTTGGAAACTTGATGATCTCATTGCTGCGCCATGCCGACCGCGTCACGTCGGCAAGCCTGGCCCAGTTGGTGAACGTGATTGCCCCGATCATGACCGAGCCCAATGGTCCTGCCTGGCGCCAGACCACGTTCCACCCGTTCGCGATCACCTCCCGGCTGGCGCAAGGGACTGTCCTTGAGCTCAAGCTCAGTTCCCCGACGGTAACCACGGCAGCCTACGGCGAAGTTTCCATGATCGATTCGGTGGCCACCCATGATGAGCAGACCGGGGCTGCATCGGTCTTCCTGGTCAACCGCAGCCTGGGCGAAACCGTCGAGGTCAGAATCGACGTGGGCCGTCTGGGTGTGAGTCGCATCGAGAGTGCGCAAACGCTCCATGACGAGGACATCCACGCAAAAAACACCCTGTCGGATCCACTGCGCGTGACGCCGGAAAACAATGTCACGGCTCGTCTTGACGCCGGTACCGTCACGGTGACGCTGCCGCCCGTGTCCTGGACCGCGCTGGCGCTTCTGTAAGGCCAGACGGGCCCCTCTTTGCCCACCGAAACGCACACCGGAAGTATCAGGGATCTGAATATTGGGATCCGCACCCACAGAAGGTACAACGTTGTCCCTGCACAAGTGCCGCTCGAATCGGGCGCTTGCCGAAACAACAAACCTTGAACACTCATACAAAGGAGTTAACAGTGATAAAGAATAAACTTATCGCCAGTATGGCGGCCGTTGCCACTGCCGTGGCGCTGGCCGGCTGTGGCGGAACAAATGCCGCTCCGACAGGAGGCGGCGTCCCCACCGACAAGCCCGTCACGCTGACTGTCTGGAGCTGGGACGGCACCGTCAAGGAAGCAGTTCCCGGATTTCAAAAGCTGTATCCGAACATCACCGTGGACGTGGTCAACGCCGGCTCATCGACTGACGAATACACCGCCTTGGATAACGCGATTCAGGCCGGTTCCGGTGTCCCCGATATCGCCATGTTTGAATACTTCTCACTGCCTCTGTTCGCGATCCCCGGGAAACTGACGGATCTGTCCGAATTCGGTGCCCAGGACCTGGCCCCGGACTATGTCGATGCCGCATGGGGCAACGTGGAGATTGACGGCAAGCCGTATGCGCTGCCGTCCGATTATGGTCCCGCGGCCATGTTCTACAACCAGAAGGTGCTCTCCGAAGCCGGCGTGGATTCTCCTCCGGCCACGTGGGATGAATACTACGAAGCCGCCAAAAAGGTTCGTGCTCTCGGTGGGGATCACTACATCACCAACGATTCCGCCGATATCTTCCTGCTGATGTCGCTCATGTGGGAGGGCGGTGGACGGCCGTTCAAGGTTGAGGGCACCAATGTCACGATCGATTTCGAGGACGCAGGAACTGCCCGTGCAGTGGAGTACTGGCAGAAATTGATTGACGAAGATCTGGTCAACACGAAGGTCTCCGGCTGGTCTGACGACTGGAACCGCGGGCTCAATGAGGGCACCCTCGCCACACAGCTCATCGGTGGCTGGTTTACCTCCACCCTCCCCGAACGCGCACCGAAGGCAGCCGGGGACTTCCGCGTGGCCCAACTCCCGCAGTGGGAAGCTGGAGAGAAGTCCGGAGGCGAAAACGGCGGCAGCGCCATGGCCATTCCCGCGGATGCAAAGAACAAGGAAGCAGCTTACGCCTTCCTTGAATACTTCACCCACGGTGACGGGCTGCAGCCGCGCATCGACGCCGGAGCGTTCGTACCGAACCTGTCCAACCTCAATAACGAAACCTTCCTGAGCGCCACCAGCGAGTTCTTCGGCGACCAGAAGTACAACGAGGTTCTCGCCGAGGCGTCCAAGAATGTGTCCACCGGATGGCAGTACCCACCCTTCTTCGGCTGGGCTCGCTCGAGCTACGAAGACGTTGCGGCCCCCTTCTACGACAGTCAGAAAGGCACCCTGGCTGAAATTTTGGAAACGTGGCGCCAGCGCAGCATCGAGTACGGCAATGAGCAGGGTTTCACCGTCAAATAGACGATTTGAAATGCCGTGCGGCGCACGTGAACGTGTGATTCACGCGCGCCGCACGGCATCCAGCCACCAGTCTGTAGCGCCGATGCACACCTGAGAAAGGAATTCCCATGAGCCGACAACTGCTCGCTACTGCCAAGCGGACTTCATCCGCTGCCCCCGATCACGAGCAATTCCGCCACAACAAGCGTCGCAAGGCCGGCTTGTATTTCATTGCGCCCTTCAGCGTGCTTTTCCTCTTTGTCTTCATCATTCCGATCTGCTATTCGGCGTATATCAGCCTGTTCCAGAACAAACTTATTGGCGGCAAGGTCTTCATTGGCTTGGGGAACTACATCAAGTTGTTCCAAGATCCACAGTTTTACGATGGCGCCATTCGTGTTGTGGTCTTCACGGCCATCCAGGTACCCATCATGCTGCTGAGCGCCATCGCACTCGCCCTGGCCATCGACTCGCTGAAGCTGCACGGCCTCAAATTTTTTCGCATTGTTGTTTTCCTGCCTTATGCGATTCCGGCCATCGTCTCAACGCTCATGTGGGGCTTCATGCTCGGCATCCGCTATGGACTTATTGGCAGTCTGAACAAGGCGGCGGGCACCTCTTTCAATCCTTTCGCCCCGGAAACCACCATGATCTCCATTGGCATCATCGTCACGTGGGGCTTCACCGGCTACAACATGCTGATCTTCTACGCGGCGTTGAGGGCGGTCCCGCGGGAAACATACGAGGCAGCGGCCATCGATGGCGCCAATGAATTCCAGGTCATCCGCTACATCAAGCTTCCAGCCCTGCGGGGTTCTCTGAGCATTACGATCATCTTCTCGATCATCGGCACCTTCCAGCTCTTCAACGAACCAAATATTTTGGCCACTCTGGTCTCCAACAGTGGAATTACCTCCTACTACACACCGAATATGTACGCCTACAACCTCGCGTTCACGGGTTCGCAGCAAGGGTACGCAGCCGCGCTGGCCCTGGTCATGGCCGCGTTCACCATCGTCATCGCCTACGCCGTGCAGATCAAGGGGATGAAGAATGTCTTTAACAAGTAGCCGTACCTTGCCCAAGATGGAAGTTGAAGGGTCGACGGCGCCGCCCGCACCTGAGCGCCGGACGAAGCTCCATTCCCTGACCGACCCCAAGAAAAGCCTCGTTTTGACTCTCATGACCGGGCTGTTCGCCATCTACTGCCTGCTGCCCATCGTGTGGTTGCTCATTAACGCCACGAAATCCCAGGCAGACTTTGTCTCCTCCTTTGGTTTGTCGTTTGGCGACAGTTTCGCCCTGTGGGAGAACATCAAGCAGGTGTTCACTTTCCAGGAGGGCATCTTTGCCCGCTGGCTCATGAACACGGTGATGTACGTTGTGGTGGGGGCACTGGTGTCCACATTCCTGGCAGCACTGGGCGGTTATGCCATCGCCAAGTTCGACTTTGCCGGCAGACGGGCATTCCTGCTGATCGTGCTGGGCTCCATCTCAGTCCCCGGCATCGCACTGGCTATCCCACAGTTCCTGCTCTTCGCGCAGCTGGGGATTACGAATACGCCATGGGCAATTCTCATCCCATCCTTCATCAACCCCTTCGGGCTTTACCTGATGTGGGTGTTCACGGATCAGGCTGTACCGACCGGACTGATTGAGGCCGCACGCATTGATGGCGCCGGTGAACTGCGCATTTTCTTGAAGATTGCCTTGCCGCTGTTGGCTCCTGCCACCGTGACGGTACTGCTGTTCTCCGTGGTCTCCATTTGGAACAACTACTTCCTGCCGCTGATCATGCTGAAGGATCCCGCGTGGTACCCGTTGACAATTGGGCTTAATCAATGGAACAAGCTGGGTTCAACTGCAGGAAATGGTGAATTAATTCAAAACGTCGTCATCACCGGTTCCCTGCTCATGATCATCCCGCTGGTTATTGCGTTCCTGTGTCTGCAGCGCTATTGGCAGTCCGGCCTTGCGCTCGGCGCAATCAAGGACTGATGGCACAGAAGCCGCATACCGCAACCCCCGGCTGAATCCCGCAGGGGGTTGCATGTTTGGCTGCGCATTGGCAACCGCGGGGCAAGCGAGCAGGATTAGAGAAGCTCGGCTCCTCCGCATCCATCTACAGTGGGGTAAATGCCGATTCCAAGAAGGAGCCAGACCATGGCAAACACCACGTTCAGCAAAGAAGAAAAAGCGGCAATGCGTGCAGCTGCGGCCGAGGCGAAGGCTGCCAAGGCCGGTGCGGACATGGAGGCGGCGTGCCGGACCGCCATCGAGGAGATGACCGGGACGGACAGGGAGTTGGCAGAGGCGCTCGATGAGCTGGTGAAGGAACACACTCCGCTGAGCGCCAAGACCTGGTACGGCATGCCCGCGTACATTAACGCCGATGGCAAGGTGGTGGTGTTCTTCCAGGCTGCAGCAAAGTTCAAGGCCCGGTATGCGACCATTGGGTTCCAGGAAGATGCGCAGCTGGACGACGGCAACTTCTGGCCCAGTTCCTTCGCCGTCACGAAGCTGCGCGCGGCCGAGCGCAAGCAGCTCGTGGCGCTGCTGAAGAAAGCAGTGGGTTAACCTCAGCGGTTGCCCGCAAGCCGCCTGCTCCGGCTCGGGCGCCAGTGGCCGCAGCGTCAGCTGCCCTGGAACTTCTCCAAGCGCGCCTGCATGTCCCAGTACGACGTCGCCGGCGGTACCGGAGTGCCGTCCCGCAGAGCGGCGGCCACGTTCACCGCCGCATCCACCGAAGCGCGGTACGGCAGGGATCCCGTGCTCACCCGGCGGACCCCGAGCTGCCCGAGCTCGGCCACCGTCAGGGTCGGGTGCGCCAGAACGTTTAGCGGCAGCTGGATCCCGGCGGCAATGGCATGGATGTCCTCCGCCGTGCCAACACCGGGGACGAAGATCCCGTCCGCACCAGCCTCGGCGTAGGCATGGGCCCGGGCCAGAACGGCGTCCACGGAAGCGTCCTCGCCAAACCAAAAGTTGTCCACCCGGGCGTTGACAAACACCAACGGAACCAGCTTCTTCACGGCAGCAACCTTGGCCACTGAGAGCGCCGGGGCCACCAAATGCCCGTCCGCACTGTCCTCGATGTTGACCCCGGCCACTCCCGCGGCGGCCAGTTCGGCCACAAATGCGGCCACTTCGTCGGGGTCATCCGAGTAGCCGTTTTCAATGTCGGCGCTGACATGCGCGCCAAGCCTGGCCAGCCCCGCCACCAAGGCAAGGGTGCCCGCCCGGCTGACCCCTCCGCCGTCGGGCATCCCGATGCTTGCACAAACACCAAAGCTGGTGGTGCCGATGGCAGGGAATCCGGCCGCCGCGAAGGCCAACGCGGAGCCGATGTCCCAGGCGTTGGGCAGCAGCAGCGGCGCATCCGCGTAATGGAGTTCCGTGAAGGTGGTCATGGTTAAGTCCGTCCTCGGCGATGAGTTGGGTGGTTCCTCCAGATTACGCGGCACGAGCCAGCCGGGCGGGCGGGTCGTAGGCTGGGGACATGGCCGCGGCACGGCCGCGGAGGTTTTCCGGACTAGCAAGGAGCGCGCAATGCATACACGAACACTGGGCCAGGGGCTCGAAGTTTCCGCGATTGGTTTGGGCGCCATGGGCATGTCGCAAAGCTACGGCCCCAATCCGGGCGACCGGCGCGCCATGATGGGCGTGCTGCGTGACGCGGTCGATGCCGGCATCACCTTTTTCGACACGGCGGAGGTGTACGGGCCGTTCGTCAACGAGGAGTTGGTGGGCGAGGCGCTCGAACCGGTGCGCGGCGAGGTGGTCATTGCGACGAAGTTCGGTTGGCGGATCGAAGGCGGGAAGCCGGTGGGCCTGGACAGCACGCCGGCGCGCATCAGGGCCGTCGCCGAGGCTTCACTACGGAGCCTCCGCGTGGACACGCTGGACCTGTTTTATCAGCACCGGGTGGATCCGAACGTGCCCATCGAGGAGGTTGCCGGAACCGTGGGGGAGCTGGTGCGCGAAGGCAAGGTGCGCCACTTCGGCCTCTCCGAGGCGGCCGCCGGGACCATTCGGGCCGCCCACGCCGTCCACCCCGTCACCGCAGTGCAAAGCGAATACTCACTCTGGACGCGTGACCCCGAGCCCGAAGTTTTGCCCACCCTGGCCGAACTGGGCATCGGCTTCGTCCCGTTCAGCCCGCTGGGCAAGGGCTTTTTGACCGGCACCGTCACGGCCGGCACAGACTTTTCCGCCGGCGACATCCGCGGCACCATCCCGCGCTTCAGTGAGGAAAACCGTGCCGCCAACCAGACCCTCGTGGACCACGTTGCGGCGCTCGCGGCAGCGAAGGGCGCCACTGCGGGCCAGCTCGCGCTCGCCTGGCTGCTGGCCCAGCAGCCTTGGATTGTGCCCATCCCCGGCACACGCCGGCTCGAACGGGTGCGGGAAAACGCCGGTGCCACCGCCGTCGCACTGTCCGCTGATGAGCTTTCCGACCTGAACGCCGTGGCCGCCCGCATGGGGGTGGCCGGCAACCGCTACAACGACGCGCAGCTGGGGTTGGTGGGGCGGTAGCCGGGGAGTGGAGAGGGCGGAGAGCATTCAGGGAACGCGTCCGCCGCCGTACGCTGTAAAGCGCGAAAAACACTCGCCAAAGCCCCTATTGCGCCCTCGGTACTCGGTGGTACTATGTACTGGTAGTCAACAGTATTGAGTAGCGAGGATGTTCCATGGGCAGGCAAATGACGGAAATGCTCAAGGGCACGCTGGAAGGCATCGTCCTGGCAACCCTGGCTGGCGAACCCGCGTACGGCTACGACATCACCGCCCGCCTGCGCGAACAGGGATTCACCGACATCGCCGAGGGAACCATTTACGCGCTGCTCGTGCGGATCGAAAAAAACGGCCTCGTCGAGGTCGAAAAAGTGGCCTCCGAGAAGGGGCCGCCGCGCAAGGTCTACACCCTCAACGCCCACGGGCGGGACTATCTGCAGGAGTTTTGGAAAACGTGGGGCTTCCTGTCCGAAAGGCTCGAACAACTCCGCCACGGAAGGAACAAGCCATGAGCTGGATTGAAAAGATCACCGGCGACCTCGGTGACAAGAAAAAGTACCGCGAGTACAAGGCCCGCGTGAAGGCGCTGCCGACCGGCTACCGCGAGACGGGCGCCGCGCTGGAACGCTACCTCATGTACATGGGCCCGAGCAACGACGGCAACAGCCTGATCGCCATGCTCGAGGACCTTGCCGACCTGCTCGAACAAAGCGTCGCCGCCGGCACGCCGATCCGCGACGTGGTCGGCACAGACCCCGTGGAATTCGCGGAGATCTTCATGGAAAACTACGGCGGCGGCAGCTGGATTCGCAAGGAGCGGGCCCGCCTGAACAACGCCGTTGCACGCGCCGCCGGCGAGGTCCCGCAGCCATGAACACCGCCGCCCCTGCCATCCGAGTGCAGGGCCTGGCCAAGTCCTACAAGAACTTGGCAGTGCTGCGCGGTGTCGATTTCGACGTCGCCGGGGGTTCCATCTTCGCCCTCCTCGGCTCCAACGGCGCCGGGAAAACCACCGTCGTGAACATCCTGTCCACCCTGTTGAAGCCCGACGCCGGAGCTGCCGCCGTCAATGGTTTCGACGTCACTTCCGAGCCGGGACGGGTGCGTGAATCAATCAGCCTGACCGGACAGTTCGCCGCCGTCGACGACATTCTTTCCGGACGCGAGAACTGCGTCCTGGTGGCCAGGCTGCGTCACCTGAAGAACCCGGGCGCCGTTGCCGACAGGCTGCTGGCACGCTTCTCGCTGACCGACGCCGGAGGGCGGAAAGTCGCCGAATATTCCGGTGGCATGCGTCGGCGCCTCGATATTGCCATGAGCCTGATCGGGGACCCGCCGGTCATTTTCCTGGACGAACCCACTACCGGTCTGGACCCGGAGGGTCGTTTGGAGGTGTGGGCGGCCGTGCAGGAACTGGCCGGCCATGGCACAACCGTGCTGTTGACCACCCAGTACCTGGACGAGGCCGAACAGCTGGCGGACAGAATTGCCATCCTGCATGAGGGCAGGATCATCGTCAATGGCACCCTGGCCGAACTGAAGGCCCTGCTGCCACCGGCCACGGTTGAATACGTGGAAAAGCAGCCCACCCTCGAAGACGTCTTTTTCGCCGTGGTGGGAAACCGCGGCGCCCGCCAGCAGGGCAGTGCCAAAGCAGTGCAAGACTAAGGCCAAGCCAATGACCAAGCACTTTTTCGCCGACACCGCCGTTCTGTCGGGGCGGTCCCTGCGTCACGTCACCCGAAGCCTGGACACCATCATCACCACGGTGCTCATGCCCATCGCCTTCATGCTGCTGTTCGTGTACGTTTTGGGCGGCGCCATCAAGGCCGGCCCGGGCAACTACGTGAACTACCTGCTGCCGGGCATTCTGCTGATCACGATTGCCTCGGGCATTTCCTACACCGCCTACCGGCTGTTTCTGGACTTGAAGACCGGCATCTTTGAACGATTCCAGTCAATGCCGATTGCCCTCTCGTCGGTGCTGTGGGCGCATGTGGTGACCTCGCTCGTGGCAAATCTGGTCTCGGTGGTCGTGGTGGTGGCCGTGGCTCTGCTGATGGGGTTCCGATCGGGCGCCTCGGTGCTGGACTGGCTGACCGTGCTGGGCATCCTGGTCCTGTTCACGCTGGCGCTGACGTGGCTGGCCGTGGTTGCCGGACTTTCCGCGAAGACCGTGGACGGAGCCAGCGCTTTTTCCTACCCGCTGATCTTCCTGCCGTTCATCAGCTCCGCGTTTGTACCCACAGCCGGCATGCCGGGCCCGGTGCGCTGGTTCGCGGAGAACCAGCCGGTGACCTCCATTGTGGACGCGATCCGGTCCCTACTGGCACAGCAGGCCGTTGGGTCCAGCCTTTGGATCGCCTTTCTCTGGTGTGTGGGCATTCTGGTGGTGGCGTACGCCCTCGCCATGGCCGCCTACCGGCTGCGCTTTTCCTGAACGGATCCAGCACGCGCCGCATCGGCTGCGCTTTTCCTGAACTGAGCGCCGCAGCGCCGCCTCAGCGTCGAGTTTCCCGAGCTGATCCAGCAGCCGCTGCCCGCGTCAGGCCAGCGACAGGAACAGTTTCTCCAGCTTCCCGCTGTCGAGTTCCTCGCTCTGCCCCGACGCCAGGCACTCCTTTAAGGTGCCGGCAACCAGCCCGAATCCTGCCCGGTCCAGGCCCTTGCCGACGGCCGCCATCTGCATCACGATGTCTTCGCAGTCGCGCCCTTCCTCGAGCATGCGGATGATTCCCGCCAGTTGCCCGTTGGCTCGGCGGAGCCGGTTGATGATCGGTTTGGACGCTTCTTCCGAGAGTTGCATGACGCTCCTAGGTGGTTGGACACTACGTTGACATCATACCCCCTGGGGTATGTAGAGTAGTGGTTAGCGATACCCATGGGGGTATCGAAACCGAGGAGAAACCACATGTGCCGTGCCGTGAAATGCCGTTCCTGCAACAAGACCACCTGGGCTGGATGTGGCAACCACGTGGATGACGTGATGCGCCACATCCCCAAGTCCGAACGTTGCCAGTGCGACCGCAATGCGCCCAAGACCGCAACTCCGAAGAAAAGCACCGGGGGCTGGTTCAGCAGGCTCTTTGGCGCAAAGACGGACAACAAATGAGTGCTCCCCGCCACATTGTGATTGTTGGCGGCGTGGCCGGCGGCATGTCCGCCGCGACCCGGCTCCGGCGCAATGACGAACACGCGGCCATCACCGTCTTCGAACGCGGCGAGCACGTTTCCTTCGCCAACTGCGGCCTGCCCTACCACGTGGGCGGGATCATCGATGAACGCGAAGCGTTGCTGCTGCAGACCCCCGAATCACTGAAGTCGCGCTTCAATCTGGATGTGCGCATCCGCCATGAGGTCACGGCCGTGAACCACGACGCCGGAACGGTCACCGTGCGCGACCTCGCCACCGGAGCCCAATTTGAGCAGGGCTACGACGCGCTCGTGCTGGCCACCGGTGCTGCGCCGCACCGCCCCGCGCTGCCCGGCATTGAGCGTGCGCACAGCCTGCGTGATATCGGCGATCTTGACGCCATCATGGCCGAACTTTCCGTGCTGGAATCCCGCGCGGCCACGGGCTCCGACGCCCCATCCACCCTCCACGCAGCCATCCTCGGCGGCGGTTTCATTGGTTTGGAGCTCGCTGAAAACCTGGCCCTGCGCGGGGTGCGTGTCACCCTCCTGCAGTCGGGCCCCCAGATCCTGGCGCCGCTTGACCCCGAAATGCTGCCGCCCGTCGTCGAACGTCTCGAGGCAAACGGCGTCACGGTTCGCACCAATGCGGTCACCGAGCGCATTGGGCACGACGCCGTGTTCCTCGCCGATGGGACGCGCATCGCAGCCAATCTTGTGGTGACTGCCACCGGCGTGCGCCCCGAAAGCGGGCTGGCACGCGCTGCCGGATTGGCCATCGGCGCCAACGGGGGAGTCGTGGTGGATGACTCGCAACGCACCAGCAACCCCAACATTTACGCCGTGGGGGACGCTGCCGAAAAGCGTGACGCCGTCTCCGGCGATTCCGTCCTGGTGCCGCTGGCCCAGACCGCGAACCGGCACGGGCGCCTCGTCGCCGATGTCATCACGGGGCGCAGGGTCCGCTCCGCGCCCGTCCTGGGCACCGCCGTCGTCGGTGTCTTTGGGCTGACGGCGGCCATGAGCGGCTGGAATGAGAAGCGGCTGCGCGCGGCGGGCCGGCCCTACCGGGCCATCCATTCACACCCGGCCAACCATGCCGGTTACTACCCGGGCGCCGCGGGCATGTCACTGAAACTGCTCGTGGACCCCGAAACGGACGCGATTCTTGGCGTTCAGGGCGTGGGTGGAGACGGTGTGGACAAGCGCATCGACGTCATCGCAACGGCCATGCGCGCCGGCCTCACTGCCAGTGATCTGGCCGATCTGGAACTGGCCTACGCACCGCAATTTGGCTCGGCCAAGGACCCTGTCAACATGCTCGGCATGATCGCGGACAACCTCGCTGCCGGCACGGTGCGCACGCTGCAATGGCACGAACTGGATAACGCCGTGGCCGCGGGTGCCCAGATCATTGACGTGCGCAGCCCAGGCGAATTCGACGCCGGTGCGATCCCCGGGGCGCTCAATGTCCAAGTTGATGAGCTGCGTGCCCGCCATGCCGAACTGCCGGACGCGCCATTGGTGGTGCACTGCGCCGTGGGTCAGCGCGGCAACACCGCGGCCCGGATCCTGTCCCAGCTCGGCTTCACCGTCCACAACCTCGACGGCGGATACCTCACCTGGCAGCGCGGCATGCACTCGCGGGCGGCAGTGCCTGCCGGGGTCTGACGCCTGCGGGCTGCACAAACGTACACTCGATGCCCGGTGGGGCGGCTCGGTGAGCGGTGGCTGGACTCTTCGGTGTCGAAGAGCTCCGCAGGGCACGCTCTCGACGGGCCAGGGCGGCGGGGGTATGTTGTGAGAGTAGGCCGCCTGCACAATCCGGGCGGACGTTCCGTGAAGGAGCCCCATGCCGGAATTCGCGCTTGGCATTGATTCGTGGCCGCAGCAGGTCGCCACCCGCCTACTGGATCTGAGTGCCGATATTGCCTGTGTTGCGGGGTTTGACGGCTATTTTCGCGAAACCACGGGGGACTGGGCGGCGCTCCTTGGCTGGGACCAGCATGAACTCCACACCCGCCCGCTGTTGGAATTCGTCCATCCCGACGACGCCGACGCAACCCAGGCGCAACTGGACGCGGCACGCGAACGCGGTGGCGCCGTCGTACGTTTCGAGAACAGGTTTCTGGCCAAGGACGGCTCAACCCGGTGGCTGCTGTGGACGGCGGTGGGTGTGCAGGAGGAGCGGGCCTACCGGGCGGTGGCACGGGATCTGACGCCGCGCCACCAGGCCGAGGCGACCGTGCGGGAAAGCGAGCAGCGCTATCTGGACCTGATTGAATCCGCGCACGACATTGTCCAGAGCATCCTGCCGGACGGCAGTTTTGAGTTTGTGAACCGCGCCTGGCACACGAATCTCGGCTACACGCCGGAGGAACTGCCGGGACTGACGCTGTTCGACATTGTCGCCGAGGTGGACCACGAGCACTGCACGCTGCTCATTGGACAGATCATGAGCGGGAAATCCTTCGACAAGGTGGAAATCTCGTTCGTGGCCAAGGGCGGGCGCACCTTCCCGGTGGAGGGCAACGCGACGGGGCGGTTCCGCGAGGGCCGGTATGTGGGCACGCACACCTTCTTCCGCGATGTCAGCGACCGTAAACAAGCGGAGGCGCTGGCGGCGGCGTATCAAAAGCAACTCGAGGATGAGGTGGCCGAGCGTTCGGCCGCACTGATCCAGAGTGAGAAGCTGGCCACGTTGGGTCGGCTGAGCGCCGGCATGGCGCATGAATTAAACAACCCGGCCGCAGCCGCAAAACGCGGTGCAGCCCTGCTGGAGGAGACGTTTTCCAAAACCTGCGCGGCCCTGCTCACGTTGGCACGCTCTGCCCAGAGTCCGGCTGAAGCGGCACGGCTCGCCGGCCTGATTGAGCGCGCTGCGGGGCAGATGCGCACTGGCGAGAGGTTGGATCCGCTGAGCCGCAGTGACCGCGAGGAAGCCATTGAGGACTGGCTGGGCGAGCACGGGCTCGGCGATGCGTGGGAGGCCTCCGGTTCCCTTGTGGATCTGGGCTTGGAGCCGGCGGATCTGGATGAAATTGCCGCGACGTTTGACCCGGCGCACCTGGGCACCGCGCTGACCGCGGTCTCCGAAGCCTGCAACGCCTATGGGCTCATTGCGCAGATTGGGCACGGCTCGGAACGCATCTCCGAAATCGTCGGCGCGCTCAAGGATTACAGCTACATGGACCGGGCCCCCGTGCAGGATGTGAACATTCACGACGGGCTCGACGGCACTCTCGTCATGCTCCAGGCCAAGCTCAAACAGGGCGTCGAGGTGCTCCGCGACTACGGCGCCGACGTGCCCCACATTGAAACCCTCGGCAGCGAGCTGAACCAGGTCTGGACCAATCTGATCGACAACGCGGCCGACGCCATGAACGGCTCCGGCCGCCTGAGCATCCGCACCCGGGCCGCAGACGGAGGGGTCGCCGTCGAAATAGGGGACGACGGCGCCGGCATCCCGGCCGAGGTGCTGAGCCAGGTCTTTGACCCGTTCTTCACCACCAAGGCGCCGGGGAAGGGGACCGGGCTGGGCCTGAACATCGTGTTCAACATGATCCGGGGGACCGGCGGCACCGTCACCGTGCAATCGAGCCCGGGCAACACCGTGTTCCGGGTGTGGCTGCCGCTGCGCCGCCCGCCCGCTGCGCCCGAGCAAGCACCTGGCGAAGCGCCGGGAAGCAGCCATGACTGAGAACGCCCCGCAACGGCCCGTGATTCTTGCCGCCGACGACGACCCCGCCGTTTTGAGCGCGGTGCGCGGTGATTTGCGCAGCAAATACGGGCGCAACTACCGCGTGCTCACGGCCTCCGGCGGTGCCGAGGCCATCGACACGCTCAAGGCACTGAAAGTCCGAGGCGAGCCGGTCGCCGTCGTTATTTCCGATCAGCGCATGCCGGAAGTGAACGGCACCGAGGTCCTCGCAGCGGCGCTGGAGCTGTTCCCGGAAATCCGCACCGTGCTGCTGACCGCGTACGCCGACACCGACGTGGCCATTGGCGCCATCAACGATCTGCATCTGGATTACTACATTCTCAAGCCGTGGGATCCGCCTGAGGAGCGCCTGTTCCCGGTCATCGACGACCTGCTGGAGGACTGGCATGCGCACCACCAGCCCAGCTACACGATGACCCGGGTTGTGGGCAGCCGGTGGTCGGGCGGCACCCACGAAATCCGGGATTTCCTGCAGCGCAACCAGATCCCCATGCAGTGGTTTGACGTTGATACCAGCGAGGAGGGGCGGGCGCTGTGGGAGGCGGCCGGCGATGACGGACTGCCCCTGGTCATCACCCCGAATGGCACCACTTTGCACAAGCCCGACGTCGGATCCCTCGCCGCAGCGCTGGGCCACAAGACCCACGCGGATGCCGAATCGTGCGATTTGGCCATAGTGGGAGCGGGGCCAGCCGGACTTGCGGCAGCAGTCTACGGTGCCAGCGAGGGTCTGCACACCGTCTGCATTGAAGGGCATGTGGCGGGTGGGCAGGCCGGACAGTCCTCCCGCATTGAAAACTATCTGGGTTTTCCCACAGGCATTTCCGGCTCGGATTTGGCGCGCCGGGCCGTGACCCAGGCTCGGCGGTTCCACGTTGACGTGCTCGCGCCGACCTCGGCTCTGGAATTGGACCTGACAAACCCATATCCGAGGGTGGTGCTGACCGACGGCTCCACCCTCAGTGCCGGCGCCGTCATTCTGGCCTGCGGCGTTTCCTACCGCAGCCTGGATGTACCCGGCAGCAAGGAACTGGAGGGGCGCGGCGTGTTTTACGGGGCGTCGCTGAGCGAACGCGACACCGTGACGGGGGAGGACATTGTGGTGGTTGGCGGGGCCAACTCGGCCGGCCAGGCTGCCGTGTACTTCTCCGAGTATGCCCGTTCTGTCACGATCCTGTGCCGTGCCGCGGACCTTGGCGCGAAGATGTCCTCGTACCTGGTGGACCAAATTGCCGCCCACCCCAACATTGTGGTCCGCTGCAACACGACCATCCACTCCCTCGCCGGGGACGGCCGCTTGGAAACCGTGACCATGGTTGATTCCAGCGGCGGCTCTGGCGCCGGGAGTATGGGCGAGGTGCCGGCGTCGGCCTTGTTTGTCTTCATTGGTGCCTCGCCGCACACGGACTGGCTGCCGCCCCAAATCGCCCGGGATGAGCGTGGCTTCATCCTGACCGGGCCCGCCCTGGGTGCGCGCCGCTACAAGAGTTCGGACGGCGAACGCGACCCCTACCTGTATGAAACCAGCGTCCCGGGGGTCTTTGCCGTGGGGGATGTCCGGGCCGGGTCGTTGAAACGCGTTGCCTCAGCGGTGGGGGAGGGCTCGGTCGCCGTCCAGTTCGTCCATCAGGTGCTGCGCAGTTAGCCGCTGCTGTTCGACGGAACGACGCTGTTCAACGGCACGACCCCACGCGGTGCCGGCGAGCACGAGCACGATGCCGCAATAGCCGATGGGGCTCACCGTGTCTTGGGCGATCAAGACCCCTATCAGGACGGCCCAGAGGGGTTCGGTACCGAGCAGCAGGCTGACGCGCGAGGGAGAGGTGCGCCTGACGGCCCAGGTCTGGACGAAGAAGGCGAACACCGTGCAAATCAGCACGAGGTAAAGGAACAACGCGCCGCGGCCGGGAGTGAGCGTTGAGAGATATGCCGGGATGGAGTCCCCTTGGAACAGCGAGGCCACCGTGAAAACCACGGCACAGACGGCGAGTTGCACCGTGGTGATGTGCAGGGAATCCATGGGCTTTGCGGCGGTGAGTTTGTGCATTGAGGTCAC